>ONUF01000027.1 GCA_900321005.1 uncultured Bacteroidales bacterium | reverse complement strand
GCGTTGTACGCAGCCCGGGCAGCATCGATGAGTGCTTTCGAAGCGTCGGTAAGCTTAACGGTTCCGATTTTGTTTATCTTCTCGTCCACATCATTGGCAGCCACTAAATCAGCATACTTTTTCTCAGCAGCCTCGAGTGTAGCGAGTTTGGTAACGAGTGCTTTCTGATCAGCGGTCAGTGCGTTGTACGCAGCCCGGGCAGCATCGATGAGTGCTTTCGAAGCGTCGGTAAGCTTAACGGTTCCGATTTTGTTAATCTTCTCGTCCACATCCTTTGCTGCCGCTATGTCAGCATACTTTTTCTCAGCAGCTTCGAGAGTAGCGAGTTTTGTAACCAGTGCTTTCTGATCAGCGGTCAGTGCGTTGTACGCAGCCCGGGCAGCATCGATGAGTGCTTTCGAAGCGTCGGTAACGGTTCCGATTTTGTCTATCTTGTCGTCCACAGCCTTGGCTGCAGCAATATCACTTTGCGTCACCCATTTCCCTTGGTAGTGTCCTTCGCCGTCTTTCTTTTCACTCAGCACGAAGTAAGGTTTTGACTCTTTCCATGTCAGTTCGCCCGTTTGGAGTGTACCGTTGTTGAAGATAACCCGGTCATAGTCTTGCGGGAACTCAAACGCAAAGATATTATCAGCGCTCTGCGCTTGATTTATCTCAACGCCCGGCCAAGGTTTGTACGGATAAGTCTTACCGCCTACCTTGCACAAAACATACGCGTACACTTTTTCCCATCCAATATTGTTGACTGCATAGATGGCAGAGCTACTGCGCGTACCCAACAGCAAATCCAAGTCATCCGTAACATCCGCATGTTTAGTCTTGGCCAAGGTTTTGTCTTGTACGAGAGACTGAACAGGCTCTTCTACATCCTCTTTCATAACATCATAGCATTCTTCTGCTATAAAATCCCATCCCAAAACATTCGTCAGCATATCGATCATGCCTTGCTTGAACGCTTCGGCATGTTCTTGACCTTCTTCCGGGTGGCGAGCCTCGCTGGCTTCGGAATAGAAAAGATACAGATTGATAGCAGGTTCGCTTATATATGTCGCTGTAACCTCTGCCTGCTCTGCATCGGTCTGCGGTAAAGCCATTTTAAACATTGCCGCCATGGATGATCCAACCATAGGAGCGACTTTTTCGTCCCATTGATCCAAAATCTTTCCCCAGAATCTGTGAGCGAGAGAAGGAATCAAATTCGCCGTGTGCTCTCTCATCCACTCGCGGCTATAGGTGTTTAAATCATCCGCGATGCCGGGTAAGGAGTTGATATACTCGGTCGTTACTTCGATAGACTTGCGGTCTTTGGAGAGCGTCATCCAACGATAAGGACACGGATAAGTGATCGGCGAACCGGTAGTAATCTCTACGAGGCTGTCTTGCGTCAGACCGGTTGTGTCACGGAACGTGGTGATACCGCTTACGTGGAAGTGACCGGTGAGCACGAGGTGTACACCATTATGCATGAGTAGATCACGCAACTCGTCCGGTTTCTCAAAACGGCTGGCAGGCTCGATGGACGCCAAGCCGTCAAAATGCTCCAGAATCTGCCAGTGCGTCATTGCGATGACCGTGTTGCCCTTGGCTTTTGCGGCTTTCGCCTGCGCTTCAACCCATGCTAACGTAGATGCGGATAATTTACCAACGGAAGCTTTTCCGTCCGAACCGTCGATACCGAGAACCGTCACTCCGGGAAGAGGCTCCGATGCAAACGAATACGAACCGGCATCTTCGGACACTGTGTTTTTGAACGTTCCCGAATAGTGGGCCTTCCAGCTATTCGAAGCGGGGATATCATGGTTGCCGGGGATAACCAGCACAGGGATACCGGCTGCTTCCAAACGGTGAATACCGGCGGCAACGGTGTCGTGAGACGCTGCCTCACCATCCTTGGTCAAGTCACCGGGGATGAGTACCAAATCCGGTTTGTATTTCAAAGCGGTGTCTAACAAGGCATGCCAAATAGGTTCACTGTGCTCCAACATCTTACGTTGGGTCTTCATGTAATTGTTAAAATTTTCTTGGCCTTGCTTGTCAATCTCCGTTTGCGGAATGACGTGCGGGTCTGAGATGACCATAATACGCTCTTGAGCAAAGCTCATCATAGACAGCATTAATGCTGTGAATGCTAAGAAGAAGATTTTTCTCATAAGTATATTGTTTTTATGGTTGTTAACGACGCGCCGCTTTTTGGACACCTACTAAATGCGCCGCAAAGATACGATATTTTTTGGAATTATGCAAATAATTTTGAATTTTTATGAAAAATTCTTGCATACAATGAGATTTTTTTGTACCTTTGCAGCGCAAAATCATTTTTAACCATATAAACCATGAGTAATTTCACTGCACAAGACCTTGAGCAACTGCAAGCGAAAGGCATTTCCTTGGAGAAAGCGGAGCAACAGTTAGCGTGCTTCCGAAACGGTTTTCCGGAGTTGGACATCGTAGCACCGGCATCGACGAAGAAGGGCATCCTCGCCCCGAAACGCGCGGAGCAGGAGGAGTACATCGCTGCTTGGCAAGAGTACCTCAAAGAGGGACATAAGATCCTGAAGTTCGTCCCCGCTTCGGGTGCGGCCAGTCGTATGTTCAAGAACCTCTTCCAGTACCTTGAGGACGGCATTGAGACACCGTTCATTCAGGATTTCTTAGCGCATAAAGACTGCTTTGCGTTCGGCCCTCAACTCGCAGGCAAAGAAGGTCAGGAAGCGGTGCGTTTCCTGCTGCAAGACATGCACTACGGCGATCTGCCGAAGGGTTTGCTCCTGTTCCATAAATACCGCGACGGCGCGCGTACGCCTGCGTTGGAGCACTTGGTAGAAGGAGCGTTGTATTGCAAAGGCGAAGAGGCGAAGGGCGAAAAGGCGAAAGTGTATCTGCATTTCACGGTGAGCCATGATCACCTGCCGCTCTTCCGTCAGCATATCGCCGATAACCTCAAGAAATTCGAGGATAAGTATGAAGTGAAATACGACGTGACCTTCAGCGAGCAGTTGCCGAGTACGGATACCCTTGCTGCCAATCCCGACGGCACGCCGTTCCGCACGAAAGACGGTAAGTTGTTGTTCCGTCCGGGAGGTCACGGTGCGCTCATCGAGAACCTCAACCAGCAGGATGCCGACATCGTATTCATCAAGAATATCGACAACGTAGTGCCCGACCGCTTGAAGAAAGACACCGTTCGTTACAAACAGATCCTCGCGGGTGTGTTGGTGACTGAGCAGAAACGTATCTTCGAGGCGCTGAAGGATCCGAACCTGAGTGACGAAGAGCGCGCTAAACTGAACCGTCCTATCCGCGTATGCGGCGTAGTGAAGAACACGGGTGAGCCCGGCGGCGGTCCGTTCCTCGTTCGTGAGGCCGACGGTTCGATCAGTTGCCAGATTCTTGAGTCCACGCAGATCAGCAATCCGGAACTGATGAAACAATCGACTCACTTCAATCCGGTGGATTTGGTATGCGCTATTCGCGATTTCGAAGGCAAACCGTTCGACCTGCCGAAGTACGTAGATCCTCAAACGGGCTTCATTTCCAATAAATCGAAGGACGGCAAGGAACTCCTAGCGCTCGAGTTACCGGGTCTATGGAACGGCGCAATGAGCCGTTGGAACACGATCTTCGTAGAAGTGCCCATCTCGACCTTCAACCCCGTGAAAACGGTGAACGATCTGCTCCGCGAGCAACACCAATAAAAAAAGCTGCCGGTTGTGAGGTGACCCCAAAAGTTGAACACAAAACTTTTGGGGTTCATTACAAGTATCGAAAGATGGCAGAAGGTAGCAAAAAGCAGCAAAGGGGTAGCAAAATACCCCGTTCGGACCCCTATAATCTCGCACTTACCGCGTACTTATGACGCACTTATGACGCACTTATCACGCACTAAATTTTGCACGCGTTTTCGTTTGTATTATATACATAGTATATAATACTAGAGAGTTAGCGTAAGTGGGCAATAAAAATGCAAAAAATGTCCTGTTTTATTGCAGGAGTGTGATGCCGTTTCGGGCACAGCGGGCGAGTTCGTCGGCGGACCATTCGCTCACTTGGACTTCGCCGATATGCTGTTTGTGGAGAAGCGTCATACAGAGTCGCGACTGACCGATACCGCCGCCGATCGTGAGCGGTAAAGTGTTGGTCAGAACCGCTTTGTGGTAGTCGAGTTGCGACCAATCGCTATGTCCCGCTGCGGCTAACTGGCGCTCCATCGATTTTGCGTCCACGCGGATTCCCATGGACGAGAGTTCGATGGCTTTGTTCAGGATCGGATACCAGATAAGGATGTCGCCGTTAAGCGACCAATCGTCGTAGTCGGCGGCGCGGCTGTCATGCGGCTGACCGTTCGAGAGCGGTGCGCCGATGCCTTCGATAAACACGGCTCCGAACTGTTGGCATATCGCGTTCTCGCGCTCCTTGGCGGAGAGGTCGGGGTAGCGTTGCAACAGGTCTTCGGAGTCGATGAAAGTGATTGCGTCAGGCAGGAAAGGTTTGAGTTCCGGATAGCGCTCGCATACCACATATTCGACATTCTTGAGCACCTTATAGATATCGCGTACGGTTGCGCGTAAGTACTCGCGCGTACGATCGAAGGCCGTGAGCACTTTCTCCCAGTCCCACTGGTCCACATAAAGGCTATGGATGTCGTCCGGGGTCTCGAACGTGCGGATGGCGTTCATGTCGGTGTAGATGCCGTAGCCGGGTTGGGCGTCGATGCGCCATAACTTCATTCGCTTCCACTTGGCGAGCGAGTGGACGATCTCACAGGTGCGGTTGAGTTCCGGCACGAAGAAAGTGATCGGTTTCTCCACTCCCGTCAGGTCGTCATTCAGGCCATGTCCGGACTCTACGAAGAGAGGCGCAGTGACGCGGCGAAGGCGCAGGGCGGAAGATAACTCTTGTTGGAAGGTGTCTTTGACCAGTTTTATAGCGTGTTCTGTTTGCATCATTTTGTTTTGCGTTGAAAAAGGATGGTTACAATGACGGCGAGGCCGAGGAGGGCAGGGTAGAAGAGATAGGGGACGATGGAGATCGCGGAGATGCCGGCAAGGCCGCTCGCCATGAGCAGCTGGGCGCCATAAGGCAGAATGCCTTGCACGCAGCAACTGGTGGTGTCCAGCAGGCTCGCGCTGCGGCGCGGGTCTATGTCGAACTGCTCCGCGACGCGCTTGGCGATATCGCCGACGGAGAGGATAGCGATCGTGTTGTTCGCCGTGCAGATATTAGCGAATGCGACGAGTCCGCAGATGCTCCATTCGGCGCCTGCGCGGCCCTTGATATGCCGTGTCATGCGGTCGATGATGAAGTCGAGTCCACCGACATAACTGAAGATAGCGAAGATACCGCCGGCGAGCATCGAGATAAGGATCAATTCGCTCATTCCCATGATACCTTGCGAGGCGCTGCCGATCCATCCCATCAGGTCATAACTGCCGTCGAGGATGCCCGTGAGGCAGGTGAGGATATTTCCGGCCGTGAGGACGACCAGCACATTGATGCCGCAGGCTGCGCAGATAAGGACGGCGAGGTAGGGTAGCACTTTCCACCATTCGATAGCGCCGGTCGCGGTGATATCTGCGGCTTCGCCGCCAAGGAAGACATAGGCCACCGCGACAATCAAGGCCGCCGGCATGACCATGCGTACGTTATAGCGGAACTTATCGCTCAGTTGGCAACCCTGCGACTGCGTGGCGACGATCGTCGTGTCGCTGATGAAGCTGAGGTTGTCGCCGAAGAACGCACCGCCTACAACGGCTGCGGCGACCATCGGCAAAGCCATCTCCGTGCGTTCCGCCAGCCCTGCGGCAATAGGCATCAAGGCCACGATCGTGCCGACCGAGGTACCCATACAAAGGGACGTGACACAAGCCGCTAAGAACAGACCCGTCAAGGCGAATTTCGCCGGCAGGAAATGCAGCGTCAGATCGACCATCGCTCCCGCCGCTCCCATCTCTTTCGCGCTCGCGGCAAAAGCGCCGGCGAGCATGAAGATCCATACCATCAGCAGCAGGTTCGTGTTACCTGCGCCACGAGAGAAGATAGTGATCCGTTCTTTGAACGGAATCTTACGAGTGAGAGCGACCGCAAAGATTGCGATGACGATAAAAATAAACAGCATTTAGTCAAAAGTCCATTTAATACCTAAACAGGGATTGCACATGAATCCCGTACCCGGCGTCCCGCCGTTGAAGTTATAACTGAATTCAATCTCCGTGCCGATATTGAGGTTCGGGCATTTGAACCACCGGCCGACGTTATACCACAGTTGCGGCTCGGTGAGGATTACAAACGATTGTTGGCCGCCGAAACGCTGACCCCAGATATCCAGGAAACCCGAGAAACGCAGGCCCGGCGCCGTGCAGAAATCATCGCAGCCCCAGACGAAGGTGAATTGGATCGGCGCTTGGTTCTTCGTGCCGTTATCCGGATCGACGATGTATTTATAGAGCAGTTCGAGATTGAAAATATTCTTGTAATCGGCGGTGTGCAGGCAGTAGTTCAGACCCACGAGCGCGGCGTGGTTGATGCCGTAGCCGCGGATGCCGCCTTCGGCGTCTTTGAAAATACCCAAACCGCCGTTGTACTCCACTTGGACACTCAGGTCCTTCGCCTTCGTCTGCTGCCAGAAATTAAGGCATCGCGCGAACTCCGCATAACTCATAAAGGGCGTGTTCTGCGGGTCGATGGGGTTGATGTTATAGTCGAGGTCCACGAACGCAAAAGTCGTACCCCACGGGTCGGGGTAGAAGAGTTCGATAGTGGTCGTCACGCGATTCGAACGTTTGTTCTCGCAAACCGTTCCTGCGCTACCGAAGTCGTAGAATACCTGCAGGTTCGTGCCTGCCGACACGCCGTTAACGAATATCGCCAACAGGAGTGCCGAGAATAGAATACGCTTTGCCATTCTTGATGATGACTATTTGTCCGTTGTGGATGGTCTTGATTGCTTTTTGTCCGTCTTCGGTCATTTCCAGGGCCTGTGTAGAAGCCACGGAGATCTTCACTTCCCCTTTGACGTTCGTGATCGTGAGCCGGCCGGAAACCTTGTCGTAGGTACTGGTCGCGCCGGTGACGGTCACTTCTGCGGGACGCGAGTTTTTCGTGCCCATGTACGAGATAAATCCGGTGTTGAGCGTGAGCGAATAGGCCGGCCACATCTCTGCGCCCGTGACGGTCACTTTATAGGTCGTCACTTTGTCCTTCAGCATCTGAATCGCCAGTTCCGGATAGTCGATGAAGGGGTTGCGGTTGCCCTGATAGACCTGCGCACCGTCGTTGCGAACCATCTCCGTCAGCGACGAAGGATCCTGCATGTGCCATTTAAGCAGAATACCCACCGACTCAAAGATGCCGTTTTTGCCGAACTTGCTCAGCAGTTGCGCGTTGCCCAGGTAGAAGTCGTTCTTGTGTCCTCCCGCTTCGCCGTACACCACATAATCGTAAAGGATTACGCGCGCACAGTCGCCGCGATAGGAACCCAAGTGCTCGGGCGCATACAGCGAGTTATTGATCGCTATCTCATTCGGGTCGTAAAACTGACTGCCTTCGCCGTACGCCTTACTGCCGCGGCTGCTGTTGATGGCAGCGTTCGCCGGGCGCACCGATTGCATGTCGTAGCCCATCGGGGTGTTCTTGTTCGCGCCTTTCGATTGCGGCCAGGTGTGCTCGCGGTTGTAGGTCGTGCCGCCATCCCATGTGCCGTTCATCGACTGACCGTCATAATAACCGATGATGTTTCCGGAGTTATTGAGGTCTTTGTCTACCTCCTTGTACGAAAAGCGCAACGCATCATAGTCGTACCCGTCTTCCAGGAGCCTGCAGGTGTTACCCATCAGCGTGTTCAGCGCGCCGAAGAGGTCGTCGCCGCTCAGTGCACGCAGGTTCTCCGGACTATAGTCTTCCGTGTAATATTTCTTCTGCTTGCCGGCAGTGGTCATCGATTTCTGTTGGGCCTCTTTTGTGCCCCAATGGATCTGCATGTCGATGTCGGCCGCGAACAAACCCGCAGCGCAGAGAAGAGTCAGAAACAGTGTAAAAGATTTTTTCATGGTATCGTTTATTTATATATTTCGTTCAGCAGTTTGGCCAGACGGATTCCGGCGATGTAGAGTTGTTCCTCCATCTCCGTGCGCCACCGGTAGATATAATGGTAGGTGTTGCCGTCCCAGGTGGCCTGGTAGGTGTAGATGTCGGAGGTCAGGTGATAGGTGTCGAGCAGCAGTTCGGCGTTGGTTTGCGCGTCGATGTATTTCTTTGCCCAGCCATATTCGAGTTCCAATTTCTCGGCGAACTCCGAATAACTGTATCCCTGTGATTCAATCAGGTGGGTGTCCCACACGGTGTGCAGACGGGTCTCTTCCCTGAACCACTTCATCTTCACCAGGTTACCGCCTTTGTCATCCATGTGGGCCATGTGCATCGGGCAATAACGGTCGCCGGAAAGATGGATCACGAATCGTAAGGTATGCGCGTCCCCTTTGCCGGCTTTAAGGACGGCGACGAGGCTGTCCAGCGCGCGGAACATGTTACCGCCTTCGGCGGGATAATGAATGAGCGCGTCGGCTACGAGGGAGTCCGATAGCCCGCCGTCAAAGTCCTGGAAATGCCAATCGTAACTATCCGGATAGATGGTGTCGGATTTGATCTCGTCCGGCCAGTTTGCCCAATAGATAGCGCCCTTTTGACCAAGCGTCTTGTCCACGGCTTTGTGGGCTTTGCGACTCAGGTTGTCATACGCGATCTGCGCAATAATACGATGCCCTTTCTGTCCCCATCCGTACGCCGGAACAGAGAAAGTCGCCGCCAAAAAGGCAATCAACAGAATAGAAAATATCCGCTGTCTCATAAGTCGTCGATATTACATTGCGGCTGCAAAGGTACGGTTTTTTTCTGAATTATGCAAATTATTCGCCTAAATACTTGCATATATGCAATTTTTGTTGTACCTTTGCAGCCGTTTTTGAAAATCACAACACACCATATTAACGCCTTGCGTAGCAGTTGTGAGCCGCGCGGGCATAAACATTTGTACGTTTATCAATATGATTAAAATCACTTTTCCGGACGGGAGCGTCCGTGAGTACGAAAACGGCGTGACGCCGTTGCAAATCGCTGAGTCTATCAGCAGTCGATTGGCACAAGACATCCTTTGTGCGTCAGTCAATGATCAAATCGTAGAACTCAATTTTCCTATCGAGTCGGACAGCAGCATCAAACTCCATAAATGGGAGGACGAGCAGGCCAAGCATGCTTTCTGGCATACCTCGTCGCACTTGATGGCTGAGGCGCTGCAAGAACTCTATCCGGGTATCCAATTCGGTATCGGACCGGCTATCGAGAACGGTTTTTATTACGATGTGATGCCGCCCGAGGGTGTGGTGATTAACGACACCTGTTTTGCCGCTATCGAGAACAAGATGATGGAGTTGCGCGCGAAGAAAGAAGCGCTCGTAAAACGCGCTATCAGCAAAGCTGATGCGTTGAAAGCGTTCGGCGACAAGGGCCAGAGTTATAAATGCGAGTTGATCTCCGAACTCGAAGACGGACATATTACCACGTACACGCAAGGCGCGTTCACAGATCTCTGCCGCGGTCCGCACTTGCTTTCCACCGAACCTATCAAAGCCGTCAAAGTGCTCTCTTGCTCCGCCGCTTATTGGCGCGGGGACGAGAAACGCCCGATGATGACGCGTATATACGGTATCTCCTTCCCGAAAAAAGCGATGCTCGACGAGTATCTCGCGCTTCTCGAGGAGGCGAAGAAACGTGACCACCGTAAGATCGGCAAGGACCTCGAACTGTTCATGTTCTCCGACATGGTCGGCAAGGGTCTGCCAATCTGGTTGCCGAAGGGCACTGCCCTGCGTCTGCGCCTCGAGGATTTCCTCAAGAAGATCCAGAAGCGCTACGGTTACGAGCAGGTGATCACCCCGCATATTGGTAGTAAAACACTCTATATGACTTCCGGTCACTGGGATCACTACGGTAAGGATTCGTTCCAACCCATCACCACGCCGGAAGAGGGAGAGGTTTATCTGCTTAAACCGATGAACTGTCCTCACCACTGCGCGATCTACAAGAACAGCCCGCGTTCGTACAAAGAGCTGCCGTTCCGCTGCGCGGAATTCGGAACCGTCTATCGTTACGAGCAATCGGGCGAGTTGCACGGACTGACGCGTGTTCGTTCGTTCACGCAGGATGACGCGCACATCTTCTGCCGCCCCGATCAGGTGAAGCAGGAGTTTATCCGCGTCATGGAGATCATCAACATCATCTTCAAGGCCCTGAATTTCGAGAACTACGAGGCGCAGATCTCGCTCCGCGACCCGAACAACCACGAGAAATACGTAGGTTCAGACGAGATCTGGGAGCACGCAGAGAATGCCATTCGTGAGGCGTGCAAAGAGATGAATCTGCCGGCACGCGAAGAGACCGGTGAGGCGGCTTTCTACGGCCCGAAACTCGACTTTATGGTGAAGGATGCCCTCGGTCGCCGTTGGCAGTTGGGTACCATCCAAGTGGACTACAACCTGCCGGAGCGTTTCGAACTCGAATATACGGGTGAGGACAACCAGAAACACCGTCCCGTCATGATCCACCGCGCGCCGTTCGGTTCAATGGAGCGTTTCGTAGCCGTGCTGATCGAGCACACCGCCGGTAAATTCCCGTTGTGGCTGACGCCGGATCAGGCTGTTGTACTGCCAATCTCCGAGAAGAGCAACGAGTATGCTTGGAAAGTTAAGGAGGTCCTCGAACAACAGGACGTACGTGTCATCGTAGATGACCGTAACGAGAAGCTCGGACGTAAGATTCGCGACAACGAATTGAAGCGTATTCCGTATATGCTCATCGTCGGCGAAAAAGAGGCGGAACAAGGTCTCGTTTCCGTTCGTCAGCAAGGCGCGGAAGAGAAGGGCTCGATGACCATCCAGGAGTTCGCGGATTTCATTAATGAAACGGTCAAAAAGCAAATGAGTGCCTACTAAAAGTAGCAAAAACCAATAAAAATGCAAAATTCTGCAAAAAAATTTGGTCAATTCAAAAATTTGTAGTAATTTTGCACGCTTTTTCGGTCGATAGCATCGACACGCAGACAAAAAGCGAAGTTATTTATACGGATAGGCTTGTTTAAGTTTCGCTCGAGTAGCGAACGCCGCACCGCCCGAACATTTAAAACAATCGTCAATGTACGCAATTGTAGAAATGAAAGGCCAGCAGTTTAAGGTAGAAGCTGGCAAGAAACTGTTCATCAACCGCATCGCTGACCTTGAGAAAGGTGCAACGGTCGAGTTTGAGAACGTTCTGCTCCTCGACAATGAGGGCAAAGTAAAAGTTGGTGCTCCTTATGTAAAGGGCGCTAAAGTGGTTTGCGAAGTACTCGACAACGAGTGCCGCGGTGAGAAGATTCTTGTTTTCCACAAGAAACGTCGCAAAGGTTTCCGCAAACTGAATGGACACCGTCAGGATTTGACGAATGTCGTAGTTAAAGAAATTGTTATTGCTTAAAAAGAAAGGACAACCAGTATGGCTCACAAGAAAGGTGTCGGTAGTTCAAAGAACGGCCGTGAATCAGAAAGCAAACGTCTTGGCGTGAAGATCTTTGGTGGTCAATTCGCAAAGGCAGGTAACATTATCGTACGTCAGCGTGGTACCGTACACAACCCGGGTGAAAACATGGGTATGGGTAGCGACCACACTTTGTTCGCTCTCTGCGACGGAATCGTAACGTTCCGCAAGAAACGCGACAACAAATCGTACGTTTCCATCCAACCGGTAGAGGCGTAAGTATGTTAACATTAAAACAGATTTACACAGATTTACGACGACAAGGCGAAAGTCATTGCCGGTCTAAACAAGAAGCACTTCTCAGGCGCCCAAGAGGCAATTGACGAAGTGCTTCGTCTGGATGGGGAGCGCAAGTCCGCACAGCAAGCCAAAGACGCTGCCGCTGCGCAGATGAATCAGATCAGTAAGTCTATCGGCATGTTAATGGCGAAAGGCGAAAGGGAGAAGGCCGAAGAGGCGAAAGCGCAGACCGGTGCTCTCAAAGCGCAGATAGCCGAATTCGACGCGAAGATGAGTGAGGCGGAAGAGGCACAGACCAAACTGCTGCTCACCATCCCGAATGTACCTTACGACATCGTGCCGGAAGGTGCAGCAGCGGAAGATAACTTGGTCGTTAAATCCAACGTTCCCCATCATGGCGGCGACACCGTCGGCACATGGGTCGGCGAGGTGAATAACGACGAAGCAAAGCTTCCGCACTGGGAACTCGCGAAGAAATACAACCTCATCGACTTCGATCTCGGTGTGAAGATCTCGGGTGCAGGATTCCCCGTGTATATCGGTCAAGGCGCACGTCTCCAACGTGCTCTCATCAATTTCTTCCTTGCGGAAGCGAATAAGGCCGGTTATACGGAGATCATGCCGCCGACGGTAGTCAACGCCGCTTCGGGTTACGGAACAGGCCAGCTGCCTGACAAAGAGGGACAGATGTACCACTGCGAAGTGGATGACCTCTATCTCATTCCGACGGCGGAGGTGCCGGTGACCAATATCTACCGCGACGTAATCATCGACGAGAAAGAGCTGCCTATCAAGAACTGCGCGTACACGGAGTGTTTCCGTCGCGAGGCAGGTTCGTACGGCAAGGATGTGCGCGGTCTGAACCGTCTGCACGAGTTCTCGAAGATCGAGATCGTGCGTATTGACACGCCGGAGCATTCCGATGCTTCGCATAAGGAGATGCTCGAGCACGTAGAAGGTCTGTTGCAGAAACTCGAACTGCCGTATCGTATCCTTCGCCTCTCCGGCGGCGATATGAGTTTCACGGCGGCGCTGTGCTACGACTTCGAGGTGTACAGCGAGGCACAACACCGCTGGCTGGAGGTTAGTTCGACGAGTAATTTCGACACCTATCAGGCCAATCGTCTGAAGTGCCGTTACCGCCGTGCAGAGGACAAGAAAGTGGTGCTCTGCCACACCCTCAACGGTTCTGCGCTGGCTCTCCCGCGCATCGTGGCTGCTCTTCTCGAGAACAACCAATGCGAGGAAGGTATCCGCATCCCGAAGGCCCTGCAACCGTTCTTCGGCGACGATATGATACGCTGATTTGCGAAAAAAAGAAGAAATTTTGGCATACACTCTTGTGTATGTCAATTTTTTTTATTACCTTTGCCGCGATTTTGGCAAAGTGTGCTATGAATACAACGTATATTCTGTTACTTATTCTGATCATCGTAGTGATGATTTTCGGGTTCTGGTTGATCCAGTACTCCTCTTTCCGTAACGAAGAGAAAAAGCGCCAGTGGGAGTTGAAACGTGAGAGTCAGAAGACTATCTCGCCGATTCGCTTACGCGCGTACGAGCGCCTGGCGTTGCTACTCGAGCGTACGACGCCCGAGCATATGCTTATGGAGTTGAAGGACCAAGATCCGACGGCCTTGGCGACGTGGTCTGTGCCGCAGTTGCAGCAATATCTGTTGCAGACCTTGCGCGCGGAGTACGACCATAACCAGAGTCAGCAGGTGTACGTGAGCGCGGAGGTGTGGGACCTCATTATCAACGCACGCGATCAGATGGCGACCTTTATTATCGCGATGAGTGCGCAGATACCGCCCGACGCGAATGCTCAGGTATTTGCCACTACCATGCTCAAGGCTTATTCATCGAACGGAACGACTCCGGCCGAGAAGGCGCTGGAGGAGCTGAAGAATGAAGCGAAGACGCTTATGTAATATCGTTCTCGCGTTGCTGCTGAGCATAGCGGCTTTTGCGCAACAGGCGATCGTGCAAGCGACCGAGACGGAGGCATTGCCTGCCGACACGAATGTCGTGGTGGTTATCGACACGATCATCATGGCCTCGGAAGACTCTGCGGAGTTGGCTATCGCGCGCAAGGAGCGCAAAGAGATATATCAGGGAACGACCGTCAAACTCGACATCCTCTCACCGGTGCTCGTGAGCGGATTGAGTCATTGGACGATACAGCACTACGAACTGGCGGTCAATGTGCGGTTAGCGAATCGTTTCTACCCGACCTTAGAGGTAGGTTATGCCGGCGGGCAGATGCAACAGGGAGACAGTATCTTTTATAACGCACATGGCGGCTTTTTTCGCGCGGGTGCGGACATCCACCCGCTCAAGCGCAACCCGGGTTCGCCGCACGCGCTGCTCATCGGCGTACGCGTAGGCACATGCTTCCAGCCGCGTAAGGTGGATTGTTGGGGAGAGATCGTGGCGGGTTGTCAGGTGGAAATCGCGAAGGTGAAGAACACGGCGTTTTACATGGGTTGGATGGGACGGTTTAAGATCTTGTTCACCCGCGAGGCCGAGAACCTCACCGCCGCAGAGATGGGACCGATATATATTCCCGGCTTCGGGCATCGAAGTAACATGGGCTGGGGCGCGAGTTACCATTTAGGATGGAAATTTTAAAACAATATAAAAAACAGTTATCATGAACAAGACACAACTTTTGAATCGTGCAGCGGATAACATCCGTATCTTGGCTGCAGCAGCAGTAGAGAAAGCTAAAAGTGGTCACCCGGGCGGCGCGATGGGCGGCGCAGACTTCATCAATGTCCTCTTTAGCGAGTTCCTTGAATACGATCCGGAGAACCCGGGTTGGGAAGCACGCGACCGTTTCTTCTTGGATCCGGGTCACATGGCTCCGATGCTATATGCCCAACTTTGTCTGGCGGGTAAGTTCACCCTCGAAGACCTGCAGAACCTGCGTCAGTGGGGTAGTGTGACGCCCGGTCACCCCGAGCGCGAGATTGAGCGAATGATTGAGAACACTTCCGGTCCGCTCGGTCAAGGTCATACCTTCGCTGTCGGTGCAGCGATCGCAGCCAAGTGGTTCAACCAGCGTTTCGGTGCTATCCATAACCCGACGATTTACGCCTTCATCTCCGACGGTGGTGTACAGGAAGAGATCTCGCAGGGCGCAGGCCGTCTGGCGGGACACCTTGGTCTGGACAACCTCGTCATGTTCTATGACTCGAACACTATCCAGCTCTCGACGGGCTGCGGCGAGGTGACTTCGGAAGATGTGGCTGCCAAATACAACGCATGGGGATGGTACGTACAGGAGATTCCGGGCAATGATCCAGACGCCATCCGCGAAGCGATCATCAAGGCGAAAGCAGAGAAATCCCGTCCGTCCATCATTATCGGTCATACGACAATGGGTAAAGGCTGCGTGACGGCAGAAGGCGCTAACTGGGAAGGCAAGTGCTCGACCCACGGTGCGCCGTTGAGCAAAGCCGGCGCTTCGTTCGAAAAGACCATTGAGCACCTCGGCGGTGATCCGACGAATCCGTTCCAGATCTTCCCGGAGGTAGCGAAGCTGTACGAAGAGCGCGCGATTGAACTGCGCGAGATTGCGAATAAGAAATATGTCGCTTACCACGAGTGGGCACAGGCTAATCCCGTGGCAGCCAACGAATATGAGACCTTCATGGCAGGCGAGACGCCTTGTGTGGACTGGAGCCTGATTGAGCAGAAACCGGGCGACGCTACGCGTAACGCCAGCGGAAAAGTGCTCAGTTTCCTCGCAGAGAATGTAGGCAACATGATTGTTTCTTCGGCTGACCTTTCCAACTCCGATAAGACGGACGGTTTCCTCAAGAAGACCCATGCCCTCAAGAAGGGTGATTTCAGCGGTCAGTTCCTGCAGGCCGGTGTGAGCGAACTCACCATGGCTTGCGTGATGATTGGTATGGCGCTGCACGGCGGTATCATCCCCGCTTGCGGTACCTTCTTCGTGTTCAGCGATTACATGAAACCCGCGGTACGTATGGCCGCCCTCATGGAGTTGCCGGTGAAGTTCATATGGAGCCACGATGCGTTCCGCGTAGGCGAAGACGGTCCGACGCACGAACCGGTTGAGCAAGAAGCGCAGATCCGTCTGATGGAGAAACTGCATAACCACCACGGCAAACCATCAATGCTCGTGGTTCGTCCCGCGGACGCCGAAGAGACCACCCTCGCTTGGCGTGCAGCGCTCGAGAATACCGAGACCCCGACCGCACTCATCCTGAGTCGTCAGGATATCGCGCCGGTGCCCAACGTGAACCTCGATGGTTTCCGCAAAGGTGCGTATATCGTTTCGAAAGACGAGAACCCGCAGATCGTGCTGCTGGCTTCCGGTTCCGAGGTCTCGACGCTTCTGGCCGGTGCAGAACTGCTGCGCGCAGAGGGTATCCGCTTGCAGATTGTCAGCGTTCCGTCCGAAGGCCGTTTTCGCGAGCAGGACAAGAAATACCAGGACGAAGTGCTGCCGAAGGGTATCAAGCGTTTCGGTATGACCGCAGGTCTTCCGTGCACCCTCGAATCCCTCGTGGGCGAAAACGGCGCTATTTGGGGTCTCAACTCCTTCGGTTTCAGCGCACCTTACAAAGTCCTCGACGAAAAACTCGGCTTCACGGCACAAAACGTATATGAGCAAGTTAAAAAACTCTTATAATTAATGGATTACAATTTTAATGACATAGAGCAAAAGTGGCAAGCGGAGTGGGAGAAAGCGGACATCTATAAGGTGCCGAACAAATCCGACAAGCCGCACTACTATGTGTTGGACATGTTCCCTTATCCTTCGGGAGCGGGTCTGCACGTCGGTCACCCGTTAGGCTATATTGCCAGCGATATTTACAGCCGTTACAAACGGTTGAAGGGCTTTAACGTGCTGCATCCGATGGGTTTTGACAGCTACGGTCTGCCGGCTGAGCAGTACGCTATTCAGACAGGCCAACACCCCGAGAAGACGACCTTCGAGAACATCGACCGCTACATCAGCCAGTTGAAGAAGATCGGTTTCTGCTACGACTGGAACCGCGAAGTGCGTACCTGCGATCCGGCGTTCTATAAATGGACGCAGTGGGCGTTTGTGCAGATGTTCAACAGCTATTTCGATCCCAAGACCCAGAAGGCGCAACCGATCTCTCAACTCATCGCAGAGTGGGAGACCAACGACCCGAAATGGGCGACGATGACGGAGAAAGAGCAGCAGGAGCGACTGATGAACTACCGCATCGCATACCTCGCCGACACGAAGGTCAACTGGTGCCCGCAACTCGGCACGGTGCTCGCGAACGATGAGGTATCGGAAGGTCTTTCCGTCCGCGGCGGTTATCCCGTGGAGCAACGCGTGATGCGGCAGTGGTGCCTGCGCGTGAGTGCGTACGCCGGTCGTCTGTTAGAGGGCCTGGAACGATTGGATTGGACGGAGAGTCTGAAAGAGACCCAGCGCAACTGGATCGGTCGCAGCGAAGGCGCAGAGATGCAATTCGCCATCAAGGGCCAGGACGAACCCTTCACGATCTTCACCACCCGTGCGGATACGATTTTCGGCGTCACCTTCATGGTGTTAGCGCCGGAGAGCGAGTACGTTACGCGCGTAGTGACGGACGAGCATAAAGCCGAAGTGGAGGAGTACCTCGCTTGGGTGAAGCACCGCACGGAGCGCGAGCGCATCGCGGACCGGCGCGTCACGGGTGTATTCACGGGTTCGTACGCCATCAATCCGCTCACGCAAGGCGAGATACCTATTTATATCTCCGATTATGTGCTCGCGGGCTACGGCACAGGTGCGATCATGGCCGTGCCGGCGCACGACAGCCGTGACTACGCATTCGCGAAACATTTCAATCTGCCGATCATTCCGCTGATTGAGGGCGCGGACGTGAGCGAAGAGTCGTTTGATGCGAAGGAAGGTAAGATGATCAATTCCGGATTCTTGGATGGCATGGAAGTGAAAGAAGCCATTCAGGCGATGAAGGAGTATATCACCAACACCGGCATCGGTCGCGTGAAAGTGAACTACCGTCTGCGCGACGCCATCTTCAGTCGTCAGCGTTACTGGGGCGAACCCTTCCCGATCTACTATAAAGACGAGATGCCTTACACGGTGGATGAGAAAGATCTGCCGTTGACCTTGCCGGAGGTTTCGGATTTCAAGCCTACTTCGGACGGTCGTCCGCCGTTGGGCAATGCCAAGAACTGGACCTACAAGGGCTATCCGCTGGAGCTCTGCACCATGCCGGGCTTTGCGGGTTCGTCGGCGTATTATCTCCGTTATATGGACAACCATAACGACGAGGCGCTCGTGGGCAAAGCGGCCAATGCGTACTGGCGTCAAGTGGATCTGTATCTCGGCGGTAGCGAACATGCGACGGGACACTTGATCTATTCCCGTTTCTGGAATAAGTTCCTCTATGACCTCGGCTATATCTGCGAAGACGAGCCGTTCAAGAAACTTATCAATCAGGGTATGATTCAGGGCCGCTCGAACTTCGTTTATCGCTATATCGGCGAAGGAGCGACGGGCAACCTCTATATCTCCTATAACCTCATCGACAATCCCGAGTACAAGGATAAAGTGCAGCCGATTCACGTGAATGTGAACCTGGTGAACAACGATGTGCTGGACATCACGGCTTTCCGCAACTGGATGCCGGAGTTCAAGAACGCGCAGTTCGTCTTTGCCGACGGCACCACCATCGAGGACAATCCGTACCTCGCCGGTCCGAAGCAGTATATCTGCGGCTGGGCGGTAGAGAAGATGAGTAAGTCGATGTTCAACGTAGTGAACCCGGACGACGTGATTGCGAAGTTCGGTGCGGATACCTTACGTCTCTATGAGATGTTCCTCGGTCCGTTAGAGATGAGTAAGCCTTGGGACACCAACGGTATCGACGGTGTGCATCGTTTCCTCAAACGTCTGTGGAACATGTACGAGAATATCGTGGATGAGCAGCCGACGAAAGAGGAGCTGCGCAGCTTGCATAAGTTAATCAAGAAGATCACGTGGGATATCGAGAACTTCTCGTTCAACACCTCCATTCCTGCCTTCATGATCGCGCAGAACGAGTTATCGGCATTGAAGTGCAACAAGCGCGCGATACTCGAGCAGTTCGCCGTATTGATCGCACCGTACGCTCCGCACCTCGCAGAAGAGATGTGGCATCGCTGCGGCAATGCATCGTTCGTCGTGGATGCCGCATGGCCCGAGTGCGACGAGTCGTATCTTGTAGAGGACACGCAGAAATACCCGGTTCAGTTCAACGGCAAAGTGCGCTTCACGCTCGAGTGCCCGAAGGACACGCCGAAGGAAGAAGTGGAGAAACTCGTGATGGCGTCCGAAGAGACCGCTAAGTACCTCAACGGAGGACAACCCAAGCGCGTCATCGTAGTACCCGGACGTATCGTGAATATCGTGGTATAATGGCTGGATAAAAGAAGGGAGGCGAGTTGCCTCGTCTCCCTTGTGAACCAGCTGGGGCTCGAACCCAGGACCCCATCCTTAAAAGGGATGTGCTCTACCTGCTGAGCTACTGATTCTCCGGCTTTTTTGCAAAAGCGGGTGCAAAGGTACTACAAATTTTTGAATTGACCAAATTTTTTTGAAGAAAAATAACATTTTAGGGCATTTTGCCCACCATTTATGGAAATAAAATTGAATTATAACCGCAGAAAGACCACGAATGTACAAGTGGGAAACATCTTTTTGGGTTCTGACTATCCCATCCGCGTGCAGACGATGGCGAACACCGACACCAACGATATCGACGGTTCGGTGAACCAGGCGCGTCGTTGTATCGAGGCAGGAACGGAACTGCTGCGGTTTACGACGCAAGGTCTCCGCGAAGTGGAGTCGTTGCGCGAGATACATGCCCAGGTCCTGACGGCTGTGCCGCTCGTCGCGGATGTACATTTCCAAGCCGACGTGGCGGACGCTGCGGCCCAAGTGGTCGAAGCGGTGCGTATCAACCCGGGTAACTACTGCAAAGACCCATCAAAGATCCGCGAGCGTTTCACGCATCTCTTGGACCTCTGCCGCGAACATGAGACAGCCATCCGTATCGGCGTGAACCACGGTTCGCTCAGCGAGCGGATGATGGACAAGTACGGCGACACGCCGCTAGGCATGGTAGAGTCCGTGATGGAGTTTCTCCGCATCGCCGTGGACGAGGAGTTTGAGAACATCGTCATCTCCGTCAAGGCTTCCAACACCCGCGTCATGGTCGAGACCGTGCGCCTGCTCGTGAAGACGATGCACAAAGAGCACATGGCCTTCCCCTTGCACCTCGGTGTGACCGAAGCGGGCGAAGGCGAGGACGGGCGTATCAAGTCGGCCGTAGGTATCGGTGCGTTGCTCGCCGAAGGCGTAGGCGACACGATCCGCGTGAGCCTGAGTGAACCGCCTGAGAATGAGATACCGGTGGCGCAGGAACTCGTGAACTATTTCGCGGACGAGGACTCCATTCGTTATGACGGCTCGGTGACGGCCGAAGTGCTGGATAATATCGGCGGCAACGCAGAGATTCGCTATACGAGTTACGAAGAAGAGTGGGAGACATTCGCCCTGCAAGCGGCGGCCGAGTGCGGTCGTCTGCTGTGGGAATTCAAGGCCACGGAACTGACGCTCGTCAACCCGCACTTCACGGAGAACAAACTCAATTTCCTGAGCAAGGATATTCTGCAGGCCGCGCGCGTGCGTATCTACAAGACCGAGTATATCTCATGCCCGAGCTGCGGTCGTACGCTCTTTAACCTCGAGGAGACGATCCGTAAGGTCAAAGCGGCTACGGGGCATCTGACGGGCCTGAAGATCGCCATCATGGGTTGTATCGTCAACGGTCCGGGTGAGATGGCCGATGCTGACTACGGCTATGTAGGCGCAGGTCGTGACCGCGTGTCGCTCTACAAAGGCAAGGAATGCGTTCTGAAGAACATCCCGCAGGAAGAAGCCGTCGAGCAATTGCTCAAACTAATAGAAAATGACAAATAACAAATAACAAATAACAAATATTTTAATCTTATGCAAAAATCTCCATTACAGATTGCGCGCCAGAACTACCAGCCGAAGATGCCGGTAGCCTTGCAGGGCGCTGTACGCCTCGTAGAAGGCGAGAAAACACACTCGGTAGCTGACCAGGAGGAGATCAAAAAACTCTTCCCCAATACCTATGGTCTGCCTCTTATCACGATGGAACCGACCACCGGCAAGAACACGAGCGAACCGCTTAATGTGGGCGTTATCCTCTCCGGCGGTCAAGCTCCCGGTGGACACAACGTCATCGCCGGCCTGTACGACGGTCTGAAGAAACTCAACCCGAAGAATAAACTGTACGGTTTCCTCGGTGGCCCGAGCGGCTTGATCGACGGTAAGTACCAGGAGTTGACGGGTGATATCATCGACGAGTATCGTAATACCGGCGGTTTCGATATCATCGGTTCCGGTCGTACCAAACTCGAAGAGACCTGGCAGTTCGATAACGGTATCGAGGTCTGCAAGCAGTTGGGTATCAAGGCGGTTGTTATCATCGGTGGTGACGACTCGAACACCAACGCCTGTGTGCTCGCCGAGTACTACCTCCAGAAGCAATGCGGCATCCAGGTTATCGGTTGCCCGAAGACCATCGACGGTGACCTCAAGAACGAGATGATCGAGACTTCGTTTGGTTTCGACACCGCTTGTAAGACCTACGCCGAGCTCATCGGTAACATCCAGCGCGACGCCAATTCCGCGAAGAAATACTGGCACTTCATCCGCCTCATGGGCCGTAGTGCAAGTCATATTGCCCTGGAATGCGCACTCGAGGCACAGCCGAATATCTGTCTTATCTCCGAGGAGGTCGAGGCCAAGAAGATGACGCTCAACGACATCGTAGAGGATATTGTCAAGGTGATCGTAGCTCGCGCCAACGCAGGTCTTAACTTCGGTACGATTCTTATCCCCGAAGGCCTCATCGAGTTTATCCCGGCGATGCGCGTGCTGATTCAGGAACTGAACGACATGCTGGCTGCGAACGAAGAGTTCACATCCCTCGACGGCGACGACGCAAAACGCGAATACGTGAAGTCCAAACTCAGTCCGGCTTCCTGCGAGTTGTTCCGCTCGCTGCCGAAGGGTATCGCCAAGCAGCTCACGCTTGACCGCGACCCGCACGGAAATGTGATGGTATCCCAGATCGAGACCGAGAAACTGCTCATTGAGATGGTCGGCAAACGTCTGGCACAACTCAAAGCCAACGGCGAGTACAAAGGTAAGTTCTCCGCCCTCAACCACTTCTTTGGTTACGAAGGCCGTTGCGCGATGCCGTCGAACTTCGATGCCGACTACTGCTATTCGATCGGCGTCAACGCTACCCACCTCATCGCTGCCGGCAAGACGGGTTATATGTCGCTCGTGCGCAACCTCACCAAACCGGCATCGGCTTGGCTCGCAGGCGGTGTGCCTATCACGATGATGATGAATATGGAGAAGCGTAACGGTAAGATGAAACCCGTCATCCAGAAGGCCCTCGTGGACCTCAACGGTGCGCCGTTCAAGTACCTCCAATCGCATCGTGCCGAGTGGGCTGACGCAAACACCAGTTATATCTATCCGGGTCCGATTCAGTACTACGGCCCGGCAGAAGTATGCGATCAACCGACACGCACATTATTGCTCGAGCGCGGCAAGTAATCCTTGCCTTATGTATCAGTTTGTCTCTATCGGCTCAGACCGATAGAGACTTACTTGATGCGTACCAACGGGAGGATATGTCGCTGTGGAAAGCCTATGTCGACACCCTCAATACTCATTCCCTCAACACTAACTCATTACTCTACGAGTACGGCTACTGCGGTTACGTGCTGGAGTACGACAAACCGCACGCTACTCCTTATATATCACGCTTTCGCGCGCATGTGCAGGCGCAACGCGGGAACCTGCCCCTCGGACATTACGAGATGTACATGTCGGCGGTGTATGTGTATGAGTTGCGATCGAAGATTTCTATTCATCCGCTCAAAGCCATGAGTCTGGCCAAAGAAGCGACCAAACTCGCGCCGAGCGATCCGCTGGTGCTCAGTTATTACGGCACGTGCTTGTTCTATGCCCCGAAACCCTTCGGGTCGAAGCAAGAGGCTTTGGAGTGGTTTGAGCGCGCCGAACAACTCTTCCGTGCGCCCCGGTGGAAAGACTGCTGGGTCCGCGCAGCCAACACGATGTATATCGGCCAATGCAAAGAAAAACTCAAATAACACGAATGACGAAAGCAGAGACATATCAATCGCTCCTGCCGCAGATACAAGCGTTGGTGGAAGGCGAGACGGACACGATTGCCATGATGGCGAACGTGGCGGCAGCGCTGCATCAGACCTTTTGCTTCTGGTGGACGGGTTTCTACCGTGTCATCGGCAACGAACTGGTGCTCGGCCCGTTCCAGGGACCTGTAGCCTGCATGCATATCCCCTTCGGACGCGGCGTGTGCGGAACGGCGTGGCAGCGGCAAGAGACGATGATCGTGCCGAATGTGCATCAGTTTGCGGGACATATCGCTTGTTCCTCCGAGTCGAAAAGCGAGATCGTTGTGCCGGTTTTCCGTGACGGCCAAGTGATCGCTGTGCTGGATATCGATAGCGCCGAATATAATACCTTCGACGCCATAGACAAAGAATACTTGGAGCAAATGGTGAAAACGATAGTATGGAAATAGTGGATTTGTTGGAATATAGCGAACGGGCACAACTCAGGAAGTGGTTCGAGCAATATGCAGCATCGCAAAAGTGCTGTTGGATTGCTATGTACCGAGGCAAGAACAAACCCGAAGGCGTGTGCCTGCCGTATCTTGATGTGGTGGAAGAGGCGCTCTGCTTCGGATGGATCGACTCAACTCTCAAGCGTCTGCCGGACGGCCGTTTGGCACAACGGCTCTCCCCGCGGCAGAAACGCAGCCATTGGACGGAACTCAATAAACAACGCTGTGCCGACTTGGAAGCACGCGGCCTGATGACCAACCTCGGTCGAGCAACACTTCAAAAAGCAAACGGAAGTGTCCTCATTCGCACTCTACTGTGCATGCTTTGGACGGCATGCACCGTGCTAATACTTACATCATGTACAACTAAAACAGATAACAATATGGCAACAATTTATGATTTTAAGGTCCTCTCTAATAGAGGCAAAGAAGTAAACCTCGCGGACTATCAAGGTCAAGTGATTCTTATCGTCAACACCGCCTCCAAATGTGGTTTCACGCCGCAGTACGACGGTCTGGAGGAGTTATACAAGAAATATAAAGACCAGGGCTTCGTCATCTTAGGTTTCCCTTGTGACCAGTTCGCCAACCAGGAACCGGGCAGCGACGAGCAGATTGAAGAGTTCTGCCGTCTCAATCACGGTGTGACTTTTCCGCTGATGGCTAAATCTGATGTGAACGGCACGAACGCCAATCCGGTCTTTGAGTATCTCAAGACCCAAGCTCCGACCGAAGAGTACAAAGGTCTGAAAGCTAAGGCAGCACACGCTATGCTCAAGCGCATCAGCAAGAGCGTCGAGAAAGAGAGCGACATCCTCTGGAACTTCACCAAATTCCTCGTTTCCAAAGACGGCAAGACCATCCAGCGCTTTGCGCCGGTAGTGGAGCCAAAGGATTTTGAGCAAGACATCGAAGCGATGTTATGAAGACAACGATCACCATCGTTTGTATCCTTGTCGTGCTGAGCGGTATAGTGTTGGCTGTGTTATCACATCCGGCTTTCGGGCTGTGGCGGCATGTGTCGAAAGAACGGATACAGGCATCGCCGAACTACAGAGACGGGATGTTCCAGAACCAAGAACCAACTCCGCAATTCACCGGAGACTCCGCAAGCACGAGGCGTACATTTTTTCGGTTTCTGACGAACAAAGACACGCTACGTGTGCCGCAAACACCGATACCTGCGGTCAAGACCGACCTCAAGAACTTGCCGACCGATAGCGATTGGCTCGTGTGGTTCGGGCATTCGTCGTACCTGTTCTGCGTGAACGGCAAGCGGTACTTGGTCGATCCGGTACTCAAACCCGAATGGCCGTCATCCATGATGCTCAAAGCCTTCTCTGGTACCGACATCTACCGACCGAACGACCTGCCGGACATCGACGTGCTCATTATCACGCACGAGCATTGGGATCACATGGATTACGCAACCCTGCGCGACATCCGCGACCGCGTGAAGTCGGTCATTTGTCCGCTTGGTATTGCCGATTATCTGCGCTATTGGGGCTATAAGGATGAGATAATCACGGAAATGGATTGGTACGACCACTTACCACTTACCAATTACCAATTACAAATAACGGCTCTGCCGTCCCGCCATTTTAGTAATCGTCTTTTAGGCAAACGCAACCAGACTCTCTGGGCTTCGTTCATGGTAGAAGCCGGAGGTCGTAAGGTCTATATCGGCGGTGACGGTGGCTACGACAAACGCTTTCGGGAGATTCATGAGCAGTTTGACTCCATTGACCTTGCTCTCTTGGAAAACGGGCAGTACAATGCCAATTGGAAATATATCCACACCATGCCGGAAGACCTCGAAAAAGTCATCATGGATCTCCAAGCCAAACAGGTCTTCACCGTCCACCATAACAAGTTTGCACTTTCTGTTCATCCGTGGTATGAACCGTCCACAGTGGCGCACGATATTGCAACCAAGCACAACATCCGCCTATTGGATGCCCCGATAGGTACAGTAGTAAATTATTAACCCATGTACATCTCTATTACCAACCATATAGAACTTGACCGCGAACAGCGGAGTGTGCTAAAGGATGGACATGAGATTCATCTGACAGGACTGGAGTATGGATTGTTGGATTTCCTATCTGCCCACCCGAATCGGATCTGTCCTCGTGAAGAGATACTCGATCATGTGTGGGGCACACGGTTTCAGTATGATACCGGTACCATCGATGTGCATCTCAATGCGCTCCGTCGTAAACTCGGATGGTCGGCTAAAGAGCCCATCGAAGCGGTGCGTGGAATAGGTCTGATCTTGCATACAGAGCGTTCCTCGGAGGATCTGTCTCCGCTATCCAAATTGGCGTACGATTGGCTCCGTGCCCATGAGAACGAACTGAAAGCACATGGTTTGATCGTTCAGTTGCAACTCACCCCTTGGGTGAATACTCTCACCATTCATCCGGACAGTCTGCGTAAGTGGTTGGATGCTTCCCTCGAAACGCTCCTACCCTCCGCAAAAACCGGTTCTTTGTGCCTTTCTTCCCGACTCACCATGCACCATTTCTCCTTCTGTTTGGATATAAACGGCACTGTTACAGAGCTGCGGATACCAATCTTAAGAAATTCTTAAGCGTCATTTAAGAAAATTATAGTACCTTTGCCGCAAATTTTGAATTGATGCGAGCAAAGGTACTTTTTATATGCATATTGATTGCGTGCAGCATGTGTGCGCAGGTGAGTGAGGGGATCGAGAAGAACAAGGTCTATCAAGGTTTCTCCGGCGGAATGATGCTGCACACCGGCTATTTGTTCGGGCAGGACGGTAACGCGCCCAAGACCGCAGACGGTCGTTTGTGCTCTCCGCAAGGTGCGCTATTCGGTATCGGAGGTGCCTTGCGCGTTCATCTATGGAAACATCTGCGCACGGGCTTTGAAGGTTTTGTGAACACGATGCCGAGTAGCACAACGGATTGCCATGACGTACTCCAGAAGGGCAGCTATGTACGTGTGGGCTGCGGCGGTGTGTTGGCCGATTGCTGCTGGCGATTAGATAAAGCCTGGCCCTATTTTGGCGGAGTGATTGGCGGCGGTTCAATGAAAGGCTTGTATATCCTCGACGGCGACCAGTATAGTTGGGAACGGGACGCCAACAGCACCTTCCATAAACAATCGTTTTTTTATGTCACTCCATATGTCGGCTGCGATTATTGCCTTACGCGCAAGGTGCATATCACGTTCCGCTTAGATTGGATGCTGGCTTTTCACAAACGCGAACTATGTATGCCGACCGGTCCGCGTCTCTATTTTGGATTTATGATGTGTCACTAATATGAATTACGAAGGCATTCTTTTGGGCGCAGGTGCGTTTTTGTGTATCGGTCTTTTTCACCCGCTGGTCATTAAGGCGGAGTACTATTTAGGAGTAAAATCTTGGTGGGCATTTCTTGTCGTCGGACTACTGGCTGCAGGTGGTTCCTTGTTCGTAGAGAACACCTATATCTCTATCTTCTTGGGCATCTTTGCCTTCTCCTCTTTCTGGAGCATCGGCGAGGTGTTCAAACAACGCGAGCGTGTCCGCAAAGGCTGGTTCCCGATGAGAAAATCGTGCCCTAAGGCTAAGACCCCCCAACGTAAGGATAAGTAGTAAAAATGCTTGCAAAAGCAAAAAATTCCTGCATATGCTTGCGTATGTGGGATTTTTTTTGTACCTTTGCGCCGTAATCGACGCAAACAACGAGAAAATGAGAAAACTAATCATCCTTGCAATCGCTGCGACGATGTGCGTGGCATGCAGTAATCAACCCACAGTTATGGAGAATCAAGCAATTAACAACATCATGACGCGCGTTTCTGTGCGTGAGTTCACGGGAGAAAAGATCAGCGAGGCACAGTTGGACACCCTCTTGCGTGCCGCGATGGCCGCTCCTTCGGCTATCAACAAACAGCCCTGGGCCTTTATCGTAGTGACCGACGAAGCGAAGATTGCCGCTTTGGGCGAGGCGCTGCCTTACTCCCGCTGCAGCAACAAGCCCGCTGTGGCTATCATCCCTTGCGGCGACCTGAGCAAAGCGATACCGGGCGAGATGGCGAATTTCTGGATTAACGATGTGTCGGCGGCTACGGAGAACCTATTGTTGGCCGCTCACGCGATGGGTCTTGGTGCCGTATGGACAGGCCTGCATCCCGACATGAACCGCGCGAAAATGGTGCAAGAGATGTTGGGACTGCCCGAACATATCATCCCGTTGTGCGTAGTACCCGTTGGCGTTCCTGCTGAGCAACCGGAGATCAAGGACAAATACAAACCGGAGAATATCCACTATAACGAGTGGTAAATTGTTGCCTGCAGTCCGGGCGGCAGATCGAGTAATGTGGCTATTCCTGCCATCATCTACGCCCTGATGATGAACCTCATTCTACTGGCGTATGTAGGCATAACCAAAATACAAAAACAATAATGAAAAAAATCTTTTTGGCACTTATCTGTGCCGTAAGTATGACATCTATGGATGCAAAAACAATCGTGGCGTTTTTCTCCGCCACAGGTACCACCAAAGCCGCTGCTCAGCGACTTGCCAAGCAACATGACGCCCGTCTATGGGAGATTGAACCCGCTGAACCTTATACGGCGGCCGACCTCGATTGGCGAAACGACAAGTCCCGTTCATCGCTCGAAATGAACGATCCGGAAGAACGCCCGACTATCAAGCGTTGTACGGATGTCACGCCGTATGACACCGTCTATGTCGGTTTTCCGATATGGTGGGGTATCTGCCCGCGTATCATCAACTCTTGGCTCGATAACAACCTGCCGCAGTTGGAAGGCAAGACGATGATACCCTTTGCTACCAGCGGAAGTAGCGGTATCGGCGAGGCGGAAGCGTATTTGAAGAAAACCTATCCGACGCTCAAGTGGCAAAAAGGGTTGCTGATGAACAAGCGATAATAAATTAGTATGAAACGAGATTATTCCAAATGGTGTAGTGTGGCGCTGATTGCCGCGATATACGCGCTTGCAGGTGTAGCCGGTTGGCTGCTGTTTGAAGGGTTGGCCGTTCATCCTATCACCCTTTCACCCGTTCACCCATTAATCGCTTTGCTCTTAGCCGATGTGTTGGCAACAATCGTTGTGTGGGCATTCGGATTGCTGTATGAGAATGTGTCCGTCTATGACCCTTATTGGAGCGTCTTTCCGCCGATTGCTTTTCTGTTGTGGGCATGCTATACCGGTGTGTGGTCTGTTCCGGTCATTCTGCTGCTTATCGCTTCGTGGTATTGGGGCTGGCGCCTCACGCGCAACTGGGCTATCACCTTCAAGGGTATCGGTCATGAAGACTGGCGTTATACGAAATATCGTGACCGCCATCCGTTGGTATTCCATACGATTAACTTCTTTGGCCTGAATATGATGCCGACGCTCGTCGTCTTTGCCGCTATGCTACCCGGACTCAAGCTGTTTGAATCACCAATCACCAATGACCAATCACCAATCAGCATAGCGTTGCTATGCTTGGGTTTCATCGTCTGCATCGCGTCTGCTACTATCCAACTGATTGCAGATAAGCAGAGCCATGATTTTCGTGCAGCTCATCCCGGTAAAGTATGTAACGTCGGTCTATGGAAACACGGTCGCCATCCGAACTATTTCGGCGAGATACAGTTCTGGTGGGGCATATGGATCATGTATGCGTCTCTGAACGGCTTTGATATGTTTATCGGCGGGGCGATTGCTATGACCGCACTCTTCTTTGGGATCAGTATTCCTCTTATGGAGAAACGCCAACTCGCCAACAAACCCGACTATGCCGAATACCGCAAGCAAACAAGAATATTGATATAAATATAGCATATGTTAAGTCGTCTTTACGGCGTATTACTGCCGTTCTTTGTCAGTTTTCTGTTAGCGTGGTTGTTGGACCCGCTGGTGAACTTCATTCAGCATAAATGCCGTGTGAAGTTCCGTGGTTTGTCGGTGGCGATCACGCTCATCTTGTTTGTCGGTCTGATGACGCTGGCTGTGTATCTGATCATCCCTGCGATGGGACGGGAAGTGAAGTCGGCCGCAGTAGCCGTGGAGCAGTATTTCACCCATTTTGATGCGGATAAATACTTCACGCCTGAGCAGCAGGAGAAGATTCACTCCACGCTTGATGGCCTCAATCTGGAATCTGTACTTTCCTATCCGGAAGTGCGCGACGGTATCAAGAATATCCTACCCAAGATTGGTGGCTGGATTACCGGCGGACTGAGTTGGCTGAGCGAGTTGCTCGTCATCTTCATCGGTCTAATGTATCTCATTTTCCTGATGCTCGCCTTCCCATCCATCCGCGCCAACTGGCGCAAGTACGTGCCGCAGAAATACTACACGCAGATCACGACGCTCGTGCACGAGATGAGCGTGAATATGAACGCCTATTTCCGCGGGCAGGGATTGGTAGCGCTCTGTGTGGGTATTCTTTTCGCGATAGGTTTTTCGATCATCGGTATGCCGATGGGCTTCGTGATGGGACTCATCGTCGGTGTCCTCAATCTGGTGCCTTACATGCAAGCACTCGGCATCCCTCCCTGTATCCTGCTATGCCTTGTACAATCGGCGCAGACCGGACAACCCGTGTGGCTCACTTTGTTGCTAATGACAATTGTGTTTATTGTAGTGCAGATGTTTCAGGATATGTTTCTTGTGCCTAAAATCATGGGCAAAGTAACCGGTCTCGGGCCTGCTGCTATTCTGCTCAGCCTGAGTTTTTGGGGCGCATTCATGGGCGTTATCGGAATGATCATTGCGTTGCCGCTCACCACACTCGGCATCTCGTGCTACAAGCATTATGTGCTTCACGAACCGTTCATGTCCGAGCAAATCGAAGCCGCAAAAGCGACCGCAGAACCGGTCAATACACCTCGATCTCGTAAAAAGAAACAATAATGACGCGTAAACACATCTATTTGGCCGGAGGATGCTTCTGGGGCACGGAGCATTTCTTCAAGCAGATAGCCGGAGTCGTTGAGACGGAAGTGGGGTTTGCCAACGGAAAAACGGCTAACCCGACTTACGAACAAGTCTATACCGACACAACCGGCTATGCCGAGACCGTGCATGTGGTCTATGATCCGGATAAGGTCAGTCTGGATTTCCTGCTGCACATGTTCTTCGTCGCTATCGACCCGACGAGCCTGAACAAACAAGGTCATGACGAAGGCACGCGCTATCGCACAGGTATCTACTATATAGACGCGGATGATCTTCCGACTATTGAAAAAGTATATGCTGAGGAGCAAAGCAAGTGTGCCCAATCCTTTGCGGTGGAGAAACTGCCTTTGCAGAATTTCTATCCCGCCGACGAATACCATCAGGACTACTTGGATAAGCACCCCGACGGCTATTGTCATCTACCGAAAGCTTTGTTCGACTTCGCACGAAACACAAAACAAATATTTATGATAATAGACACAACAAATATGTGCAGCCACTTGCAGCGGAAACTGTTTTCCCAGGACGGCGAGTATCGCGCCATTCGCGAGCAGATAGAGACCGACCCGTCGTTGACCGCCGCCGTTCGTTCGCGGCAACTGCACATCTATCGAGATGGTAAAAAAATCCTTGTACTTGCCGGCAAGTCTGCACCGAAAATCATTCGGGAAGATAAATTGACAGAATTATTATGACTTACGACGAGTACATAGCCCAACAGCAGCAAACGTTCGCCCTAACCGCGATGTGGCGATTATACCGAGGTCGATGGGCACATCTTCCGGAATTGAGCAAGGGCAGCGCAAGCTGCTCTTTGACTCTTTTTCGACCGATAAAAATTCCTATAATTTTGCAAATATTTTAGGAAAAACTACATTGTCTTATCCTGAAATAAGTAGACACATTTAGGAACACTAAAATGTCTACATTATGTATCAGAGAAAAGGTTATTGGTTCTCACCGGAAGAACGAATCGCAATTGTGCGAGAATTTGAGAAAGGTGGCATGACATTGACGCAAATTCAGGCCAAATATGGTATAAAAGGCCATTCCACGGTGTACAGATGGCGTCAGGATTTGCACAATTCAAAAAAAGCAGCACCAGCAATGTGGATTTTTTTGTGTGATGATTTGGTAGTTTATAGGTAATAGTAAATAATCGCAGCTGTCATCGAGATCTGGGCGATGAGGATAGCCGGGACGCCATATCTGAATTTCTTATGCAAGGTTTTATGATGCCAAGCTTTCATTCCTAATAGCGCACCGATACTGCCTCCGAACGCAGCCCACCAGAGCAAAGTTGCTTCCGGCACTCGCCATTTCGTTCGCTTGGCTTTCCACTTATCGATGCCGTACAGGAAGAAGGTCACAATGTTGATTACAGCCCAATAAATCAGCACGATAGACAGCCAATTCAACTCAAAACGCATCATTTACTTTATTGTTATTTCGAACCAGTCGACATCGAGCCACCCCGCATCGTTGATGGATTTGCTCCGAGTGCAGAAGAGGCCTATTTGTGCGCCGGTCCAGTAACCTTTTTCCGCTTGGAAAACGTCACCGGATTTGCTCCAATGTTGGCCGTCCAAAGAGGTATAGAACTGTCCTTGTTGGTGGTCGTTCATGGTGAGGCGCAAGTACGTCCATTCATCTGAAACGGGGGCTTGAAGCGTGAATATCTTGCGTCCGAAAACAATCATTCCGGCTTGTTCCGCGCCTGCCAGTTTCTTGTCAGGACAAGGTTTGAACCGTACACGCGCTGTGGCCGTAAATGCAACGGAAGGGATCTTTTGCAGGATCATGTTCGGCATAAAACCATCTTCTTTCTGCAGAGCGCTATAAAGCCGCAAGAGGCCACTTTGGGCATCGCAGTAGTACCATTTGGGGTCGATGTATCCTCCGGCCCATTGCCAGTCTAAGGCTAAAGCCGTGCTATCGAACTCATCCCGACGTGCGAAATTAATCCACGTGTATTCGCTTTTATTAGACTTGCCGTACTCAGCTACCGGTTTGCCGTCTTTTCCCATCTCGGGCCAGTCATCGATCCAGCGTACGGGTTGTAGATGAACGATTCGACCGGCTACGCCTACATCTTGAAAATGCACGAACCAGTTTTTTCCTTCCGGTGTCTCCACCCAGCCTCCTTGATGAGGACCGTTAACGGCTGTATGGCCTTGCGACAAAGTTATTTTCCATTCATACAGACCGTATATGTTCTTACTTCGTTGCACCACTTGCCAGCCGGTAGAAACGCCTCCGGCCGGGTGCATGATATAATAGTATCCGTTCCGTTTATACAGTTTCGGACCTTCGCAGGTAGGATGCTCTGCGTGCCCGTCAAAGATGATACGACTTGGTGTTTTGACACTTAGTGCGTCTTCGTTCAGTTCCGCCATCAGCAGCACACTCTTCAGGCCTGCCCGACTTCCTGCCAAAGCATGAACCAACCACACACGGCCGTCCTCGTCCCATAGCGGACACGGGTCAATCAGTCCTTTGCCGGGCATCACCAAGACAGGTTCTTCCCAAGCGTGCAGTTGACCGCGTATACAGTAAATGCCGCGGTCCGGATCCCCGTAGAAAATATACAATTGTCCGTTGTGCTCGCGGATGGAAGGTGCCCAGACGAAATTACCAAGCACCGGATCTCCTTCTTTATATCCCGGCAAGCGGTTCGGAATAGCGGCATCTTCGATAGACCAGTGGACGAGGTCTTTCGAGACTAAGATCTGCAAGCCCGGCACGTTGCTAAACGACGAAGAAGTCATGAGATAGGTATCGCCTACACAAATGATATCCGGATCGGAATAATCGTACGGAAGGATTGGATTGACATACCCGGGTACAGCTGCTATCAGCGAATATGCCCATAGTATAAACAATATAGTAGCGGATTTTCTCATATTTCGTTGCTGTTTGCGACATTTTTGCCGCAAAGGTACAAAAAAAATCTGACATATGCAAGGATTCCACCCCAAAAAAACACACAGAGAGTTGATTTTCCACCCAGAGACCACCCGGAAAATCGGAAATTTCACCCTAAAACCAGCCTAAAACCACCCCAAAAGTAACGGATAAAGTAGCGGAAAGAGTAACGGAAAGAAGGCATTTGGAAATGCAATTCTGCAATGATGCAATAGATGAGCGGGTAATTAAATTGCCCGCTCTCCCGTCGGGATACCGCGATACCATGATTCCGTGATACCGAGCCGCCCACACCAGTCGATGGTAGTTGCCTTTGTCCATTAGCCCCAAATCTAATTTGGGTTACATCGTCCTTTTTACTTGCCTCCGGGTCTCAGCCTTTAACTTTTAGCTTTTAGCTTGTTCCCTTACCTTGTTCCCTTTGGCACAATTTTACTATAAAAAGGAACAACCTCTTGCATATATCAATTATTTTTACTACCTTTGCGCCATAATTGACGCAAATTAACGAACTCAAATATACAACCATCAATATGCAAACGATTCTTCTGAACAATGGCATTGAGATGCCGCTCTTGGGCTACGGACTCTTTCAGGTTCCGCCGCAAGAGGCAGAACGGTGTACACGTGACGCGCTCGAGGTAGGTTATCGCCTCATCGACACCGCACAGGCCTATGGTAATGAACAGGGCGTAGGCGATGCCATTCGCCAATCCGGTATTCCGCGTGAAGACATCTTTATCGTCACGAAGATATGGATCACCAATGCAGGCGAACAGAAAGCGGCACGGAGCATCGAGCATAGTCTAAGTAAACTGCAAACGGACTATGTGGACCTGCTGCTCATTCATCAGGCATATGGGGATGTGTTCGGTTCATGGCGTGCGATGGAGAAAGCGTACGCACAAGGCAAGACCCGCGCTATCGGTGTGAGCAATTTCCAGGCATGCCGATTCTATGATTTTGCTTCCGTAGTGGATGTCAAGCCGGCCGTAAACCAACTCCAATGTTGCGTGCTTTCACAGCAGCGTACCATCCTTCCGGAGATGGCGCGTTTTGATACAAAGATGATGGCTTGGGGACCGTTAGGACAAGGATCGGATGACCTGCTCAAAAGCCCCGTGCTTGCCGCTATCGGTGAGCAATATGGCAAGACACCTGCACAGGTCGCCCTTAGATGGCTCATCGAACGCGGCATCGTTGCTATCCCCAAATCGATGCACAAGGAACGCATGGAGGCGAACTTCGACATCTTCGATTTCTCGCTCACAGAGGCGGACATGAAGGCCATTGAACCGCTCAATCAGAAGGACACCGGCTTTCGCGACTTCGCTGACCCGAACTACCTCCGCCGCATTCTTGGCATGTTTGACCTAAAGTAAAAAATCCACCATGCCCTTGCCGATGCCGAGGCATGCGCTATTATTGCAAAGCAAATTTTATGACATACGAAGAGTACATAGCACAACAGCAACAGGCAATTGACGAGGAGCAGCAGGAGGATAGCTGTTTCTTGGAGTACCAGCCAGAAGGGCAATTTGTCCGTGGACATTAGCAAGTTTGAAGTAAGTGACTATGAATAATAGAGATTTCATTAGACAAGCACCTGTTTCGTTTACATGCGACTACAACGAAGGTGCGCATCCTGAGATACTGCGCCGTTTGTTGGAAACGAACATGCTGCAGGAACCCGGCTACGGCAGCGACCGGTTTACGCAATCGGCTATAGCCAAGATACGTCAGGCAACCTGTTGCCCGAATGCGGATG
>ONUF01000015.1 GCA_900321005.1 uncultured Bacteroidales bacterium | reverse complement strand
CAAATGGCAGCAGCTGACTGCTGCAAGGTCGCATTCGACCTCGGTCTGCGTAAAGTTAAAGCATACGTTAAGGGTCCCGGACAAGGACGTGAGTCGGCTATCCGTGCTTGCGTAGCCGCTGGTATCGATGTAACTGAAATCGTTGACGTTACCCCGATGCCGCACAACGGTTGCCGTCCTCCGAAACGTCGTCGTGTATAATAATTAAAGGAGAAAGGAAGGTCGAGAACGGAGAACTTTATACTTTCTACTAGAAGACTTCTCTCAACTCTCAACTTTCAACTTTCAACTTTAAAATTTTATGAACCCTTAAAATTTTAAATTATGGCAAGATATATTGGCCCAAAATCTCGCATCGCACGCCGTTTCGGCGAGCCGATCTTCGGCGAGGATAAGGTGCTTGCAAAGCGTCCGTACGCACCCGGACAACACGGCGTTAACCGTCGTAAGAAAAACTCTGAGTATGGTACCCAGCTCGCTGAGAAGCAGAAAGCGAAATACACCTATGGTGTACTTGAGCGTCAGTTCCGCCTCCTCTTTGCGAAAGCTGCCCGTACCAAAGGTATCACCGGTGAGATCCTGATCCAACTCCTTGAGTGCCGTCTGGATAACATCGTTTACCGTCTCGGTATCGCTCCGACCCGCGCTGCTGCGCGTCAGCTCGTTTCCCACCGTCACATCACTGTGGACGGCAAGGTGGTTAACATCCCGTCCTTCGAGGTAAAACCCGGTCAGGTCGTAGCTGTTCGCGAGAAAGCAAAATCGCTCGAGGTGATCGCTGAGTCGCTCCAAGGCTTCAACCACGCTAAATACGGTTGGCTCCAGTGGAACGAGGCAGACAAAGCCGGCAAACTGCTCAATGTACCGGCTCGCGCTGAGATCCCGGAGAATATCAAAGAGCAATTAATCGTTGAGTTGTACTCTAAATAATCATTAAATTCATGGCAATATTAAATTTCATCAAACCTGATAAGGTTATCATGTTGGATTCGAGTGCGAACAAAGGTATCTTTGAGTTTCGCCCGCTCGAACCGGGGTACGGAATCACGATAGGCAACGCTATCCGTCGTGTGCTGCTCGGCAGCCTCGAGGGCTATGCGATCTGCTCTATCAAGATCAGTGGTATTGATCATGAATTTGCTACCATCCCCGGTGTCATTACTGACGTTACCAACCTGATCCTCAATCTCAAGCAGGTTCGCTTCCTGCATAAGCAGGACGCTGAGGAGGAAGAGACCATCCGTCTCCATATCCGTAAGCAGAAAGCGTTCATGGCAGCTGAACTCAACACGGCGCTGCAGAACTTCGAGGTGCTCAACCCCGAACTCCAACTCGCCGAACTCGATGAGTCCGCTGACTTCGAGATCGAGATCTCTATCAACAAGGGTCGCGGATACGTGCCCGGTGACGAGAATCGCCATAAAGAGGACCCCATCGGTACCCTCGCTATCGATTCTATCTACACCCCGATCCGCAACGTCATGATCTCTGTGGACCAGTTCCGTGTCGAGCAACGTACCGACTACGAGAAACTCACCATCGAGATTACCACCGACGGCTCTATAGCTCCCCAACAGGCGCTTACCGAAGCCGCTAAGATCCTTATCTACCACTTCATGCTCTTCTCCGACGAGCGTATCGTACTCGAAGAGGAGACCAAGAAGAACTCCAACGCACTCGACGAGGAAATCCTCCGTATGCGTCAGCTCCTCAACCAGAAACTCCAGGATATGGACCTCTCCGTCCGCGCCCTGAACTGCTTGAAGGCTGCCGAGGTAGAGACACTTGGCGAACTCGTTAAGTATCACCGTGCTGACCTGCTCAAGTTCCGTAACTTCGGTAAGAAATCCCTCACCGAACTCGACGAACTGCTCGAGCGCAACGGCCTCGCCTTTGGTATGGATATCTCGCGCTACCGCGCACAAGAGTAACAATAAACGTGCTTTAGCACAATAAACGCACGCAGTGCAATAAACAGCACGAAGTGCTATAAACGTGCGAAGCACAATCAACTTTTAAATTTATTTAAAATTATGCGTCATAATAAGAAATTTAATCACCTTAGCCGCAAGGCCAACCATCGCGCAGCGATGCTGAGCAACATGGCCTGCTCGCTGATCCTCCACAAGCGTATCAGCACGACCCTCGCTAAGGCTAAAGCCCTCCGTATCTACGTAGAGCCGATCCTCACACGTGCCAAAGAGGATAACATGAACAACCGCCGTCTGGCTTTCTCCCTCCTCAAGCAGAAAGAGGTCGTTACCGAACTCTTCCAGAACGTAGGTGAGAAGATCGCTAACCGTCCCGGTGGTTACACCCGTATCCTCCGCACCGGTTTCCGTCTCGGCGACGCTGCTGAGATGGCGATCATCGAACTCGTAGATTACAACGAGAACATGCTGAGTCAGTCTAAGAAATCTACCAAGAAAGCTACCCGCCGCGCCGGCAAGAAAGCCGTTAAAGAGGCCGTTGAGGAAGCACAGGTAGTTGCTGAGCCCGCTCCCGAAGCTCCCGCAGCAGAAGAGAAAGCAGCTGAATAAACGTGCGTTAGCACAATAAACGTGCGAAGCACTCTAAACTTTTAAACATTTATGTTTTTAAACGTAAATCAGCATAACGCTAACGTAACGGACCTCGCCAACGCTAAAGTTGGCGAGTCTGTTACTGTCTGCGGTATGATCCATAACGTCCGCGTCACCAAGTGGGGCGGCTTCATCGTCCTCCGCAAATCGCGTGGTTTGCTCCAAGCCGTTGTCAGCAATGAGAATTCGAAGTTCTTTAATGAGAACGGAGAAGCCATTGCTATGAACGACTTGTGTCGTGAGATGGCCATCACCCTCACCGGTACGGTCAACGAGGCGAAGATCAAAGACCCTGCAGCGTTCTACAACACCATTGAGATCGCTGTGTCCGAGGTTCGTGTATTGAGCCGCCCGACAACCGCTGAGGTAGTGGACATGAACGCCCTCAAATTCGGTGACGAAGAGACACTGTTGCGCTATAAGTTCGACAACCGTCAGGTCACTCTCCGCAACCCGCGCGATATGGCAATCCTCAAGGTACAATCGACTATCGCACGTGCTTTCGGCGAGTTCCTGAGCGCCAACGGCTTCACCCAGATCTTCACCCCGAAGATCGTCTCCGAAGGAGCAGAAGGCGGTGCGAACGTCTTCAAGATGGATTATTTCGGCAAGCAGGTGTACCTCGCGCAATCGCCGCAGTTCTATAAGCAGATCGGCGTCGGCGTTTATGAGCGCGTCTTCGAGATCGCGCCCGCCTACCGCGCAGAGAAACATGCTACCTCCCGTCACCTCAATGAGTACATCTCCCTCGATGTCGAGATGGGCTTCATCAAAGGTCAGGAAGATGTCATGACCCTCGAGGCTGCTCTGCTCCGCCATATCATCGCCGTCGTAGAACGCGACTGTGCACACGAGCTCCAGCTCCTCAATGCGGTGAACCCCGTATTGCCCGAGCAGGTACCGGCATGGAAACTCAGCGAGGTTCACGAGATCCTCTTTGAGAACAAGCTCTGCGAAGCGGACCACCGCGGTGAAGACGACTTGGCTCCGGAGGAAGAAAGGGCAATTTGCAAATATGCATATGACAAATACGGAAGCGACTTCGTCTTCGTGACCCATTTCCCGTCCGAGCACCGCGCTTTCTATGCGATGGACGACCCCGATGACCCGAGTCTGACATTGAGCTTCGACCTCCTCATGAGAGGTCTCGAGATCACCTCCGGCGGCCAGCGTATCCATAAGGAAGCGGACTACCGCGAGAAGATGCTCCGTCGTGGCATGAACCCCGATGCGTTCCATTTCTACCTCGATACCTTCAAGAACGGCATGCCTCCTCACGGCGGCTTCGCCATCGGCCTCGAGCGTATCACGGCTTGCTTCCTCGGCATCGCCAACGTCAAGGAATGCTCTATGTTCCCCCGCGACATCAACCGCGTCGCTCCGTAACACGTAGAATGGACTATAGAAATCAGAGACCTTCGGGTCTCTTTTTTTTGTTTTGTGGAGCTCGGACATAGGCGGTTGTCCACTTGGCAGCCGGTAAGCTTCATCTGTTTTTGCGACCAAATCTACTGCATTTACAAAAAAATCATTTTTCTTATATATACTACGTATATATAACAGAAATAAAAAGGGAACCTAAAGAAATTGCGTGTTATATTGTCCATAAACCGTTCGAACAACAGTACCATCACGGGACCTGGAGAAGTGCCTTGACTTGGCACTTTGAAAAGGGAAGGCGGGCGGGGAGCCCAAGCCGACCGAGAAGTAAACACGAACAGCACGGGAGTTCATTGGCCCGTCATCGGGACATGATCCCGTGATGGTCCTGGCTTACTCCCTAGAACATCCCGACAACCACTCGAGCACAAAAAGAAAAGGCCATTTTTTGTATTAAAAGGAACACATTGTTCACTATCGCCTTATCTTTGTGTCGAAAATTGATTCGATGCGCTCGCGCGTAAATAATAAAAAATAAAATTTAAATTATTTTTATTAGTTATTTTATGACTACTTTTAATGATTTATGGGCACTTCTGCAAGTGAATAAAGAGTACGAAGGCCTCAAACACACTTGCGAAAAAATGTGGGACGCGATCCCGCCCAAACGCCAAGACCTTATCTATCGAACCATCGCTGAAAAGAAAAGCTTGGGTGAGTTTGTGGACTTTAACCCATACTATGCCATCCAGAAAAACGCGAACCCGCAACCCAAATTTCTCAACGGATGGGAACAAGACGACATGCACGAATTGCACATTCCTCTTGTCATCGTCCGCTACAACCGGCGTTGTTACTGCTGTACCAGAGAAACCATGGAATCCCACGAATTAGAGTTCGTGCGTGATGTCAAACACCCAAGTGAGTTGGATTTATAAAATATCCTAATTTCTTTCGCCCCCACTCACGTGCACAAAACACGCGCATATACGTGCGAAAAATGCCATTTTTGCAAACTCTACTTTACAAAAATTACAAAATTATTCTTTTTTTGGGAAAAAGATGACAGAAATGTTGTGTAAATGAAAAAAAAGTAGTACTTTTGCCGCAAATTCCCTTTGGGTGGAATTATTTATGTATAACAAACAGTTTAAGGTATGAAGAAATTCTTACTCGTATTGTCCGTTTGCTTCATTGCTTTCGGACAGGTATTGGCTCAGAGCCAAACAATTTCAGGTACCGTCCGAAACGCTGCAGATGACGAGCCGATCATCGGTGCATCTGTTCAGGTGAAGGGTACTTCGAAAGGTACGATTACCGACATCGACGGTAAGTTCTCCCTTTCGGTAGGCCCGAATTCTGTACTGGTTGTTTCGTTCATCGGTATGTCTACTCAAGAAGTAGCAGCGAAGGACGGAGTAGTTATTAATCTGTCGGAAGACACGGAGGTGTTGGACGAAGTCATGGTTATCGGTTATGGTACTGCGACTCGTGCACAGTTCGTTGGTTCGGCTAAAGAGGTGAAAGGTGATGACCTGACCAACCAGGCTCAAGCGAACGTAACGAACGCACTGCAAGGTAAGATGGCGGGTGTTCAGGTTGTTAATAGTTCCGGTCAGCCGGGTTCGGGCGCAAGCATCCGTATCCGTGGTACAGGTTCTATCAACGGTGGTACAGCCCCTCTGTACATTGTAGACGGTGCGCCGTTTGAGGGTGAAATCAACACGATTAGTAGTTATGATATCGCCTCGATTACGGTATTGAAGGATGCTGCCGCTACGGCTATCTACGGTGCTCGTGGTGCGAACGGTGTTGTATTGATTACCACGAAGAGCGGTAGTACGAACACGAAGTTCGAGGTAAACGTAGATGCGAAGTGGGGTACTAACCAGCGTGCCGTTCCTTCTTACAACACGATGACGGATCCGGGCATGTACATGGAGACCGCGTACCGTGCGCTCTACAATTCTCGAATCTATGCCGGTAAATCCGTTGCAGAGGCTCATGCGTATGCAGACCAGACTATTTTCAGTGAGAATGGCGGTGTGGGTTACAATGTGTACACCATCCCTGTCGGTGAGCGTATCGTAGGTACGAACTTCAAGTTGAACCCGCACGCAACGCTGGGTTACAACGATGGTCAGTATTACTACACCCCGGATAACTGGGTAGCCAATTCGCTGAATGAGCATAACCTGCGTCATGAGTACAACATCAGTGTCAACGGCGGTAACGCAGACACGCAGTACTTCCTTTCTGCCGGTTATTTGAACGACCCGGGTATTATCGACGGTAGCTCCTTCGAGCGCTTTACGATCCGTGGACGTATCGACAGCCAGGTAAAGAAATGGTTGAAGGTAGGAGGTTCGTTCTCGTACGCACACACCAACACCAAGAGCCCTTCCGGTCAAACTGCAGATGACTGGGGAAGTTCGGGTAACGTGTTCTGGACCATGGATATGATGGCTCCGATTTATCCGTTCTTTGTGCGTGATGCCAATGGTCAAAAGGTGGTAGATAATCTGGGTTACACGGTGTATGATACCGGTAGCAATACCAACCAGAAACGCCCGGGTGCTGCGCCGAAGGGTAACCCTGCGTTGAGTCTGAAGATCGACAAGGACCAATCCATTATGGATAATTTCCAAGGAAGCATGTATTTGACGGTTACTCCGGTGGAGGGTTTGAATGTTACTGCTCGCGTAAGTCCGACGGCTATCAACGTTCGTGGTAATGAACTGACCAACCCGTTCTACGGAACCGGAACATCCTTCAAGGGTATCGTGGCAGTAGGCCATCAACGCGTATTCTCGCTCGATCAGCAGTATTTGATCAGCTATAAGCGCCGTTTTGCGCAAGAGCATAACCTCGAAGTGTTGCTCGGTTGGGAAGAGTATTGGTATCGCACGCAAACTCTTAGCGGACAGAACGAAATCTTATTCAACCCGTTCATTCCTGAATTGGACAATGCGTACGGCGAGGAACCGGCATCCAGTCGAGTAGGGTCACACACTTTTGATTTCAAGACTGCAGGTTTGTTCGCACGTGTTCAATATGACTTGATGGATCGTTACTTCCTCAATGCCACCTATCGTTTTGAGGGTTCGTCCAACTTCGCTCCGAAGAAACGTTGGGGTCACTTCGGTTCGGTCGGTGTAGCATGGTTGATCAACCGCGAAGGTTTCATGGACAGTGCAGACTGGCTTGACGAGTTGAAGCTCAAAGCATCATGGGGTACCCAGGGTAACGACCAGATTGGTGATCTCCCGTATCTGGACCTCTATAAGATTTCTTACAATGCAGAGACCGGCGAATTCTCGAAGGTGTTGAGTTCGAAGGGTAATCCTGAGCTGACTTGGGAGAAGCAGATGCTGAGCAACGTAGGTTTGGAGTTTGACTTCCTGAAAAACCGTCTCGGCGGTAGCGCAGAGTACTTCAACCGTACGAACAATGACATGTTGTTCTCTATTACGATGCCGGCTTCGGCTGGTTTCTCCAGCCTTCGTCAGAACGTAGGTGCGGTGACCAACAACGGTTTGGAGGTTGAGCTCTACGGCGTACTCGTTAAGACGCGTAACATCGAGTGGGAGGTTAACTTCAACTTGACTTATATCAAGACAAAAGTAGTTGCTTTGCCGGATGCCTATAAAGAGAATGGTCTGAAGAGGAATACGTCTATCTTCAAAGAGGGCGGATCGCTCGTTGAGGGTTACATGCCGATGTTTGCCGGCGTGGATAAGACCAATGGTATGGCATTGTATTATGTGGATCCGGATGCGGAGAGAGCTGCCGGTAACTACGACCAATCGACTTGGGCTACGACGACCAACTATGAGAGTGCAAAGTTTGCTGATGTTGGCGACTTGGCTGTCAAGTGCTACGGTGGTTTCGGTACGACCTTCAAGGCGTACGGTATTGACCTGAGTATCTCTTGTGCATACCAATTCGGCGGTAAGGCGTACGATGGTTCCTATCTGGAGTTGATGCATGCAGGTAACCAACTGGGTCATGCTTGGCACATGGATATCCTCAATGCGTGGACGCCGGAGAACACCAATACCAATGTGCCTCGTCTCTGCTCGACCGATGACTACAGTCAGCAGACCTGTGATCGTTGGCTCGTAAGCAACGATTACCTGAGCTTGAATAACATCACGCTGGGTTACACGCTGCCGAAGAAATGGACTAAGAAAGCACAGATTGAGAAAGTTCGTATCTACTTCCAGGGCGATAACCTCGCATTGTGGAGCCCTCGTAAGGGATTCGATCCGCGTCAGAGCCAGAACTCTACGTTGAGAGGTCTCAATGGCGCTACATCATCTGGTAGCTATGTGTATAGCCAGTTGCGTACGCTGTCCGGTGGTATTTCCATTACGTTCTAATCTATCAAAATCAGTAAAGATATGAAAACGAAATATATATTATTAAGTGCATTGAGTGCGATAGCATTCTGCGCTTGTGATAATTACCTTACCACGGAGTATCAGGGAAGCACGCAATCTGAGTTGCAGATTGCCCAGGCAGTAGAGGCTATTCCTGAGCGTATCAACTCGTCCGTAACCGGTATGTATGCAAAGTTGGGTACGCCGTATGCATACTTTGGTACTGGACAAGGCCGAGCTGATGATGCGGCTTATCCTGCCATCTGTATGAGTCTCGATTTGAACTCAGGAGATATGGTAACTCCTCTTAGCGACTATGACTGGTTCTCTGTTGCCAGCGAGTATAGTGATCGTACGCCGAGTTATGCCAACCCGCGTATGCGTAGCGGTTTGATTTACAACATCATCTATGCGACGCGAGAGGTAATCGCCTCCATACCGACCGATACGGACAATCCGGAGTTGAAAGCAAAACGCGGTCAGGCGAAAGCTATCCGTGCATTTGCATACCTCAATCTGGTTCCCTATTACCAATTTAAGTACGTAGGAAACGAAGATAAACCGACTGTGCCTATTATGGCAGATGAAAAGACGCCTATTGACCCGCTGAACAACCCGCGTGCACCGATGAATAAGATGTATGAGTACATCCTCACTGACCTTAATGACGCGATTGCCGACCTTAAAGGTTTCAAACGCGATAACAAAGGTGTTATCGACCGTCAGGTGGCGTTCGGTCTGCGTGCTCGTGCTAATCTGTACATGGAGAAATGGGCAGCGGCAGCTGCGGATGCCGATTCGGCACTCGTAGGCTACACACCGTATCTGCTCTCTGAGTTGACCCAACCGGGCTTCAACGATGCCAATAACAACGGCGGTGAGCATAGTTGGCTCTGGGCTGCTTTGATTCCGTCATCAACGGCCGGTACTGCTTATGCTTCTTGGCCTTCCCAGTTAGGTTCGTTCTCCGGACATGGATATACGGCCGGTACCGCTATATACCGCTCTATCAATAACTTGCTTTACGATAAGATTCCGGCTACGGACGTACGTAAGGCTTGGTGGTTGAACGAGAAGATGGAATCTCCGTATCTGGAAGGTCTGACTTGGACGGATGATGCGACCGGAACCGTCTATGAGGGACAGGCAATTGCAAAGGCTAAGATCGCTGATGTGAAGGAGCCGATGTATCCGTATGCGAACGTGAAGTTCGGTCAACGCTCCGGTGTCGGTTCTCCGTACAATGACGGTGACTGGTGCTTGATGCGTGCAGAAGAGATGATTCTTATCAAGGCGGAGGGTATTGCGAAAGCAGGTGACCGTGCTGCCGCTAAGACCATCTTGGAGAACTTCGTGAAGACCTATCGTGATCCGAATTACTCTGCTGTAGCAAACGGTTTGGATATCGAGGACGAGATTTGGCTCCAACGTCGTATCGAACTCTGGGGCGAAGGCTTCGCTATGGCAGACAAGATGCGTCTGGGCAAGAACATCGTTCGCTTCCGTCCGGGTAAAGACTCGAATGTGCCGGAGGATTATCGTTTCAACCTCTCTGCTGATGATCCGTGGTTGCTGATGCGCTTTGACCAAACTGAGTTGAATGGTAACTCCGGTATTGTGCAAAACGAAGGCGGTGTCCAGCCTAAAGGTGGTAATGGCGCCGACTTGAAGGATGGTGTAACGGATTAACCTAAAGAAAGGAAAAATTATGAAAAAGATTAGTAAATATTTGCTCATTCTCGCAGCAGCCGTGTTCACTTTCACGGCTTGCGAGAAGAATGTAGAGCGCGAACCGTCCCCGGAGGATTCTCCGTTGGCAGTATCGTTCACTAGCGGTGGTGAAGTTCTTAAGTTGAACTTGGCGAAGGATCCGCTGGAGACCATCGTAGCACTGCATCGTTCCTGCAATCTCGACAAGGCAGATACGATTAAGGTAACCGTAGTTGAGGCGCATCCGGTATTCGTAATCGATCCGGTGTTCATCTTCGCTCCGGGCGATAGAGAGGTTGCTCATAAAGTGACCTTCGCTGCCGGTCAAGCGGATAGCACCTATACGTTCAAATTGGCAGTTCCCGAAAATAAGGTTAGCCCTTATCTGTCCGGACTTAATACCTTTGAATATACGGTTACGCTTGAGTTGTGGTCTGAACCTGCATGGGGTATATTCCTTGAGCAGACTGTCGGCCCGGCATTCAGCATGGGTGTTAACGCATGGTTTGTAGAGTTCCAGACTGCTGAGAATCCTGATGGTTCAATGCGCTTCCGTATGATCAACCCGTATGCAAGCTTTAAAAGCGGCGATCCTGATGAAGACGGTGTCTTTGACGGTAACCCGTGGACGGAGGAAGGCGATGTAGATGAATCGCAAGACTATAACTTCGTGCTCAACATCTCGCCGGACGGTGAAGTTCGCTTCCCGGATCTCTATACCTATTTGGGTATTGGATGGGGTGACTATACCAACCAGTGCTTCGTTGACTACGCTCGCGGAACGGGCGCCGCAGGTACCTATGGCCGCTACGAGAAAGAAAATGGTAAGATTGTCTTTGATGCACAGGATAATACCATGCTCTTCGGTGCTGGAGGTAAGATCTATGGCGTTCAGGCTAACTTCGTATTCTATCTGAGCAAGGCTGCTTACTTGGCAGACCAAGAAGAAGGTGGTGAAGCGGTAGACGCTGACGTAAATACCTACGTAGGTAACTGGAAACTCCAAGGAAGAGATCTCAATACCGGTGGCGCAGCAGAGGCTGAAGTGGTTATTGCTACGAACGAAGATGCGGATGGTCAATACTATACCATCGAAGGTATTCACCCGGATGTTCCGGTTGTTTACGGCGTCTTCAACGAGGAGGATCACAGACTCAATATCTATCCAAGTCGTGGTACTCCTGTGGAGAAAGGTGGCGTAACCTATAAGACTACGTTCTATGCTCTGAACTCGGGCTATAGCATACTTGGTTCGATCACGATTGATTTTGAGCCGGCAGAGGATGGTACGCTTGTACTCTCTGAAGCTACCGAGGGAGTCGGTTTCGCCGTTCTGTATGAGAATCCGGATGACGAAGAGGATTATGACATCACAATGGCTTGGGATCAGTTGGGCTTCGTGCCGAGTGAGGCAGCAGGTGCTCCTGCTAAGATTGCTAAACGCAACGCTAAGCAATCGATTCCTGCACGTAAGGCAACTGTTAAGCGTCCGGCAAAGAAGATGTTGAAAAACGTTCAGGTAGTTTATTAATCGAACTGCTGATAAAAGAAAGAGGATCTCGCAAGAGGTCCTCTTCTTTTTTAACTATTATCTATTAACTATTATCTATTATCTATTATCTATTATTTCTACAACCCTAAGTGAATCCGGAAGCGAAGTCCCCACTGAACATTCGGCGTAATAGACCAAATAGAATAGAGATCGCAGATACGTAATATATTGCCGATACCAACTCCGACTTCCGAATAAAGAAGGCTACCGGATGGCAGTTCGGGTGTCGAGCCTCTCGACCCGTAGGCGATCTTGGCTTCTACTAACTCGCGCAGATGCAACCAGCGCACGCCGGGAATCATGTTGAACAAGATGCCCATGCCGTTCCATTCGGTCTGCAGCGCCACATAGCGGTTCGCCAACAGTTGGTTGCCGTGCAAAAACGTGAAGCGATAGGGATCATACGCATAGCCCTGGTTCGCATTCGCCTGCCATAAGAGCGTCGTCGGCACTTGGCCCAGGATGATACCCGTCTGGAAAGCATACGTCAGCGTACCGCCCATGCCGAGGTTCGCGTGCTGCGTCAACATCGCCCGCAGATGCAGGTAGATCTTCGAATGTTCGGCATCGGACCAGTGCCCGGCTTCTGCGCCTACGTACAGCACCGGATAACGGGACGAATAGGCGTAGCGGCGCATGAAATACCCGTCGTACTTGCGCTCGCCCCAACTGAGACGCGCGATCGCATGCGCCGACTGATAGGCATAATCCGCCTGCCAACCCGCGCGGGCAAAGAAATGACTCTCTATACTCATCGGTGCACCGCTACGGGTGTCCATCTGATGAATCCAGTCGGCAAACCAATGGAACTGGAACTGCCGCTGGCGAATAGCCGTATTGACGCAGAGAGGATCTCTATATAGCGCCTGAAAAGCGTACGCCGTGAAGTCGAAATTGCCCCAACCCATGGAGTTCTCCCGTAGCATCCGGTCGAAATCATCCACCTCCGACCATACGTAATGGTCGTTGTACTCAAACTGCAGGATGTTCTTCCTTTCCGTCGGCAGGTTCACGGACACGCGCCCCATACCTTTGAACGAGCGGTCTTTGAATCCGTACCCCACCGAAGCCTCTAACGACACGACCTTCGACAGTTTCTCGTTCGTGCGGAACGGCAAACCGACATGCACCGTCTCGTGCTGGTTGACCTGCAAGATCTCCTCTACATGACCGATATCGACCGGCGTACCCGTCGGAATATATCCCGTCGTAGCAATCGTCGCGAAGAACTTCGCCGCGCGCATAATCGGCAGACTGTCCAGCGCCGCAAAAGCGGAGTCGGCATCATCATTCAGAGCCTTTGGCTCATCATTAGACGAGTCTTGACTCGTATCATTAGGCAGCTTCGCTGCATCATTCTTCAGCCTCGTCGTCAATAGTACCGACGGAAAGACCGAGCCGGCTTTCTCGCTCTTGACCGTGAAATCGAGCAGCGCCGAGATCGTCTCTTCGGCGATAAAGCCGTCAGGCGTGAGGGTCTGCGCGACATGAATGTCATTCACGTAATTGACGGCCACCTCCGGCGGCACATAGGCCTTCAGCGCGCGTAACGCATACGTCGCGGTATCAATGACCATCTCGCCGTTAAACGTCGCGTAGAACGGATTTCTGGTGCGGAAGGTGATGCGTACCGCTGAAGACTGATCACTGATTACTGACTGCTCATCTATATAATACCTATAATACAGATTTCCGCCGGCGGCGAGAGGAGAGAGGAAAGCGTGGCCCATGAGGCTGACAGACGGTGCGTAAAAGTTAAGGTTGCCTTCGCCGCCGAGCAATGCCGAATAGTCTGTCTCGGAGAGGATGAGTGCCTGCGTGCGCTGGTCATTGGCGGGAATCATCTCCTGTCCCGCAAGGCGGAAAGACTGCGTCTCGCGGTAGAGCGGCAGGATATACGTCGAGTCCTCCTGCGCAATCATACCGGCCTGCAGACTCTTCCATAGCGCGCGGCGCAAGTGCCGGCGGGTGATATGCGAGACATAGAGCGTCTGCTCGCGCTGCGCTACCATACCGTTCTCCGGATGCTGGGTGCGGTCGTTCGCGTCGCGGTGCTCCCGTACCTGGCGTAAAATCGCTAAGGCGGGGTTCTCATTCGGCGATACGACGATCTCCGTCAGCGTGGCGGTCTTCTCCCGCATCGCCACTTGCAGTCCCGCCATCACGCCGGGTTCCACATCGAAGCGCTGGGTATAATAGCCGACGGCGGAGAAAACCAACTGACTCTTCGCGCTCATATCCACGCGCAGCATGTAGTTGCCGTGCTCGTCAGAGGTCGTACCGATCTTCGTGCCCCGGAAATGGATATTCACATTCGGTATCGCCTCGCCCGTCACCTCATCGACGATCTCGCCGACGATAATCGTCTCCACGGCCATGACAGGCAGTGAGAGAATCAGCAGCAACAATATGAAAAAACGTCTAAACACTACACCTTACACATTACACTTTATTCGCCGGATGACATTGAAGTATGGCTTTTCTCAGGTCTTGGACATCAATATGCGTGTATATCTCGGTAGTCGCCAGGTCTTCGTGTCCCAGCAGTTGCTGTATCACGCGTAGGTCGGCGCCGTTCTGCAGCAGGTGGGTTGCGAAAGAGTGACGCAGCGTATGCGGACTCACCGTCTTGGTAATACCTGCCTCGGCGCAGAGCTTACGTACGATAGTAAAGACCATCGCCCGCGTCATCGGCCTACCGTAACGGTTGACAAACGCGATATCCTTCGACTCGGGCTTGAGCGGCCAGGTCGCACGTTCCTGCATCCAGTACCCGAACCATTCTTCGGCTACCGGCGAGAGCGGCACAAGGCGTTGTTTCGAGCCCTTGCCCTCTATCAGCATGTAATGTTCGTGAAGGTATATCTTACTCAACTGCAGATTGACCAACTCGCTCACGCGCAGACCGCTGCCGTAGAGCATCTCCATCATCGCGCGGTTGCGGTGACCTTCGTTGCTGCTCAGGTCGATCGCCGCCATCATCCGGTTCACCTCATCCAGCGAGAGCACCGTCGGCAGGTGTTTGGACTTACGCGGCCCTTCCAACAGTTCCGAAGGGTCTTGGTCAATATAGTCTTTGTACAGCAGAAAGCGAAACCACGAGTGTATACCCGCGAGAATACGGGCCTGTGTTCCTTCGGAACGAACATCTTTGAAGAGCGTAAAGATGCACTCTTGTAACTCGTCAAAACTCATGTGCACGATATCCACGTGATGCTCCTCGCCGTACGCACGCAGCTTGTCGAGGTCCATCTCGTAGCCCTCGATGGTGTTCGGTGAATAACCGCGCTCCAGACGCAACCACGTATGGTACTCGCGCCGAAGCTCTGCATCCGATGTTATCGTTTTTCCCACGGGCGAAGGTATCCTTGAAAATGCGGCTTGTAGGTAGCCCGCGAACCGTACGAGTTTTTATAATAGAGCGTGAACTCGATGTCTTTGAACATGGATGTCGTATCTTTGACCACGATATAGCCGGAATCCAGCATCTGAATCGTTTGTAACTTGCCGTTCTCCACATACAGCACGTACATACCCGTCGGTTGACCGTCCCAACTCTTGCCGGGCAGGAAAGTGAATGGTTGCGCCGTGCGCTCGCTATGATACTTGCCGGCTACGAGACGCAAGGTGTCCTCGCCGTAGCTTACCGGCACAAAGATATCGGAGATATAGAGGTTATAGCCCGTACCCCGCATGTGGTGGTCGGCATCGAGTTCCAGCCCCTTGGAGTACAGATCCAGCGCAACCACGGGATACGGCACGGAGTCATAGGCATGCCCGTAGATCTCTTCCCATGCCAACACATACTCCTTTGGCATGGTGCGATAGGTGATCGACGTCGATTTCCGGCAAGAACTCAACCCGAGTATGCCGAACAATCCAAGTAATCCGATATATAGTGCTTTTCTCATTGGATTTGTATTTTGCGGGAGGGATAAAGAGCGGCGGCGAAACCCAACGCCAGTACAATCGCGGCTACCAGCACGATGTCGAGCACCTGTACCTGTACCGGATAGGCGGAGATCACGTACTCCGCGCCGCTGCCTAATTTCAACCAACCGAAATGTTGCTGACCGAGGCACAGCAGCACGCCGGCGATAAGTCCTATCAATGCACCCAGCGAAGAGATAAACCATCCTTCGAGCAGGAACACACGGCGAATCGTCGCTTCGTCTGCGCCTAAGTGCGAAAGAATCTGTATGTCTTCGCGCTTGTCGATAATCAGCATCGAGAGCGAACCGATAATATTAAAGCTCGCAATCAGCAAGATGAAGACGAGTAACAAGATCGTCAGCAGTTTCTCAATGCGCAAGATATTGAAGAAACTCGCCTGCTGCTCATAGCGATCCAAAACTTTGTAACCGGGCCCTAAAATCTTAGAGATTTCAGATTTGCTGATTACTGATTGCTGATTACTGATTGCTATTCGCAGTGCACTTGCCGTAAACTCGTCATAGTCGAAGAGCCGTTGTGCGAGGGGTAGGGAGACAAGGAGTAACTGGTCGTCATATTCGACCTGGTTCACGGCAAACGTGCCGGCGATGAAGGCATGCTCGTGGTTCAAACTCAAGTCCGGTCGCATCATGTTGATGCGTCCCGTGCGCTGCGGCGCATAGAGGTGTAACGCCCCCGTGAAATGCGCGTTCATACCTATCTGAGCCGCCAGACCTCTACCCATCGTCACGCGGTCGAAAGCGCCGTCCCATACCGAATAGAAACCGTCGGAAATGATCGAGTCGATATGCGCGGTTTGCGTAAACAGACTGTCCACACCCATCACGCGCGCCGGCGTCTGATGGTCCTTGTAGCGAATAAGCGCGGTCTGCTCCAGTTGCATGGAGATAGCCTCGATGTCCTCGCGCGCGTATAAAGAAATAATCGGCGCGGTGTCGGTGCGTAAGGTGGCTCCTTCGGTCGGAACGACCAATAGCACCGGATCGAACTCCGAGAACATGTGCTCCACCAGCGTGCCGAATCCGTTCATCACGGATAATACTGAAATCATCGCCGCCGTCACGACAGCAACTGCCGCCGCGCTGATGCCGGAGACGATGTTGATGGCGTTATGCCCTTTCTTCGAGAAAAGGTACCGCCAGGCAATATGGGATTCTAAATTAGGCATGGAGCAACTCATCAATGCGCTCCATTCGGTCAATCGTCTCGTCCAAATGGAAGACTATTTCCGGAATAATACGCAATTGATGGCGCTCAAGCGTGCCGAGTTCACCGCGAAAGCGATGCGTGTTCTCCTCAATAAGCGTCATCGTCTGAGCTACCTTGTCCTGCGGAAAGATAGACAGATAGATATGCGCAATAGAGAGATCAGGCGACACGCGCACCTCGCTCACGGAAATCAATGTCCCATGCAAAGTGCGCGCGTACCGTAAAAGAATGTCGCTCATGTCCTTTTGAATCAGACGAGCGATCTTGTGTTGTCTAGTTGACTCCATTAAAATTTGTGGCGTCCTTCGTCAGCTACGGTCAGTTTCTTACGACCTTTAGCGCGGCGTGCAGCCAATACACGACGACCGTTAGCGGTAGTCATTCTCTCCAGGAAGCCGTGTTTGTTACGACGCTTACGTTGGGAAGGTTGGAATGTACGTTTCATTGTCTTATTTTATTTATGTCTTTTCGCAAAGACGGGTTTATACGTCAAAAAGCCTGCAAAAGTACTGCTTTTTTCTGACATGACCAAATTTTTTCGCACTTTTTTTACTTTTGTGGGCGTTTTTAGTCAAAAACCTCCATTAAAATATCCAAGGAACGGGGTGCTTCCCATGTTTCGACGTGTTCCTCAAAATACGTGCAGAGTGCCCGTAACTGTTGCTGCCGCTCCTTACGCGTTTGCGGCAAAACGGGTTCGTTCTCCATTGCAAAACCCAACTTAGCCGCCAGCCCGATCAAAAACTGCAAATGAAAATTCTGCGGTTCTTCGCACCGGTCCAAGTCCTTTACGGCCTGCGCGATGAAGTCGAACATCGGCTCGTCGGTCATCGGATGGCGCAGTACGTGGTAGAGCACTTCGCTCAGGAACAGCGCGATAGCGTTTTTATAAGGATTAATGTTTAGTGAATTTGTGCTTAGAGATACCGCCTCTTTGAGCGTCGGCGGTTTGGAGGGTGTCATGTCTGCGGTGATCTGCAGCAGCGTGAACGGCGTGTACATCCCGATAGCGTGTTTGCGCCCTAATCCGTACACTATATAATTAACGCGCCCGCCCGTACGCGTATAGGCGTGCAGCACGTGCGCTTTATCCGAATGCGGCTGAAGCGACAGCACTATCGCATCAGTCGTGCTTAACATAGATGGTATCGATAGCGACGCCGTCGCTCATGCGATGAATGCTGAATACTAACGGCTGATCACTGATTGCTGATCGCTGATCACTGATTGCTGACCGCTGAATACTGAGTACCCCGTACACCGCTACGCTGTCGCATACCTCGGCATGCAGTTTGGTCTTCTGTTTCTTGGCCTTGCCGGCAGTATTGAGCATCACGAAGGGCGTGCGGCGGGCATAGAAATGATCATGTCCCGCGATCACCAGGTCGGCTTGACTCAGCGCATAGCGGAATGTGCTGTAGATAGCGGGGTTCGCGCGACCTTTGGCGGCAGACAATACCGGATGGTGCATCATCACCACCACGGCGCGGTCGCCGGCGCTGTACATCGCTTCGCGTAACCATGTCAGCGTACGCGTCAGATACACGACATGCGACAAGGGGTTGGTATCAATCACGATGACGCGCATCCGCGGGATGTCGAGCCAGTAACTGGCGCCCGGCACTCCTACCGGCCCGTTATTCGGATGACGGAACGTCTCGCTCCAGGCCTCTGACAAGTGCTTATGTACACCTTTGGTGTACTCGTGGTTTCCCGGGCACGCAATGACGGGCAGACCGTTCAACGCGCTGTTCGTCCACTCGCGCAGCAACAATTGACGGTAATACTCCTGTCCGCGGTCCATCCAGTCGCCGACCTGCATCACGAGGTCTGCATCCGGCACGCGCGCTGCCAACAGGTCATAGTCCGCACGCGTGAGACGGCTGTGGATATCGCCGAGCACCAAGATGGTCTCAATGCTGTCGTTCGTCGAGTCCGGTGTCTGGAATACGTCTTGCAACGTGTCCCCCGTCCAAGCGGGTTCAGCGGGTGTGACGAACCATGCCTGCCAGCGGTAGGCGCATATCACTGTGCCCACCGCTAACAGGATGATAGCTAATACTATGAGTAGCCACTTACGCATCAGAAGGGCAGGTCACTCGTGCCTTCGCCGGCCGAAGCGTCAAACGGATCCATATTCACCGGAGCAGCCTCTACAGGAGCTGCAGGAGCTGCCGCAGGTTGCGGAGCCGCTACGGGTGCTACAGCAGGCGCTGCGCCCGGAACGGCTTGCGTCATATCGCCCTGCTGGATACGCCAAGCGCGGATAGAGGTGTACCAACGGCCGTTGAACTCACGGCTCTCGATATCGAAACTGACGGTTACTAACTGATCTACATCGCACGGATTCTGCTTGATACGGTCCTCGCCAAACACCTCGAAATGTACCTTGCGGGGATATTGATCCAGCGTCTCCAATACGTACGGCTGTACCTTCCACGGATTGCCGTTTTTGCCGATACCTTCCTGTGCCGGCAATACCTGAATAATCTTACCTACTACGTCCATAATTTACTCTCCTTTAATTGCTGCAACACCCGGGAGCACTTTGCCTTCGATAGCCTCGAGCAGTGCACCGCCGCCGGTAGAGATATACGATACTTGGTCTGCCAGACCGAATTTGTTCACGCATGCTACGGAGTCGCCACCGCCGATGAGCGAGAAAGCGCCGTTCTTCGTAGCCTCTGCGATTGCCTCGCCGATAGCACGGCTACCGCCGCAGAAATTATCGAACTCGAATACACCTGCAGGGCCGTTCCATAGAATGGTCTTGGCGCCCTTGATGGCGTTGCGGAAGTTCTCCTGTGCCTTGGGACCGGCATCCAGACCTTCCCAACCCTCAGGAATAGCGTTCGACGGGAAGATCTTCTGGTTAGCGTCATTACTGAAGCTGTCAGCGCAGATAGCATCCGGAGCGAGCACGAGCTCTACGCCGTTCTTCTTCGCCAACTCCTCTACGCCCAGCGCTACATCGAGTTTGTCGAGCTCTACGATCGAACCGCCGATCTCGCCGCCGTGCGCTTTCGCGAACGTATAGGTCATACCGCCGCAGAGAATCAGTTTGTCCACCTTGCCGAGCAGGTTCTCGATGATACCGATCTTCGAACTTACTTTCGATCCACCCATGATGGCTACGAACGGGCGCTTGATGTCGCCGAGCACAGCATCCACAGCAGCAACCTCTTTCTCCATCAGGAAACCGAGCATCTTGTGGTCTGCATCGAAATAATCCGCGATGACAGCCGTCGAAGCATGTTTGCGGTGCGCTGTACCGAAAGCGTCCATCACGTAGCAGTCTGCGTACGAAGCGAGCACTTTCGCGAACTCTTTCTGACGCGCTTTCATCTCTTTCTTGGCGGGCTCGTAAGCCGGATCTTCTTTCTCGATACCTACGGGTTTGCCTTCCTCTTCCGGATAGAAACGCAGGTTCTCCAGCAGCAATACCTCACCCGGTTTCAAAGCAGCAGCCTGGTCCTGAGCCTTTGCGCAGTCCTCGGCGAACTGAACGGGACGACCGAGCGCAGCAGCTACTGCATCTACAATCTGGCTGAGGCTGTACTTAGCCTGTACTTTACCTTTCGGTTTGCCCATGTGGCTCATGATGATCAGTGCGCCGCCCTCGTCGAGAATGTGCTTGAGAGTGGGTAATGCACCGCGGATACGGGTGTCGTCGGTAATGTGACCGTTCTCATCCAGAGGCACATTGAAATCGACACGTACAATCGCCTTCTTGCCGGCGAATTGGAAATCTTTGATAGTCATAATAGTAATATTTTAGTTAATTGTTTGAATTCCATCCGATGGAGTTCAGATATCCCCGATAGACATCGCTATAGGAGATGTCCGCATCCTGTCCTCCGAAGAGGTAGATGTAGTTGCCGCGCACGATAGCCGTCTGTTTCTGCCTTGCGCGATACACTTCCGGCAACTGGTTCTTCGTCGAGTCGGCTTTCGTCCAGTTGAGGCCCTCGTCCTCGGAGATCAGGATCTCGCGGCCGAGATAACTCATCTTCTCATCCACGCCGCCGAACATCATCAACCGGTTGTTGTACCAGATGACGGAGATGCCGGTCAGACGGGTGAACTTCGGTCGGTCAATCGAGAACTCCTCCATGCGGTATTCGCCCTTCGGCATAGGATGGGTCGAGTACTCGAAGTTCCAGCGCGTGTTAAGCGACTCGCCGTTGTCGGCATAGCCGCCGATGATCATCGCGCGTTCGCGCAGGCTCGCACTCTGAAACACCACCGTACCGAAATCGCTTACGGGGAACGAGCCTTGCGGACGCATGCCGCTCAGCGCTAATGCCTCGTCCTCCCACCATGCCAACTCATAACCGTTGTTTTCTACTAATGCCCAAATCAGGTTGTTCCAGTACATCAGCATCGTCACGACGGGATAGTTCACGGTATGCGCAGTCCATGTGACGGCATCCGTACTGGTGTATATCTTGTTGTCCTGACCGTAGTACAGTGTTTTGCCGTCGCTGATCATCTGGCGTACCTTCGTGCCGGCCGGCAGACCGGTGGGGCTACCGAGGTCGAGCCATTCGGCTCCGTCTTCGGACTGGTACGCGCGCAGCGCAAAACCGTTGGACTTGATGAGCACGAAGCTGTCGTCTAACTCCACTACTTTCTGCTCGCTGTCTTCAACCTCGTATATCTGCGGCGTGAGGACATCCCATGTATAGAGGTCCGGATCCGCCTGATGCACGGTCGCGCGTATCTCATAGGTTTTGATAGTCGAGCGGTCGCCGGAACGAATCGTGAGGTAGATAGGCCTTACGTTGAAATCCAGCGTGTCGTAACCCGAGAGCGCGATGAACGTGTCCTTCATATGCAGGTAGGCCGCACTCGGCGTAGCCGCGAAGGAGAACTTGGGCACGACGCTGTCCAAACGCGTACCGAAAAGCATCGAGTCTTTGTTCCAAACCAAACCCGTGTCCAGGCGCTCCTCAATCGTGAAGACCGCCTCCGCCAAACCCGGATTCGAATCATTCGCCGCGAAGTAGAACACACTCAGTTTGGCTACGGATGAAGGAACCGAAGCACTGCCTCCGCCCTCGCAACCGGTGAGGCTCACGAGAAAAATCGACAATAATATATAGAAATATTTGCGCATATCAATTTTTTTTTGTACCTTTGCACCCGCAAAGGTAAAACCACTAAACATTACACATTACACATTACACATTACACATGTTGTTCGACTCTCAAATACATGACATCAAGTCCTGGCTTCCGTGGGTGCGAATCCGTCGCGAGCAGGCCGCGCTTCGCGCTATTGTGGAGCAGCGTCGTCGTATGTTGTCGCCCGAGGATGTCGCTGCGGACTCTGCGCGTATCTGTGCGCAGATTGAGCAGATGGCTGCTTTCCGCGATGCCCAAACGGTGCTCATCTATTACCCTGTGCATAACGAGGTGGACCTTCGTCCGCTGCTCGCCAAGTATCAGGATCAAAAAACTTTCCTTTTCCCTGTCACCCATCGTTATTCGATAGAGGTCCGTCCCTATGACGGCGAGGACATGATGCGTAAGGGTCGTTTGGGCGTTCCCGAACCCCAGACGCCGACTTGGAAAGGTCCTATCGACTTGATGCTTGTCCCCGGCGTGGTGTTTGATCACCATTGTCACCGTATCGGTCGCGGCGGCGGGTATTACGATAAGTTCCTTCGTAAGCACCCGGGAGTGAAGAAATTCGGTATCTGCTATGCGTTCCAGTTAAAGAAACACGACATCCCGCATCTCTTCCGCGATCATAACGTGCATCGCGTCATCACTCCTCAACAGACCATTGGATAGTCGGTTGACTGTCCCGTATCTCCTGTAACTTACGGTCGCTCTCGGCCGTAAGTTTTCTTTCGCCCTTGCGGTAATAGTATATTACGCCGTATAACTGGCATTTCATCAACTTCGCGTAGGGCAATAGGTCTTTATAGAAATCCTCAATGAGGTTCCACATGTTCAGGATAATCGCGTCCGCCTGTGCACGCAGCGGCTCCAAGTCGCCGTGCACGCGCTCCGTGTTCTGCACATGGAAAGTGTGCTGACGCTGGTGCTCGCAGAAGATGTCGTAATGCACCTTCACCTTGTTGATGGCGGGGTTGTAGATCGGGAAACCACCGTTGGCCATACGTTTCTGTTCGCCCTCGATGATCTTCTTTCCCCATTCGAGCAAGTACTCCTCTGTGGACAAATCCGGTACGACATGCTGGTGAGGGTCTAAGCCGTACAGCAACTTCTGCTCTTTCTTGATCTCTCCGCGAATGACAGCGAGGTTGAGCACCTGGATGAAATGCGAGATGTACATACGCGCATTCTGCACGATATGACGGTACTGCTTGTTCGCATTGACGGTCGAGGTGTAGTTGTCTTTCGACTGCATCACGGTGTTCTCGAACGAGACGAGGAACCGCTGTGCTTCACTCAGCACTTTGTACGGAATCACCTGCTCGGTGAAGTCCGCCGTCTGCGCGCGCTGGATAGCGTTCTGCAGCGCATGGAGTCGTGCTTGGTCCGTGTTTGGTAATCGACGGTAAGGCATATCTTTAATTCTTTAATCTTTAATTCTTTAACTCTTTCGCGTGACGAGCCGCTCGGCGAGCGTACGCAACTTCTCGCAAGCGGCGTTCTGCGGCAACTTATCGAGTTGCGCGAGCGCCAGAGCGGTATGTTGCTCCATCACTTCTTCTACGCGTTCGCGTACTCCCAAGCGGTTGTACAGCTCCGTCACGGTGGCAATCTTCTCCGCATCGCGGTCGGAAACATCGAGCCACTGCTGCAACTCGGCTTTCGTCTGATCGTCGGCCTGCTCCAGCGCCGTGAGCAACAGGATGGTCTTTTTGTTGCAGCAGATATCGCCGCCGATAGCTTTGCCGAAAGTCTTCGGGTCACCGTACACATCCAATATATCGTCTTGGATCTGGAACGCCAAACCGATATGCAGGCCGTATTGGTAGAGCGCTTCCTGTTGCGCAGGGTTCGCACCGGCGATATATCCGCCCGTCCGCAGCGCATTGGCAATCAGCACGGAGGTCTTCTTCTCAATCATCATCATGTAGTCCTCGATGCTTACTTGGCGCTGGTGCTCGAAATCCACGTCATACTGCTGCCCCTCGCATATTCCCGTCGCCATCTCGTTGAACCATCTCAGCACTTGCGGTAACTTGTCTGCCGGCACTTGCGCCAATTGCTTATAGGCCTCGATGAGCATCTGGTCGCCGGAAAGGATCGCGGTGTTGTCATTCCATTTTACGTGCACGGTCGGTCTTCCGCGGCGAACCGCTGCGCGGTCCATCACATCGTCGTGCAGCAGCGTGAAGTTATGGAAAATCTCCAGCGCCAACGCCGCCGGTACGGTATGTTCTATCGCATCGCCGTTCAGCAGACCTTCGTTCATAATCACCTCCGCCGCAATCAGGGCGAGGGTGGGACGCAAACGCTTCCCGCCGGAAGCCAAGGTGTACGCAATCGGTTCATACAGCCCCTTCGGCTCCTTGCTCCAATCCAGATTCTCTATTTCCTTGATAATATCAATCATCAATTATCAATCATCAATTATCAATTCGAAAACTTGTTTTCGATAATATCCGTTAGCACGTCCTTTATGTCGAGCCCCGCGGCTCTTACTTGCTGCGGAATAAAACTCGTCGGTGTCATTCCCGGCGTCGTATTCACTTCAAGGAGGTTGATCTTGTCACCCGTAATAATCCAATCCACGCGGATGATGCCCTGTGCGCCGATGATGTCGTACAGACGCAGTGTCTCGGCTTGGATTTTGTCGCGCACCGCATCCGGAATACGCGCCGGTGTGATCTCATCGACCTCGCCTTTGTACTTCGCGTTATAGTCGAAGAACTCGTTGTGCGTGACGACCTCCGTGATGGGGAAAGCCACCGCTTTGTCCTTCGTCTTATAGACGCCGCAGGTCACCTCCGTGCCTTGCATAAACGACTCGCAGATCACCTCGTCGCCTTCTTGGAACGCGCGCTCGATAGCGGGATAGACCTCTTCGACGGTCTTCACTTTCGTGCAACCGAAACTCGAACCGCCCACGTTCGATTTGATGAAACAGGGCAGACCTAAGGTCTCCGCAATCTTCGGCGCGTTGGGCAACTTCTGCCCCTTACGCAGCATCATGCTGTTCGCGATATGGAATCCGAAATACGACAGGTAGTGGTTGCAGGCGTACTTGTTGAACGTCAGCGCTGCGGCCAAGACTCCGCAGCAGGAGTAAGGCATGCCGATCATGTCGAGGTATCCCTGCAGAATGCCGTTCTCGCCCGGCGTACCGTGTATCGTGATGTACGCGAAATCGAAGGTGTGCTTCACGCCCCCGCGCGTAAAAGAAAAATCGTTCTTATCGATCGGCTCACCGGCTTCGGTGTGCCAATTCTTACCGTCAAACACCACGATCGTGCAATCGTAGCGCTCCTTGTCCATAAAGGAATAGATACCTGCCGCCGAACGAAGCGACACCTCATGTTCGCTGCTGTCTCCGCCGGCAATAATGGCTATATTTCTTCTCATTTTTCGCCTTATAATCCAATTTGGCTGCAAAGTTACTACAATTTTTTCAAATTTGCAAGTTTTTAAGTAAAAAAAGTAGTCTGTGCTTGCACAAGCGTGTTTTTGTTTGCTTAAAAGCTTGTAGTTTGCACGAAAGTGCGAACGTAACTTCGGAGGGAACCCACCCCGTAGGGGAAGGGGCGTGCCGAAGTTACTACAAAATTTAACATAAAAAAAAAGAGCCGCAAGGGCTCTCTTTGGGTTTAGCGCAACTCAATTCTGCGGGAAACGGTTTCTCCGTTGACCTTCGCATAGAGGCGGTACGTACCACGGTCTAATTCGAATTCTACGAAGTTGCCACGCTCTTTCTGGAGAAGCTTGCCCTGCAGCGTGTAGATGCGTGCTTCTTCCATCTTTGCAGATGTCACTACCAGCGTGTTCTCGCGGAAGCGAACAGTGAAATTATCATTGTTTTTTGCGGCGTCCGCGAAAGTAAAGCCTGCCATCAGGCAGCAGAATGTCAACAGATAACTAACTTTTCTCAAATACGTTTTCATAGTTAGTTCCTTTCTTTTTAAGACTAATACCTGTTTTTCGTTCGCACCAATGCGTGGGCATCCCGCGACACTTCGCGTACCTTGAGAGCAGGTGTCATCGAAAAACGTCGCAAAAGTACTGCCTTTCGTGGAGATGTGCAAATATATTCGCCGAAAAGTGACAAATTTCTACAAAATGTGCAATCGAGTTGACAATTTGTATTTTTATCGACTTGCGCGAATATACAGCGGAATAGAAATCGCTAAGAATACGAGGTTCGGAAGCCAAGCCGCCATGAGAGGCGACATGACGTTATTCACTGAGAATGTGGTACTTACGGTAGAGAAAAGGATATATCCGGCGGTGAGCACAATGCCGAGTCCCAGATTCTTTCCCATGCCGCCGCGTTGGCGCCGGCTGGACATCGTCACGCCGAGCAGCGTCATGATAAATGCGCCCAAAGGCATCGCCCAACGCTTGTGGTATTCCACTTCGAAGGGTTTGACGTTGCCGCTGCCGCGCTCTAACTGGCGCTTGATATAGTGCCGCAATTCCGGCGTGGTCATCTGTTGGGCCTGCTGCGCGGTGATAAATAGCTCATCGGGAATGATCGGCAGCGTGATATCCTTGCGCATACCCCGCTCTAAACTCTCTCGCAGCCCCACAAACGTGCGCTGCGTATAATGGTCAAGGTGCCAGTATTCCAAGGAATCGTAATAGATGCGGTCAGCCGTCAGACGCGAAACGAGCGTCTTGCCTTCGAAATACTCGATCGAGCAGCGGTAGCCGATCTCCGAGCGGCGTTGGAAAGACTCGATATACAAAATCGTACCGGGCTCCACTTCCAACTGGATATTGCGGGCGTTCTCCGTCGTGAAATGTTCCACGTATTTGTCGGTAAAATTGAGCATTCGCGCGGCGCTGCGCGGGATGACCCAGCCTCCGAGAAAGACGCCCAAAGCAAAAAGTATCGTCGCCGAAATGGCGTAGGGAACCATCATCCGGTGGTAACTCACGCCGGCAGCTTGAATGGCGATAATCTCCGAATTTCCCGCCATCTTACTGGTGAAGAAGATGACGGAGATGAAGATGAACAGCGAACTGAACATATTCATGTAATACGGGATAAACGGCAGGTAATAATCGAAGACAATCTCCTTGAGCGGCACTTGGTGCTCAAAGAAATCGTCCATCTTCTCCGTCATGTCAAATACGATAGCGATAGACAATATCAGCACGATCGAGAAAAAGAACGTACCTAAAAACTTCTTGATTATGTACCAGTCGAGTCTTTTCATTTGCATTTTGCCTCCCGCTCGTCGGAGAAGTATCTCCTTGCCGCGTGGCGCTCCTCTCTTTTTTATGTAAATAAACCTAAATAAACTCTTCCGCTCTGTCATAGGCTCATGCAAGCCTCTGCGCTGAATCCCCAACGACTACCCTTACAAATACATTTGACGGTAGCCCAATGGCTACACCGCACATCCATAATTTATTATAGTTTTATCGCCTTTGGCGGCAATTACCTCCTTTGGAGGTGCGGTCCGATGCCCTAACGGGCACGTAAAGTTTACTTTTAAGGGCGCGGTATGGCGTGGAACGCGAACGGCCTGTTAAGGCATATTGCCGGCGAAGGACTTTATCTATTTTTATTTACCATTAAAATTTAAAACATGTACATTGTGCCATCCTTATCCAAATAGTAGTGCTCCGACTGATGCTTGGCGGGACCGAAATTATATAGGATACCAATGGTCTTCCCGGTTAGCCGCATGTAGTTCCATAATTGCTGCCTATGCTCTACGCATAATTTTTCTACCGCCTTGCATTCTACGATAATCTGGTCTTCTACTAAGAAATCCACGTAATGCTTATGCGCAATTTTCTTACCGCGGTACTCAATGCTAAAATAGTACTCTCGTTGGTAGGGGATTTGCTTCTCATCTAATAAGATTTGTAAAGCATCTTGGTACATGTATTCGTTTAGGAACGGTCCCAAATCATTGTGTACTGTTAATAAGCATCCATTGATGGCGTAGCATTTCTGCTTTAACTCATTTACCCATTCCGGGTGCGTGTCTGCTATGCGCTTAAGGGTGTATGCCATAATAGTATTGATATTTTTTACTTATTGTAACCTTTCTGCTTGCGTGCCTTAGTAGAATTCCTGCTAAACAAATAACCTGTAGAGGAAATGCTTTATTTAAATTTATCGCTGCTGGCGTTGGATGTTTACCGCCTTTGGCGGTGAGGGACGTGCTCTATCGAGACGTGTCAAATATATTTGTAAACGGCGCGGTGGAGTGCGGCACTCGCAGCGCGTCAAGCGCAAACAGCCAATGCAAGCAGATTTTATTTCTTTTTATTTACCATAAAATAGCTACAGCCGCGTCATGAGCGCCGGCATCACGCCTTGCATCCAGCTCTCGTAATCGCCCTTGAGGATATGCTCCCTTGCCTGCGTCACGAGGTCGAGATAGAACGCGAGGTTATGAATCGACAGCACTTCGAGTCCTAACATCTCCTGCGCGTGTATTAAATGTCGAACGTACGCGCGAGTGTACGCGTGATCGACATAACTCGTGCCCGCCGGATCCAGTTCCGTGAAGTCGTCCTCCCATTTCTTGTTGCGCAGATTCATCACGCCGTTCCAGGTGAAAATCATTCCGTTGCGGCCGTTGCGGGTCGGCATCACGCAGTCGAACATATCCACGCCGCGCTCGATCGCCTCGAGGATGTTCCACGGTGTCCCGACGCCCATCAGATAACGGGGTTTTTCGGTCGGCAATATGTCGTTGCACGCCTCGATCATCTCGTACATCACTTCCGTCGGTTCACCTACCGCCAGTCCGCCTATCGCATAGCCGTCGCGGTCCAGATCCCGCAAGCGCTTGCACGCGTCCTGCCGCAAGTCGGTATAGGTGCAACCCTGCACAATCGGGAACAGGTGTTGCTTGTAGCCGTACAGATCGTCCGTACCGTCGAAGCGCGCGATGCAGCGGTCCAGCCACCGGTGCGTGCGGTCCATCGAGTCTTTCGCGTATTTCTTGTCCGCCGTGCCGGGACAGCACTCGTCGAAAGCCATCATGATGTCGGCGCCTATCTCGCGCTCGATGTCCATCACCGATTCCGGGGTGAACATCAGTTTGCGGCCGTCGATATGACTGCTAAACCGTACGCCCTCTTCGGTCATCTTGCGGATATCCGTCAGACTGAACACCTGAAAACCGCCCGAGTCCGTCAATATCGGCCGTGTCCAACCTTCGAATCGGTGTAATCCGCCGGTCTGACGCAGGATCTCCGTTCCCGGACGCAGGAAGAGATGATAGGTATTGCCGAGGATGATCTGCGCCTTGATGTCTTCCTCCAACTCCTTGCGCTGCACACCTTTCACCGTCCCGGCTGTTCCGACGGGCATAAATATCGGCGTGAGGATATCGCCGTGGTCGGTATGTATCACTCCCGCCCTCGGCCCGACGCCCTTCGCCTCGCTATGTAATTCAAAAAATGCCATAATTCAGTCCTGTGGATTTTGTGCTCAACACTCTTGCGAGTTAATAGCCAACTTCGGCGATAAACATAGATAAAATTCGTCGCGGATGAATAATTTATTTCTTTTTATCGCTGCTGGCGTTGGATGTTTACCGCCGTTGGCGGTGAGGGGTCGTCCTGACGGACTACATTAAGTTTACTTGTAAGTAGGCAGGCTGGGCGGTCACTCGCAGCGCGTTAAGCGCAAACAACCAATGCAAGCAGTGTTTATCTTTGTTTATTTACCATTAAATTTTATTATTCACAGGAAAAACAATCGCGGGCTTAAACGAGCGTGCTTCTTCCGGCGTCATCATCGCGTACGCCATGATAATCACCGTGTCGCCCACGTGCACTAAGTGCGCCGCCGCGCCGTTGATGCATATGCACCCCGACCCGCGTTTGCCGGCTATCACGTATGTCTCCAGCCGCGCACCGTTGGTGTTATCCACTACCTGCACGCGTTCGCCGGCAACGATATTCGCCGCTTCCATGAGTGCCTCGTCGATCGTGATGGAACCGATATACTCGAGGTTCGCCTCTGTCACCTGTACGCGGTGAATCTTTGATTTCAGTATATTCAAAAGCATAGAGCTAACTAATTTTCAATTATCAATCATCAATAATCAATTATAATTCGTATCCTCTTCCGTAATTCTGCTGAATCCACAGGGTCAGGAAATAGTCGTATAGCTGATAGCATTTCTTACCATCAGCATTGTAGTACTCTGTAATCCATCCGTCTGCCAGCAGTTTGCGAACCGCCGATTGTACAGAACTGGAGGAACCTAAATGGTGCTTTTTTAAGAAATCAGCGCCGGTAATCTGCGTAGCAATGCCGCTGCGTGCAATCGCGTAGAGTACTTCTTTTTGCGGCAAACTCATAGGCATCAATCTGGCGCGAAAATCGTGGTCGCTTTCGCCCAAGATGTTCTCTATCGCTTTGCGAAGGGTAGGTAGATCGCATTCGTTCCCTTCCGGCGTGATAGAGAAGGCTACGTTCAGCGTTTTATGCATCGCGAACGTGTTGCCGTCGAATAAATCGTATACGCGGTTGACATTCTCTTCGGTGATGCTCTTCCCGAACTCATTAAAATGCTTGACGGCAAAAGCGCTATATTTGTTTCGCTCTATCTTTTCCAAGTTCATCATGGACGAGCTCTGATAGAAGGGACGGTTATAGTCTAAGAACATCTGGCCCAATAGGTGTCTTTCAGAACCGGCATAAATAAAGTTGCAATTACGCATACGCTGGATATGTGTGCGCAGAATAGCCTCTACATTCTTCTCCGGATATTGAGCTATGCGCTGAAACTCGTCAATCGCCACAATACATGGTTTGTCGGCTTTTTCGAGAAACTCGAACACCTCCTCTATGGTATATGTCGGATTTTCGATATGCCCGAGAGCCATGCTGAATTTAGGCAGATTCGTCATCGGGTCTATCGTATATTCTCCACGTAGCGAGTGAACGGTTTGCCCGAATAACTTCAGCATCTTACTGCCGAGAGAACCGGTAATTCCAAACACGGCTTTTCCCAATTCGTATGTGAACTCCTGCAGATTGTTGGTCTGCAGAATATCCACGAAGATGGTGTAGTAATGCTTTTTAATCTCCGGTTGTGCAAAGCAGTGTGCAATCAGTTTGCTTTTCCCGACGCGCCGCGGAGCAGACAGAACGACATTATTGCCGTTTGTTATATACCGTATCAAATGCTCTGTCTCCTTTTCGCGGTCGCAGAAATACGCCTCGGGGATGTCGCCTTGTACGATAAATGGGTTGGTGATTTTATCCATCGTATAGATATTTTCTATTTTGCCCGCAAAGGTACTACATTTTTTTGAATTATGCAAATTAAATAATTAAATTTCAATAATTTTGCATATTTTTCGTCCTTATTACGCCTCTAAGCGTTACGCTTCCAAGCGTAATTAAATTACAATTATTCGATTTGAATAATCCGATCTCAATAATTATGCCTTCAATTATTATACTTATAATTATTCGATTTCAATAATTCGATTTAAATAATTTTTATTTTTGTTTATCGCCGACGGATGAGGTAGTATGGTATGTCGCAACTCTTGTGCGGCGGAGTTGGCTAGTAAGCCGCGCTGCAAGCTCGCTTGTGAGCGCGTATTAGTAGACAAGTATGCTAAGGCCGCGTGGGCCGTATACCATGCTAACTCATACGGAGGAGTTTATCTATGTTTATTTACTAAAACCAAATTGGCTGCGCAAAAAAAACTATAGCCCGCATCGCTGCAGGCTATAATTAGGTTTTTACTTATTTGTTGTGCGTTATACGAATAATAATTCGTGGAGCGCTTCGTATACAACTACTACTTGTTCGCCGGAGGGCAAAGTCTCGATTTTATATCCGAAGTGGAAACCCTCGATATAATAATCTTTATATCCTTTTCGAATCCAAGGGATATGCCGCACAGGCGTATTGTCTGTTAGAGCATATTTGCCTAAGTCCTTTAAGGATTGGATAAGACGTTGCTCTTTCTTCAATACCGTAATTTCGTCTAACGCAGGATGTTTCCGGAGACTGAATTTGTAAAACTCAGTTAAATCGAGGAAAACTCCATCATCTATGCGCACTTCCAATGTTCTCATGCATGAAAATGGTTGTGGATGATCTCCTTCAACGTTGCATCCAGTTCATCTACGGTATGCAGACTGTTCCATTTTTCCTCAGAGATTGTTCCATAACCTCCTTGGCTCATCGGTTGTTTTAATGCAGCTTCCATGATTGGCAGTTTTTTTGTCATTTAAACTTTTGCGCTGCAAAAGTACAACTTTTTTCTGACATATGCAAGAGTTCAATAATTATTTTTGGTATTTTTGTTTATTTACTAAAACCAAATTGGCTGCGCAAAAAAACTATAGCCCGCATTGCTGCAGGCTATAATTCGGGTATGTTTGCTGTTATCACGCCTCCCGTCTCCGGCGGAAGGCAATCACCCCGCCAAAAGCAACGGCGAACAGCATCAACGGCAGCGCCGCATCGCCGAGAGGGAACTCGTTGGATTGGTTTTCCTCACCCGGAGTATCGAAATCCCTTTTAGCACGGTGAGGACCGTTGGAAGTGGTCTGTGCCGCTCCTATAACACTCTGCTCGGACGGAGTAGTGCTGCTGAACGGCTCATAGATCGTTCCGTCATGCGCGCCGGTTTTCATGATCTGCTGGCTCTGGATCACCTCATACTCCCGCGGTTCGCTGGGAGTATAGGTGTTCCGGTAGGTCTGTGCCCAAGTATTGGCTGCTACGATGCAGAATAAAATGCTTATATAAAGTTTCGTTTTCATATCTTTCATCCTTTCTCTAATTCTCTAATTCACTAATTCACTCATACCTTATACATCATTTTACTCTCGCACCTTGTGCGTCAAATACTCTACCATCTTTGATGATGTACATCTTCTGATCGATGATAACCTTGCGTGCCTTTGCATTTTGGGTTTCGTCATTTTGTACATTCTCGATGTCCGTCGCGACGTGCTTGATCGGCGAGATCTCTAAGTAGAACCGGTCGTCTTGCGTGCCGGCCTCCAGCGCAACGGTGTAATCCTCCAGCGCAAGGTTGGTGCGGAGTCCCGTCTCGTTATCTACCAGTGTCACACCTACGCCGCTTGTTCCGCTCGGGATAGCAATTGTGTACTCGCCGGCGGTCGCTATGTTAACGCCTACAGGAACGATAGTGGTTGCCTCTGTTTCTAATGGCAAACAGTTAGCTGCAGCGCGCTCATAGCCAATCAGCGTGTAGATGCAGTTAGTCTTTGCAAACGAACCATTGGTAATCTTACTCAAGTCGTAGCTAAAGTCAAACTCATTCGTAACGGCTTCATCATCGCGGAAGCTAACAAAGGTCTGGTCTGCTACCTCATCGCCCAGAGTCATTTCCATGCGGAACTCATAATTGCTCTTGCGGGCCGCATTGCGACGTGCAACCAAAGCCGCAGGAGTTGCATTGATGTTCGTCCAAGTGATAGTCGTTTGCGCATATTGAGCATAATAACTATGCATCGGCAAGAATGTCATTGACGAACTGCTATGAACGGTGTACTTGTTGGTTGAAGGAACCCACTCGTAAATATACGGAGCTGATGATGTCCAGTTATCCGGATCGATATTCGGTACTGTTCCTGTCCATGCATTTGCCGTTTCATGGCTTGCGTTAGCATAACTCGGTACGCCAAGCACATGCCAGTAACTGTCTTTTACGCGACGGTCACCATCCGGCGTGCCACGATTAATCGTACACTCATAGCCTGTTTGGTCAATACTAATCGTCTTACTGTCCATCGCATCGATGTCGCTTACATGAGCCGTCGACGGGAAGTACAGATAGACATTCTCTGTGCCATAAGCCCAGACATCGGACTCCTCGGTCATATTATCCAGATCCAATGCAAGGACATATCCTTGGTTGGCTTTAAGTACGTAGCCGTTATTACGCATACTCGGTGTTACGAACTTCCAGTTAGGATCGCTGTCTGCCCAGAAGCCGTTTGCAGCACGAGTCTTTCCGTCGTAGTACTCAATAATCCAGTGCTTGCCGTAGGTTCCGAAACCGAATACGTCACTCAGTTTCACTTCAAACGGGAAGGATATCCAGTACAAGTCGCGCTCATAGTTAGACAATCCGAGGTTGGCATGTGGAGCAGTTTCTCTTTTATTGTTGACACGGTATTTATTGAACTGCATTGCTCCATATACGGTCTTCACATCGCTCAATGCGCCGCTTCCGGAGAACTTAATTTGTTTCGCGCCTTCTTGGTGATAACGGAGCACCATAATGTCCGCATCTATCGGCCAATCGCTACTAATCACCGTCTCATCATCCGGCAGCCAAGCTCCTACCAATCGGTTGGTCTTGAAATCATAGATAACGCGTATCTTGTATGCGTCATCACCCGTACCGCCGATCAGTTGTACAGTTGTTCCTTCTGCAAACGCACCTTCTGAACCCTTGAAGTACTGAACCTGATTATTGAACTTAGCAGTCAACTTAACGCGTGCTGTTGGCTTTGCCTTAATAGTTGCTTCGTAAATCCAGTTCTGGTCATCGGCAAAGTTCTTCTCGTTTGCATTCAGACCAGCAATAGCCAGAGGTGTGCCGTCTTCCGCCATAATCATGGTATTTCCTTCCAGCACGAGGAATCGGTCGGAAACTACGGAAGAACCGCTGATGTACGCGCGGCTGACTTTATTCGTGCGATGATCCCACATGTAGCGTACATTGCCCTTAGCCTCGATATACTCACCTGTATAGTCATCGTCTATACAATACTCCGTGAGGCACGGACTATAGTCGTTGGCGATACAAAACTTGATGTTCGTACCGGTCTCCACGAAGCGCATATAGTAGTGCGTGAAGCCGCTGTAGTCTTTTGCGTACTCCGAATAGGTCATTACGTTCTTGCCTGAACTGATGTAGTTCGTCCATCCGCCATCCGAAGCATCGGTGCGAATGTAGAAGTTGCCTTCATAAGCTCCATCATAAGCCGCGGTAGCGACTTTGCTTCCATTCTGCGTAACCTTGAAGTTATAGATACCGGTTCCGGTGATGGATGAGAGGTCAAGATTGTCACCTTGTTTGGTCCATGTCTCTGCGCCGGTCGAAGGATTAATATCCGTACATTTCTGCAACTCGATATGCGCGTTCGCGCCGACAGCTTTGCTTACGTAGAAGGATACGAGATCCTCTGCATCGGCTTTCGCTTTGATAACGCGTGAATAGATATACCAATCTGCGGCATGTGCGTCGCCCGACCATGCGATACGGTCGTTGTAAGCCAGACGCCAATCGCCTACCTGAGTCGGATACTCGACATTTACCATCGGCCTACCCGTTGCAAACGAAACGGAGATCTTATAGTCGCCGACAGCCTCCGTATGTAATTCGCAACGTTGAGAAGTTTCGGTAATAGTGCTACCCGCCCAGAAATGCCAAGGCAAGCTCTCTGTGCTGGCATTAATAGTGCCGGTATTGGTGTACCAAAGATCCGTTGTGTTCTTTTGATATTGTTTGTATAGTTTGAAACCATAACTATAGTCAGCATTTGACAAGTTAACAGTAGCAGAGAACTCGTATCCTCCTGCAGTTGGAGCAGTAAGATTTGGAGTTGCCAGATCATCATGTTCTCCCGTTACCCACTCATTCATATTCAGTTGATACCCTGATTCGGTGGAGTTATATTTCATCCAGCAACCGGTCTTGTAGAACGTACCGCCATTACGTGCTTCGGTATCGCCATTGTATGGGATAAACAACGTAGCTTTCGGGTCAAAGTCTCCACGACCGGTGAACTCGCCTTGGTAGAAGCTCGTCATATTTCCGGTATGGGTAGTGGTGGCCTTGTGGTTGTAGTTCTGGTTGTCGAAGGCAATATTTGCGCTCCAACTTGCATAGTTGCTGGCAGTATAGGTGCTCGGAATCTCGCAATAGTAGATATCCGTCGTACCAATTTGCTTCATAGCATAATAGGGCTTACCGCTGTTATTGGGCACTTGTTTTTCGCCGGCTGTAGTCCACGTAATATCGAACGATACGAATACGGAATCCCATTCAAGGTTGTTCTTGAAGTAAACCGTTGGAACTTCAGCATAGTTTGCAGTAATAGTTGTTGCTGCGGTAGCTGTAATAGTTGTTGTCGCGCTTGTCGCACTTGCAGGAGTAACATCATCACCGGTCCAATTAACGAAACTATAACCGAAGATCTCTGGCGCAGTAATGGTCGGTCTCAAAGCGGTCGGAGAAGCGTTCACAACCGTTGATGGATAGATTTTAGCACCCCCACACTTGAAGTCCACGTTCACAGAGTATACATCCTCGTACTGTGCGTACAACGTGTGGTTACTTGCCGTGCTGACTATAGTTTCTGCAGTAACTAGTGTTCCGCCGCTGCTTTCTGTGAACCATCCTACGAAGGTCTTGCTTGTGTGTTTCATTCCGCTGGGTAATTCACCATATGCCGAGCCGAAGGTCACACTCTTGCTGGTCGGAGATGGAGTTACTGTTCCTCCGTTCTTATCAAACGTTACGGTATAATTGTTAGCGGTATAACGTGACCAAACGGTTTTGTTTGCCGTGACGTTCTCTAATACATTGTCGCTAACGCCCATGCCGGTAACAGCAGAACCTCCCGTATCCTTCGTTGTGTACCAACCCGTAAAGGTGTATCCGGTTGAAGAAGCTGTTTGAGTGAAAGTCACATCAGCACCGGAAGCCACATAATCACCCGAAGTGAATGATCCACCTGCACTTGGTGTGCTTGCAGTAATCGTACTACCACCAGTACCCATGCCGAACGTTACGGTATATGCCGCCGGATAGGTGACGGTTAGTGCGGAAGGAATGTTGGATGACAATGTCACAGCAAATATATAATCACCGATGACATCGCTGTTGAACTTCATGTCGTTGCTTGTTCCGCCATTTGTCCAACCACCACTCGCCGTATTTGCTGCACGGGTAATAGCATGGTTTGCTTTCTGGTAATAGGTGTCTGTTTGCTTGTTCCAAATCTTAAACTTGCTATTCGACAATTTAGCCGACGTAGTAGTCAAAGTTACAGAGCCGGAAGTAGCACTTGCCAGAGCAATCGGATTTCCTTCTCCCCAAGAGTTGAAATCACCCTTGAGATACCAAATCGGAGCGAAGTTCGCACGCACGGTCACAGCGGCTGTCATGCCGTTGATTTGTGCTGCATTCGCGCTCGACTCGCTAGTCAGTGTTGCTGTTCCGCTGGTTACTTCCCAACCCGTGAAGTAATAGCCCGTGCTAGGAGTCGCCGTTGGCAGCGTTACTTTCGTGCTGACATGACCCGTTACGCTTCCGGAAGCTACACTACCGCCAGCTCCTGCATTGACAGTAACGGTGTAGTTGTTCTCCGTATAGCAAGCATACAGCGTCTTGTCGGCATTCATGGTTACCGTGATAGCGCGGGTGTCGTCTTCAATGTGACCTGTTGTGCCGCCTGCGTTCGTGTACCAACCTTTCCAGGTATAACCTGCTGCAGCAGCAGGACCAGTAAGAGTAACATCAGTGCCGCTTAGTACCTTACTTCCGCTTGATGTGGATGGGCTGGTAGAAATACTACCGTTGTTACCCTTTACCGTACCGATGTCATAGGTCAGCGTGTACGATGTCGGGAATGTAACAGTTACAGCTACATTGTCTGCATCAGAATAGTCAACTTTAAACTCATATGGACCTACTACGGTAGGAGTATATTTTAAGTTTTGACCATTACCAGACCCACTATATATGGTATAAGTGTTTGTGCTAGTCCAATTGCGCTGGTACTGAGCTTCATTGCTATAGCCATACCATATATCAGCACTTGCACCATTGTCATCCACAATTTTGAATTCTTTAGCATCCGTAGAGTTTACGTCCACCGTAAAATAAACAGCGTCTTCTGTCGAGTGACCTGTCTTTTTCTGCATCATCGTGGTCGAATTGACATTCCAACCATCAGGGAAGTCAGAACTCTCACCCACCAAGTGCCAACGGCTGGTCAGTACCTCCGTATAATTTGCTACAGCCGAAATAGCTTGTGAATAATCGGTTATCTTAACCGTAATAATGCGGTCAGTAGCAGCATTCCCACTTGTTACTGTCAGGTTCGTAAGTGTCCAACCTGCAAATGTGTAATGCTCTGCATTTGGTTCTGAGGCCGTCAGTACAGTGGTCGTGGCAACACCGACGGTGTTAGCTGATGTCGCTGTGTATGCAGGACTTGGAGTCGCTCCTCCATTATAATTTACCGTCGGTGTAAGAGTTTTTTTCTGCTCTGTCCAGTGAGCATAAAGCGTAAGAGTGCTTTCTGTATATGTCCAATTACCGCTGGCATCTGTGTAGCCGGAAACACTTCCTTTAGTATATCCGGAGGACAAGATAACTTGTGTTCCTCCGCTTTCCTCTGTGTACCATCCAGAAAGAGTATAACCGGTACGGGTCGGCTTGGTAATGGAAGAAGATAAAGAGTTACTACCATGTGTTGCTGTAACAGACGAGGTTCCACCCGCACCACCGTTTGCATCAAGCGTGATAGTAGTCGTCATTAATACTGCTTTAGCATACAGATTGATGTCGTCATCCATGGTGAAGCTATAAGGGTTGTTAGTCGATACCAGCGTATTGGCTGCGCATCCTGCTGCACTATACCATCCATCAAATCTGTAGTGGGTAGCAGGTGTGGCCGTAAGGGTGACACCTGTTCCCGATACCAATGATGCATTGTCGCTAATGGCAGATGCATCTGAGGAATTGACTGCGCTTATTGAAGAAAAGAGTGATGATAAACCTGTTCCGTATGTATAGTGGAGCGTATAATTGGTTGCATTTTCTATCCAATGTGCATAAAGGGTGATGGTTGCTGCGTTTTTTACCCATTTACCGGAACTCAACCAACCGGAAACGGTTTCATTAACTAACGTTCCATCCGCGTTAATAATTTTGGTTCCTCCATCAGATGCAGTAAAATATCCGTCGCAGGAGTAGCCCACACGTGACGCACCTGTAAAAGAAGATGTCGAGGTGGAATTATATGTCGTCCGTATTGATCCATTCGAATCTCCATCGTTTTTATCTAACGTAACGGTGTAATTTTTGGCAGTAAAGGTGGCCTTTAATGTAGAATTACTTGTGGGGTAAAACTTATTGCTAGCAGTTGATGTACTATTCTCCCAAGTTCCGGAACCAGATGTTACAGACCAACTACCAAAATTATAACCGGTACTTGGACTTGCACTTACTGTGCCACCCGATACAGCTCCGGCCGATGAAGGAACGGTGTATGAACCACCGGTTGTAGTTCCCCATTTAGTAATAGTATAGCCTGCTTCTAACTTATAATATGCTGTAAAAGAGCTCTCTGTACCTGTCAAACTGGCAGTTGAGTTCTTATATCGCATTTTAAGTGTTTTGCTTTTGGCGGTAGTAGAAGCAAAAGCACGGTTGATAGTAACGTAATCTACGGATGTAGACCATGTTGAGCCTCCATCTACAGAATATTCTGCTACTGAATTGGCATCAGTATGTGCCTGAGATCCGGAAATTGTAAGCGTTAAATTACCCGAAGAACGGTGTATGATATAGGGGTCTCCCGATGTACCAGAACCGCTGACATAGCCTTCACCAGAAGGTGTGATTGTGAATCCACTAACCGCCGGAGGTGCAACTTTGTATGTGAAAGAATAATTAGAACCACCATTATTAAGATATTTATCTCCACCTCCCCATACTTGCCAATAATATTTCAAAGTATAACTTCCAGAAGCGCCAGTAGCGCTGGCGAGTGTCCAACTTGTGCTACTTTTCTCTAATTGATAGTTATTTCCAGACTTACTTCCTAATGTCCAATTATTGCTGCCGACATAAGAGGTGTTAGCCCAATTGTCCGTAGTATAACAAAGTTGACCATTTGTCCATGCGCGACTGCCAGATTGATCATCCCAAATTTTAAGATAAACGGATGTTACTATCAAATCGGCTGTTAGTGTTCCTAAATCTTTGTCTTTGTCGCCGGAAGTGTTATAATCATTGTTGTCTCCTGTTGTTCCGCTATAGGAGTAGGAGAACCAACAACCATAAATGTCTCCATTCGCCCACATCTGTCCGACACCGAGGGTGAGGAGCATGATTAGCATTGCCGCATACCGTCCAAACCGCTGCGGTGATTGTTTCTCATGGCTATCTGTCCATAGCCTTTTGATTAAGTTAAAAATTTTCATAATATTTTTTTGTATTTAATTATTTGCGTTGGTTAATGTTTTTCCGTGATATGTACGGGTTAATCTCGATTTAACTTCGGTCCATTCTCGGTCCAACTTCGGTCCATTCTCGATAGATAAATTATTTCACTTGTTCCTTTTTTGAGGTTATTTATCTTCCGGGTTATAGTTTAGCGTGTCATGCACGGCATCATGGTAGTAGAGTACTGTTTCGCCGGTAGGTAAGCTATATACTTTGTATGCAAAATGAAAATGCTCCACGTATAACTCGCGATATCCTGCTGCCTGCCAATCTTTTCTATAAGGCACATGATTCACTTTGTCCGCTTCGGAAGCAAAATCATACATTGCTTGCTCCAGTCTGTCAATCTTAGCAATTACCGTTGGGTAATCAAGAGTAATATGATTTCGCATGCTGGCGTCGTAGAACTCATCTAGCACTTGATATACCACCTTGTCGATATATACTTTCATGCCTGATAGAATTTGCGTGCCTTCTCGCGCAGTTGGTTCATAGCCTGATCTAAGGGCATGCCGTTTGCTTCAAGTTCTTCCATTGTAATCTGCGGATGAACGGGACGCAACTTGATGTACTCAATGTATGCCATAATTTCATTCATCTTCTGCTCATCTGCAATCATCGGTGTTTATATTCGTTCAGTTGGTCACAAGTTGTAACCGTCTTTTTTTGCTTCCTCCGTGCTTCTGCCCGTTAGTTATTCGTTCGTTATTCCTTGGATATTGGTTCGTTGTCCCCTTTCCGTCTACCTTAGGTCATTTACCTTTCATTCTCCTGTCAACTACCTTCCTTTTACCTGGTAATCCTAGACTTTAGTCCTTATATCGTCCTAATCTCATCCTAATAACTACGTCTCATCTCTTTTGAATTTTCTCCGTGTCGCAGTGTCGCTGTGTCGCTCTTTTTGAATTTTTGTCGTGAAACTTTGATACTTTGATACTTTCAAAAATTTGCTTCGGCAAAGTGGCAAAGTGGCAAAGTGGCAAACTCCCACTCATCTCTCTCTTCTCTTTTTATCTTATTCTTCGCCGTCAAATGGCAATGCCTGTTCGCATCACATCGTCATATAACGGAGACGGATGTGCCTCCTCAAGCAATACCGGTTCTATCAGCAAACTTACCTTATCTACATCACGCCACAACCCCTTTGTATAGGCAAACCAGTTATCTCCAACAGACGGAACAACAACGGCTACATCAATGTCGCTTTCTGGACGTTGATTCCCCTTGCTGTACGAGCCATACAAGTACACTCGCGCCTTATCGTTGAAACGCGGCATAATAACTTCCTTGTACTGCTTGACCAGTTTTATAGCTTCTGCTTTATCCATTGTTGTAATTCTTTAGTTTTATCTATGATGTGTCGACATGTTGATTCTGTCAGTACTTGCGCCAATTGGGCTTTATATTCCGGGTAACGCGCCTGGATGTTAAAGGTTGAGATGGTGTCAATAAAATCTTTTTGATCTTCGTCCAATAATTCATACAAACCACATCCTTCTGCTAAGCGCTTATGGTTGTGAATATATGGAGGGATGTCTTCTCTTTTCGCCGACCAATAAGCCTTAAGTGTCTTTTCAATCACTTGGTGACACATGAATGCCACATACAACCATCGTCTTGTAACATACATCGCCTCCGCCGTCTCTAAATCATACTCGGCAATGTCCAACCAATATTTAACTTTCTCTTCCTGAGTCATAATGTACTTCTTGCTTTTCTTTTTTCTCCCTCATACACACGTATATACACGTCATACATATGTGCGCACAACAGATTTGGGCGCAAAGGTACAAAAATTATTTCGTACCCACAAATTTTTCCGCAGAAAAACATAATTTTTCTACATTTTGCAACCAAAACCGCATAAAAAAGAGAGACTCCCTTTCGAAAATCTCTCTCTTGGAAATCAGCAATCTGATTACTGATTACTGATCACTGATTACTTATCAAATCCAGCGAACGTAGCAGAAGTCCATGCGGTGCGGGAGAAGCTCGTTCTGCGGATACATACGCAGTCCGAATTTCATACCGCCGGCATAGTCGAGCTGATAGACGTTCTCAAAGAACAAATGGCTGCCTTCGCTCTTCACCAACTTCAGCGGCTCTACTTCGTAGAGTTTGTCGTTGTTGTGGGTCGAAGTACGGATGGCTACGAGCTCTACGCCGATACCCTTGTCGTTCAAGCCTTTGGTATCCAATTCAACGGATACTTTGAACTTGTCACCTACATTCAGGTTCTGGAGCAGCTCACCCGGTCCTTCTACCTTCACTACCTCGATCTCGTCCCAGTGATCCACCATATTCTCCTTCCAAGCGGCGATCTCTTTCGCTACCTTGAAGTTGTCTGCCTGCAGCAGGTTGTGACGCTTCGCGAGTTTGTTGTAGAACTTTGCGAAATAATCGTCGATCATTCGCTTCATCGTGAAGCGCGGAGTGATCTTCGTTACGGAGTTCTTGATATACTGAATCCACTCGGGGCTGTAGCCCTTGCTGTTCTTTGCGTAGTACAGCGGAATGATGTCGCGCTCGAGCAGCGAATAGATCGTTGCTGCGTCCAGCTGATCCTGGTGCGCTTGGTTCTCGTAGGTGCGCTTCTCGGTCAGGTACCAACCGGCTTTCTCTACGTATCCTTCGTACCACCAACCGTCTTTGACGGAGAAATTCAGCACGCCGTTCATCTGCGCTTTCTCGCCCGACGTACCCGATGCCTCCAACGGACGGGTCGGGGTGTTCAGCCAGATATCCACACCGGAGATCAAACGCTTCGCCAGACGCATATCGTAGTTCTCGAGGAAGATGATCTTACCGAGGAACTGCGGCATACGGCTGATCTCGATGATACGCTTGATGAGGCCTTGACCGCCGCCGTCAGCGGGGTGTGCCTTACCGGTGAACAGGAACTGTACCGGATAGTTCGGGTTGTTCACCAACTTGTCCAGACGCTCGAGGTCCGTGAACAGCAGGTGAGCGCGTTTGTAGGTCGCGAAACGGCGACCGAAACCGATGATCAGGTGAGCAGGATTCATCTCGCTCAACGCCTGAATGATACGACCCGGATCACCCTGGTTCTTCATCCAGTCCTCTTTGAACTGCTCCTTGATATAATCCATCATCTTGCGCTTCAGGCTCATACGCGCGTTCCAGATGATCTCATCGGGAATATCTGCGTACGGCTTCCACATCTCAAGATTCGACTGGTCGTTGATCCACTCTTTCGGCAGGTATTTCTTGTAGATATTCTTCCACTCGGAAGCCGCCCAAGTCGGCATGTGTACGCCGTTGGTGACATAATCTACATGCAGCTCTTCGGGATAATATCCCGGCCATACCGGCGCGAACATCTTCTTGCTTACCTCGCCGTGCAACCAGCTCACGCCGTTTGCCTCTTGGCAGGTATTGAGCGCGAAGACGGACATCGAGAACTTCTCGCCGTTGTCCTCCGGATTCGTACGACCCAGACCGATCAAGTCGTGCCATTCGATACCGAGTTTGCCGGCATATTCACTCATGTATTTGTAGAAAATATCCTCCTCGAAATAGTCGTGACCTGCGGGAACCGGAGTATGGCAGGTGTAGAGTCCGCTCGCGCGAACCACCTCTTTTGCCTGGTTGAAGGTCAGACCTTCTTGAACCAGATCCACGAGGCGCTGCAGACCCATCAAGGCTGCGTGACCCTCGTTGCAATGATATACATCTTTCTTGATGCCGAGTTTCTTCAGTGCCAGCATACCGCCGATACCGAGCAGGATCTCTTGCTTGAGACGGTTCTCGTTGTCACCGCCGTAAAGCTGGTGCGTGATCGAGCGGTCCCACTCGCTGTTCAACTCGTTGTCTGTATCTAAAAGATACAGGTTCATACGTCCTACCGCTACTTTCCAGAGGTAAGCCTTCACCGTGCGACCCGGATACGGAACCTCGATCACCATGTTCGAGCCGTCCGCCTCTTTCACCTGCGAGATAGGCAGGTTGCTGAAGTTCTGCGCCTCGTAGTTGGCGATCTGCTGGCCTTCCGGACTCAGCGTCTGGGTGAAATAACCGTAACGGTAGAGGAAACCGATAGCCGTCATATCGACGTTGCAGTCCGAAGCCTCTTTGATATAATCGCCGGCGAGGATACCCAGACCACCCGAATAAATCTTCAGAATATGGGTCAATCCGTACTCCATCGAGAAGTACGCAATCGTCGGTTTTTTCTTGTCTTTCGGCTTGTCCATGTAGGCGCGGAACTCGGCATAAGTCTCGTTCAGCTGCTTCATGAATTTCTCGTCTTTGGTGAGCTCTACCATGCGGTCATAACTGATGGTATTCATCAGCACGATCGGGTTAGAACCGGCGCGGTGCCATGCATCCAGGTCGATGTAGCGGAAAAGATCCTTTGCATCGCCGTTCCAGCACCACCAAAGGTTGTATGCAATCTCTTGCAGTTTGCTCAGCTCTACCGGCAGATTAGCGTGCACGTTGCACTCCGTCCAGGTAGGCTGGTTTACATTACTTACTTTAATTTTCATAAGATATTTTGTTTGTTATTTTTATTCTATTTTTAGGCTTTTCACACAAAAAAGCGCGCAAAGGTACGCATTTTTTTGCATATGTGCAAGAATTTTGGTAATTTTGCACCCGATTTTATGATTTTGTGTACTGTAGTTGTCAGAAATCAGAAATCCTACTTCACAAATCAGACAAAACATGATATCCGAACAAGAAATACTCCGCCGGCGTGACATGCGCGACATCTTCACCTTTACCATCGATCCCGCCGATGCCAAGGACTTCGACGACGCCCTGTCGTTTGCTGTGGTCGAAGAAGATGACAATCATCAATCATCAATCATCAATCAGCAATACCAAATAGGCATCCATATCGCCGATGTCTCGCACTATGTCAAACCCGGCACGAAGATCGACGACGAGGCCTACCGCCGCGGCACTTCTACTTATCTCGTGGACCGCGTCATACCGATGCTGCCCGAAGAACTGTGCAACGACCTCTGTTCGCTGCGGCCCGGAGAAGACAAACTCTGCATGTCCGTCATCTTTACCATGGACGCGGACGCGCGCGTTCTTAAATATAAAATATGTCGCACGGTCATCCGCTCCGATGCCCGCCTCAACTACGACGAGGTACAAGAGATGATAAAGCCGAGTAATCCGAATAATCCGAGTATTCCGAATTCGCTATCTACCGTCATCCTTACCTTAAATGCCCTTGCTTCCAAACTCCGCGCAGAGCGATTGGCCAACGGAGCGCTTGCGATCGAGCAGGATGAGGTGCGTTTTCGCCTCGACGAGCACGGTCATCCGACCGACATCTATTTTGAGCATCCCAACGAAGCCCACCACCTGATCGAAGAGTTCATGCTGCTCGCCAACAAAACGGTCGCCAAAGCTGTCGGTTCGGGCCGCCCGTTCGTCTATCGTGTGCACGACCTGCCCGACAACGAGAAACTCGATGAACTGAAGAAATTCAAGAAGCGCTTGGGTTCACGCATCCCGCAGCAAACGATTGATTTACTGACAATTAGAGCGCAAGCCAAAGCTGTTTACTCGACCTATAACATCGGTCACTACGGTCTCGCTTTTACGCATTACACCCACTTCACTTCGCCTATCCGCCGCTACCCCGACCTAATGGTTCACCGCCTCGTGGAGAAGTACATCCTTACCGGCAAACCCTGTTCCCTTACCCGCGAGGAACTGGAGGAAAAATGCGAACATTGCTCGGCTTGCGAGCAGGAAGCGGCACAAGCCGAACGCGACTCGATCAAGCAGTTCCAGACGATGTGGATGGCTGATCATCTGGGCGAGACATTCGTCGGACATATCACCGGTATCATGGACTTCGGATTCTTCGTACAACTGGATGACAACCGCTGCGAAGGACTCATCCGCATGGAACTTATCGAGCACCCCGAAGACTTCGTCCTGGGCGATTCCGTCACTGTGCAAGTCATCCGCGTGGATGTAAATCGCAGCCAAATTGACTTTGAGATGGTATAAAATGCGCGAAAATTTGCGTATGTCGAAAAATTGTTGTACTTTTGCAGCGCAAAAGTTTGAGATATGAAGAAACGACTCACCATTATTGCCCTGATTCTATCATGCGCACTATGCGCGCACGCGGAAACATTAATATTGCGTACAGGCGCACGCGTGAAAGGCGACATCCTCTTCCAAAACGAGGAAGTAGTGGTTCTCCGTAATGCCGAAGGTGCGCGTTTCCAATATCCGCGCGCGGAGATTCAGGAGATCCTGACCGTCGATCCCGTGGAGGAAGAAGTAGTGGTAGAAGAGCAGAAAGACGAGATCAAAACCGCCAAGAAAGTGTCCGTCTCGCTCGAACTGGGCGGCGGAGCCGCGTGTATCCCGAACAGCGCCGTAGGCGGCGGTTTCAGTGTGGACTTCCTCGTCGGTAGCCATCATATCGGGCAACGCCATCTCTTCCTGGGCGCCGGACTTGGATACCATGGTATGTTCATCGGCGCAGAGAAATATAACTTCCTGCCGGTTCAAGTCGCCCTTCGTCTGCCGCTTCTTGAGCAAAAGCATGCGCCGGTATTCGGCATGGCGCTCGGCTACGGTATCGCCCTGAGCAAGACCTACAAAGGCGGTCTGTACGCAAGCATCGACTTCGGTTATCGCTATCAGATCAACGAGAAATCCGCCCTTGCGGTGGTGGCGTCCGCGCAGTTCCAGCAAGCGAAAATAGCTGCTACGGAAATCGTCGAAGGCAATACGTTCACCAATTATACCGGCCGTTACCTCGTTTCTCCGGAACTCAAACTCGTGTTCATGTTCTAACCCGGCGCACATGAAGAAGCAACCCCGCGAACATCGAATCTCCATTCTGCTCAACGAAAGCGAACAGCGAACGCTGGAGCGCTTTTGCGACAAGTACGGCGTGTCCAACCGCAGCCGACTCATCCGCGAGACCCTGATGCGCGCCATCCTCAAGAAACTCGACAACGACCAGCCGACACTTTTTGACTGAATACTGAAAGCTGACTACTGACTACTAAAAACGCCTCCCGAAAAGGAGGCGTTGCTTTTAACCCAGATACGTTTGCAGAATATGACTGCGTTGACCAGAATTTAGTTTCTTGATCGCTTTCTCTTTGATCTGGCGTACACGCTCACGCGTCAGATGCAGTTCATCGCCGATCTCTTCCAAGGTCTTCTCGGGAGTCCCGATACCGAAGAACTTACGCAGGATATCCGCTTCGCGCGGCGTCAACGTAGCTAACGCACGGCTGATCTCCGTGGAGAGCGACTCGTTGATAAGACCGCGGTCGGCGTTCGGCGAATCTTCATTCACCATCACGTCGATAAGACTGTTGTCTTCACCCTCTACAAACGGCGCATCGACACTCACGTGACGACCGCTCATCTTCAGGGTATCCGCAATCTTGTCCACCGGGATATCCAGCATATCGGCTAACTCTTCTGCACTCGGCTTGCGCTCGTGCTCTTGCTCAAAACGCTGATACGCTTTGTTAATCTTGTTCATCGAACCAACCTGGTTCAAGGGAAGACGAACGATACGACTCTGCTCGGCCAAAGCCTGCAGGATCGATTGACGAATCCACCAAACGGCATACGAGATAAACTTGAAACCACGCGTCTCATCGAATTTCTCAGCCGCTTTGATCAGACCTAAGTTTCCTTCGTTGATTAAGTCCGGCAGACTCAGACCTTGGTTCTGGTACTGCTTCGCCACAGATACCACGAAGCGCAGGTTGCTCTTCGTCAACTTCTCCAATGCAGCGCGGTCGCCATTACGGATACGACTCGCCAGTTCGACTTCTTCTTCCACCGAAATCAACTCCTCGCGACCGATCTCTTGCAGATACTTGTCCAGACTCGCTGACTCACGGTTGGTGATGGATTTTGTAATTTTTAATTGGCGCATATACTATATAATATACGTTTTTTCTCAGCTCGCGCGTGGTGATTCAGTCGGGATTCGAACCCGAGACCCACAGCTTAGAAGGCTGTTGCTCTATCCAACTGAGCTACTGAACCGCGCGCAAAAAGCGCGCAAAGGTACTACAAATATTTGGAATATACAAATAAAATCGTACTTTTGTCGCTTTTTGCCTGCATTTTTTTACAGTAAACTGTCAAAAAGCTGTGCTAAATCTTGCTTTCTGCAAGCTCCTACGTGACGATTGACCAACTCGCCGTTCTGGAAGAAAAGCATCGTCGGGATGTTCATGATGCCGAACTCTTCACAGGTGTCGGGGTTGTCATCTACATTCAGTTTGCCTACTACGATGCGGCCTTCGTATTCGTTCGAGAGCTCTTCTAAAATAGGAAGCATCATCTTGCATGGGCCACACCAACCCGCCCAGAAATCTACTACCACGGGTTTGCCTGACGCAACGACATCCTTGATGTTTGCGTCTGTAATTTCTACTGTCATACGCTTTGTTGTATTTGTTTGATTGTTATTCGTTTTTGATGAGGTCTGCGAAGCAGAATCTCCGTCAGCGGGTCTTCCAGATAAGTCTGTACCGCCCGCTTCACAGGCCGCGCACCGTTCTTCGTGTCAAAACTCTTATCGACCAGTTGTCCGATCACTTCCGGCTTCACACTCAGCTGGTGACCCGTGCTCTTGAGTCGTTTCTGCAGCATACTGATCTCGATGCGCACAATCTGGCCGATCGTCTCGCGACTCAGCGGTTCGAAGGTCACTACGTTGTCAATACGGTTCACGAACTCAGGCGGGAACTGTTTCTGCAGCGCCTTGAGTAGCATCTTCTGGCTGTCCTTCGTATTCATCTCGCCCGCGCTGAATCCGACACCGCCGCCGAACTCCTGTAATTGCCGTGTGCCGATATTACTCGTCAGCACAATGATCGTGTTGCGGAAATCGACGATATGTCCCTGACGGTCGGTCAAGCGGCCTTCGTCCAGCACTTGCAGCAAGATATTGAAGATATCGGGGTGCGCTTTCTCTATCTCATCGAAAAGCACGATCGAGTAGGGTTTTCTCCGCACGGCTTCGGTCAACTTGCCGCCGTCTTCGTGCGCCACGTATCCCGGAGGCGCGCCTACCAGCAGGCTCACCGCGTGCTTCTCCATGTATTCGGACATATCGAAACGAATGATCGCGTCTTTGCTGCCGAACATCTCTTCTGCCAGACATTGTGCCAGATAGGTTTTGCCGACACCGGTCTGCCCGAGGAAGAAGAAGGTACCGATCGGACGCTTCGGATCGCGCAGACCCAAGCGACTCCGTTGGATAGCTTTCACCACCGTCTCCACCGCTTTGTCCTGACCGATGATCTTATGCTTCAAAGTCTCGGCCATGCTCAGCAGGCGTTTGTTCTCGGCGCGTGCTACGCGCTGAACGGGTACGCCGGAGATCATACTGATTACGCCCGCCACATCTTCGGTCGTCACCGTGTATGCCGGCAGTTCTTTCTCGCCCGCCGCCTTCTGGCGCGCATGGCTGCGTGCGCCTACCTCGTCCATCACATCGATCGCCTTGTCCGGGAACGCACGGTCGGTAATATACCGCTCGCTCAGACCCACGCAGGCCTTGAGCACCTCCGTCGTATAAATGACATTATGGTAATGCGCATAGTGGTCACTCAACCGGCGCAGGATATCCAAGGTCTCTTCGCCCGTCGTCGGACGAACCTGTACTTTCTGGAAGCGGCGCTCCAGCGCTCCGTCTTTCTCAATCGACTTCGCGAACTCAGCCGTCGTCGTTGCGCCGATACATTGTATCTCGCCGCGCGCCAATGCCGGCTTTAAGATATTGGCTGCGTCCAACGAACCCGACGCATTACCTGCGCCGATGATCGTGTGTATCTCGTCGATAAACAGAATAATCTCTGGGTGCGCGAGCAACTCGTTGATGATCTGCTTCATGCGCTCTTCGAACTGACCGCGGTACGTCGTTCCGGCAACCATCGAAGCAATATCCAAGGTCACGATGCGGCGACCCACCAGCGCGCCGGTCTTGTCATGAATGATCCGCAGCGCCAAGCCTTCCACGATAGCCGACTTACCCACGCCCGGCTCACCGATCAGAATCGGGTTGTTCTTCTTTCTTCTGCTCAGGATCTGTACCACGCGCTCGATCTCTACCTCGCGTCCCACGACGGGATCCAACTTCCCTTCCTCGGCCTGTTTGGTCAGGTCGCGGCCGTACTTGTCCAAAGCCGTTGTGGCATTCTTCTTGCCTTTCGTCTGCTTCGGTTGCTCCGGTTGCCATGACCCTTCATTGAGGTCACCCATCTGGTTATTGCCCGCTGTCGGGATGTCGGCGCTATAGTGCGGCTGACCGTACAGATCGACTAACTGCACATAACTAATGCCCCAGATCTCCTCCAAGTACGAAGCGGCGCGGTTGATCTGCTCGCGCATAATAGCCAGCAACAGATGAATCGAACCGATCTGCTCGGACTTATATTCACGACTAATCGCCTCCGCGATGCGAAGGATGCGGTTCGTCTGTGCACTCCGATCAATCGTCTCCATCGTCCCCTGCTTACCGCGAATAGCGTCTTCAATCTGCGCTTTGGCCTCCTCCGGTCGGAAAGAGGCGCGAAGCAAAATCTCATACGCCGAGCCTTCTCCCAGACGCATAATCGCCAGCAACAGGTGTTCCGGCTCTACATGGGCGCTCCATAGACGCTCTGCCTCATCGTGCGCATAAACGAGAATCTGATTTAGATGCTGTGTAACTTGCATATTGTGTATTTAATAATGTCTAATTATAGAAGTGCCATGCCAAGCCCGCGCGGAACGTGTCGCGGTTGGTCGGGTAACCCGGCATAGCCAAATAGTCAATGTTATTCCTCATAAACAGATGGTTCAAATGCTGGTAATGGAAGAAGAACCGCAAGCGGATCGACCTCACATAAAAACTCGCATAGGCACTCATCCAAGGGTAGTTTCCTACGTTCGTGTTGCTTTGTGTACCGAACATACCCGTCTCGGGACACAATACCGGCGCGTGATAACGCGTGAAATAGCGTACGTCCACACCCATCTGCGCGTCCAGCGCCTTCCACCACGTGCCGTGGTAGTATAGCCGGTGTTGTAAAATGACCAGTGGAACCGGCATCACACTGTCATTAGTCGAATGTTGAATCACCGCGCGGTTCTCCAAGTTCACCCACGGTGTCGTGATATCTAACCCCACATCGCCCGTGATGATCTGTACGTTGCCGCGGAACTGGCGCGGCTGCCAGTCCGAAGCCGATACATAGATCGGATTCGTCTGATTCTCAAAACTGAAGTCAATTCGCGGCTTCACCCATTTATACGGGTACGCGACGGTTGCGCCTCCAAGGAACCGATACGTGAATCCGAACGCGTTGTCCCATATCACGTGGTTCGAGCGGAAGTGTTGCAAATAGGGACTCGGCGTCACACTCTTTGCATACGCTCGCGCGCTCACCAGCAGCGTCGTATCACCTACGCGAAAGCGTGTCTCTAAGTTCCCGTGCACGTCAAACTCGCCGATCTTATAACCCAATAGACACACTTGCCCCTCTACCGTATAATGCACGTTCGCACCGCTGTGCTTGTGAATCGACCCGCCCACAAACGTGTTGTTCGTCCAGCGGTATTCATGGAGACTGTCGGCCGGGATGCGATCGTAGAAGTGCCGCTGACACTCGTTCATCGCAAAGGCCGTCGCGCCGAATTTCAACTTCGTGTTATACGCTTCGCAGAACGTCACCGCCAAGGTATTCCGGATGGTCAACACGTCGGTGTGGTCATCCGTAGCGAGCGAGTCGTAGTATAGATGTTCATAAAATCCCTGATTCGAAGTCTGCTCCACATACCGCCTGTTCGAATTATTGGTCTCGAAGATATGACTGAATGTGATGAGCGGGATATATTCCACTTTCACCGTGTCGTGTTTCACACGCTGACCGTCTTCAATCACTTCGATCGAGTCGTGGTACTCGCGCTCTTTGGTAATCGCATACTGGTTATGCAGATACCCGCTCAAATATCGGTAACCCGTCATGGCATTCAACCGAACAGGCAGGTCCTCCGCACGCAGACTGCTCCGCAGATCCTCTACGTTCTCCAGTCCGCCGTTGTCGAACGAACTGAGACTGCTCCAACTGAACGCACCGTGCATACTGTAGTGCGCGCCCGTGTAGCTGCCCCATACACTTCCTCGGAAGAGTTTTCCGGCCGTGTTCGCGTAATGACCCACCGAATTCAAATACTCCATCTCTACACCTAAGTTCGTCTCGCGGCCCAAGTTGCCGGTGAACAAAAAACTAAGGTCGTTCTCTTCGTGTCCGGTCACAAAACCTTTCTTATACGCGATAGACGAGTAGGGCGTGGTGGTATTGAAATACCGCTGTTGCTGCGGCGTCACGACATACGGCGTCAGACTGATCGCAAACGGGTCGTCAATCGTCGTCAGCCGGTCTTGTACCACGCGCGACTCGATAGGCGACACCAGGATGTTGCCGTTGAACGCACTGCTCAGCGAGTACCGCTGTTGGATGTCGATGTCGTGGTAGTTGAGCATCGTGGTGTCGAGGAACGGGATCGTATCGGCTACCGCACTGAACGACGGCATTTGCCAAGTGCGCACTACCGTCTTTATACGCGGCGGCTTGGCAGCGGCCACAAGGGTCGCTGCCAACAGTACTAATACTATACCGAACCGTTTCCGCAAATTTACTTTTTCGCCTTTTTGAGTTTTTCTTGCAACTGTTGAATCTCCTCCTCTTGGTTGCGGATGGTTTTCAACAGCTCGTTCAACTCTTCGTTCTCAATCGTTGTCGGATATTGCTCCTCGACGCTCTGCAGGAAGTCGGACAGGATGTTCATGTAATTGATGAACGCATCGTAAGCCGACTCATACTGCGTCTCGCCCTGATCAATATGATTCATGTTATGCAGGTAGTTCACATCCTGCAGACGCAGCCAGTTCGTCTTCAGCGCCTTGTCCTGGCACAGATGTACACGCTCTGCTACGGCGTACAGTTTCTGAATAGCCTCTTGCTGCAAGTCGTTTCCGGCGTAGATACTCAGGTCTTTTGCCTCGCCGCTCCATGTCAAAGGATACGGACTGGAGAGTACATCATTAGCCGCCAATTTCTTAGACGCTTCAGCAGGCGTTACAAAACCCATCTCGCGCTCCAGCGCAAAATACGGCAACGCTTTCAGGAAGTCGAAGATACCCGTGCCGGCGTTCTGGCGAACACCGAAGGTCTCTGCGCCCACCCAGATATTGATCAACTCGTCCTCCTCCGGCAATGCCTTTAACTGATCCGCATATTTCTCTGCGTCAATCGGGAAATTAGCCCATCCCGGATCGGAGAAATGGAAACTCAACTCATCGCTCAGCGAGGTGTTGCGGAGCAATACCTTCATCTTCGGAGCGCCGGCCGACTGATAAACATGGTTCGGACTCTTCCAACTAATGATGTGTTTCGCGCCTTCCGTCAGGATAGTCTTGTAACCCATCTTGTTCAATTCATAAGCCGCCTCGTCGGTGTACAACAACTCGGTATTCCAAACCGTCTGTGCTTTCACGCCGAGGATGGACTCCAACAAGCTGTTTTGTAACTTCAACTGGTTCTTAAACTCCGCTTCGTTATACTCCGAAGCCAGCGAATAAGCGTACGGCGTAGCGAGAAACTCCACAGCCTTGGTGGTCGCCAACTCCTTGAGGATGTCGATCATCTCGGGGTTGAACTGCTCGAACATCTCGATCATCGTGCCGCTGACGCTGATAGCGCAGTGGAACTTACCCTTACTGAGGTTGATCATGTCCTTGATCGTGTTGCACAACGGCAGGTACGATGTTTGTACCAACCAGTTAACATGCTCTTCGGTCGCCATGTCATCGTAGTAGTAATGATCATGACCGATCTCAAAGAAACGATAGCGCTTCAGACGGTAGGGAACATGCATCTGGAAGCAAAAACAGATATTTTTCATAATATTGTTAAATTATCAATTATAAATTATCAATTATCAATTCTTAAAGTGTGTGATTTATGACACCATCATAAATCCGACGCACTTTAAGACCAGCGTCCGCCCACTTGATATTGTTGACTTCCGCCATGCCGAGTTCGTGCAGACTCTTGTACATCGCCGGGTACTTGACAATCGCATAGATAGCGTCGGCCATAGCGTCGATGTCCCAGTAGTCGGTCTTAATCGCGTGCTGCAGGATCTCTGCGCAACCCGACTGATGACTGATGATCGACGGACAACCAACCTGCATTGCCTCCAGCGGACTGATACCGAACGGCTCACTCACAGACGGCATGATATAGACGTCGCTCATCGCGAGCATCTCCTGAACCTGCTTACCGCGCATGAAACCGGGGAAGTGGAACTTGTCCGCTATGCCGCGTTTGGCTACCAGGTCAATCATCTCCGTCATCTTGTCTCCGCTGCCGGCCATCACAAAGCGAACGCCGTCCGTCTTGCTCAGCACACGTGCTGCGGCCTCTACGAAGTACTCCGGACCTTTCTGCATCGTGATACGGCCGAGGAATGTAACGAGTTTGTCTTTGCGCGGGGGCTTGGTGAACTCTTCCGGATGAGCCAACGGTTCCACCGCATTGTGTACCGTGCTTACCTTGCGCGGGTCCTGACCGTATTTCTCGATCACCGTGTTACGCGTCAGGTTACTTACGCATATGATGTGGTCCGCTTCGTCCATGCCGCGTTTCTCGATGGCATATACCGTCGGGTTCACGTTGCCGCGACTTCTGTCGAAATCCGTCGCGTGCACATGGATCACCAGCGGCTTACCGCTGATATGTTTCGCAAACACGCCGGCCGGATAGGTCAACCAGTCATGGCTGTGAATGATATCGAAGTCCAGACTATGCGCCAGCACACTCGCTACCGCTTCGTAGTTGCCGATCTCCTCGATCAGGTTGTCCGGATAACGACCCGAGAAACCGACGCATCCGAGGTCGTCTGTTCCGATACGACGATAGTCGTAATGGATACCGTCGCGGAGATGATAGAACTCCTCCGGACTCATCTTGCCTTCCATGCGCGACTTGACATAGTCGTAGTTCACGTCCTTCCATACAATAGGTACGCTGTTCGCGCCAATGATGCGGAGGAACGATTGATCCTCGTCACCCCAAGGCTTCGGAATGACGAAAGTGATATCCATGTCAGGCTGCTCTGCCATGCCGCGAGTCAATCCGTAACTCGCTGTGCCCAGACCGCCTAAAATATGAGGGGGAAACTCCCAACCGAACATTAACGCTTTCATGATTGTGCCTCCTTTTCTTGAGCCTCTTGCTGCTCGCGTTCGTATTTCTTTAAGGTATCCAACAGGCTGATAACCGCTGCCACACTCGCCGCACTACTCATACCGCCGTGTCCCTTGTAGGGCGGGTTGCCGTCGTAGAACTCATTCAGCGTGCCGATCGTCAACTCGTCCATCTCGGCTTCGAAACCGACCAACAGACGCTCCATGAAGCTCGCGCCGCTGTATTTGTAAATGTTCATGTATGCGCGCGAGTAAGCTGTAATAGTCGAGGGCCATACCACGCCGTTATGCAGCACGCGCTCGCGCTCTTGCTGCGTAATCGTACCCGTGTACATCGGACGGTAGTTGCCGCTCTTCGGACTCAACGAACGCAGACCCTTCGGCGTCAGCAACTCCTTCGTACAGATATCGACTACCGCCTTCTGCTGCTTGCGGTCCAGCGGACTGTACGGCAGACCTACTGCCCAAATCATGTTCGGACGAACCTCGCGATTCTCGTAGTTGTCAATGACATAGTCATTCAGATACAATCCGTTCCAGAATGTCTTTACAAACGCGTCTTTGCTTATCTCCGCTTGGTATTCCATCAGATCGGCACTCGTCTCTTTACCCATCTCGCGCAGCATCTCCGCCGTGAAGCGCATCGCGTTGTACCACAGCGCGTTGATCTCCACGATATAACCTGTACGCGGGGTGATAGGCCATCCGTTTTCCGTCGCGTTCATCCATGTCGCCGGGCGTTGCGTACCATCGACCCACAGCAGACCGTTCTGATGCAGTTTCGCCCGCGGATGGTTCTGTTTGCGATACCAGTTGATGATATCCAGACAGAGTTGTCCGTACAAATCGGCTGCCTCGCGAACCGTATATTTATGTGCGTATTTCTGGCAAGCACGAATGAACCAAAGCAGCACGTCCGGTTCGTCCATCCCCGTCATCTTCAGGTCGTGGATACGGCCGTTCATGAAGTTCAGAATCTCCTCGATAGCCGTCTTGTTGACAATCGCGTCCCAGTATTCCGGACGATCGATGTCGAGCGTACAACTGGCGACAGAGAAGAATGTCGTGCGGGCATCCGGTCCAAACCACGGGAAGCCGGCCAGCAGGTAGCACTTGTCGCCTTCGCGTTTGTAGAACTGACTTGCGCTGTTCTTCAAGGTCGAGAACATGTCCTCGCGGCGAATACGACGCTCCAGCTCTTTCTTCCAAACGGTCTTCAACTGTGCGGTATTGCACTCCGTCACGCCGCCTGCGAAAATAATACTCTCGCCTTTCTTCATCGGCAACTCGAAATAACCGGGTACCAACAGATCCTCCTTGAACGCATAGCCGCGCTCGCGCTCTTTGCGGTACTCGATGTCCTTGTACCACTGCGGGTCATGGTGATACTCCACCGCCTTGCTGAACTGCATGTACAGATTCGGGAATCCCGGATACATGCGGTTGAAACGACCGTTCTCGCAATCGTTCATGTCGGCATTGGCCAGCGGATTCTCGTGCGTCAACTCGTTCACCGAGCGGAATGCCAGGAACGGGCGGAAACGAAGCGTCGTCGGACTGCCGCTCTCCAAAAGCGTGTAGCGAATAAGCACGCGCGGCTCGAAACTAACCAACATGCGCTCCTTCTGAAGAACCATCGCTCCAACGCGATAAGTCGTGCGGGAGATGACGTCGCAGTCAAACTCACGGATGTACTTGTGTCCGTTCGGACTGAAATGATTCTCGCCGTACTCGTGCAGACCCAAGTTGAACTCTGCGCCGTGCTGGATTACCGTCTCGTCCAGCGAACTGAGTAACACGAAGTTCTCGTCGCTGATATGCGGTAACGGCATCACCAACTGGCCGTGGTACTTACGCGTGTTGCAATCGACCAGAGTGGTCGAGTTATACACGCCGGCACGGTTGGTTCGAATCATCTCTTTCTGAAGCGAACGCTCCAGGTTAACAAGTACCGTCTTGTCAAAATTAAGATAACTCATGATGTGTTTAAGTATTAAGTAAATTGTTTGTAAATTCTTTGATTCGTTGCTCTTCGGATTTCTTGCATACTAATAGGGCGCCTCTTTCCTCCACAATAATCATATCATTGACGCCTTGTACGATCGCTACTTTACCCGGCTCGAGAACCACAATATTGCCTTCTGCGTCATAATAATGCGTCTCGCTGTGCAGACTCACATTTCCGTTCTCGTCTTTCTCGCTCAACTCATACAAACTGCCCCATGTGCCGAGATCGCTCCAGCCGAAACTGCTCGGCAGCACAAACACATTATCTGCCTTCTCCATGATTCCGTAGTCAATGGAGATGTTCGGGCATTTCGGGAAGATCTGCTCAATAAAACTCTCCTCTTTGTCCGTGCCCATCAACAACTCCCCTTCGCGGAAACGGTCCGCTACCTCCGGTAATAAGTACCGGAACGCCTCGCTGATGGTCTGCAGGTTCCAGATAAAGATACCGCTGTTCCAAAGGAAATCGCCGCTCTCCAAGAACACCTTCGCCATCTCCAAGTTCGGCTTCTCCGTAAAGGTCTTCACCGGATAAATCCCGTCGGCAAAAGCTTCCGGCTGGCGCTGAATATAGCCGTATCCGGTCTCCGGACGGGTGGGGGACATGCCAAGCGTCGCAATCGCTTTGTGCTTGCTCGCAAAATCAAAGGCCTTCAGAATCACCTGACGGAATTTCTCTTCTTCCAAGATCAAGTGGTCACTTGCTGCCACCACAATATTGGCCCGCATTTCCGGTTTGCTCCAGTCTATGTCCTGATAGTTCGGAAGGGAGGATTTGGAAGGACCGCCTTTGACTTTTCCGTCTTTCGTAAATCCCTGGTACTCTTCCGTGTACCCGTATGCTCGCTGGATGCATAGCGCGCGTATATGAGCAGTCGCGTACGCGATACAAGGCGCCGTATTCCGGCGCGCAGGCTCGCACAATATCTGCTTCTCGCTCAGGTCCGGAATCTGTTGCAAAATCAACTCCTTATACGCCACATTCGTCACGATAAACACGTTCTCGATTGGAACGATCGGACGAAAACGATCGACGGTCATCTGCAGCAAACTGCGACCTGTGCCGAAGAAGTCCAGAAACTGCTTCGGTTTATCTGCTCTACTGTACGGCCAGAATCGACTTCCTACGCCGCCCGCCATAATCACGCAATAATTGTTGCTGTTGTTGTTCTTGTTCTCCATATTATCTGCTTTGTGTTTTTTGATGGTACTTACCTTATCGTCTCGGGGTCGTCTCGGGATCGTTACGGGGTAATCTCGGGGTAATGTCGGGGTAATGTCGTATCCTACCAATCCCTATAATATATTATATATATTATCCCGTGATTTTGATTTTTTGTCACGGACACACTACTTCAAAAATCGTGCAAATATACAACATTTTTTTTATTCATGCAAGCGCGCGCGAAGTTTTTCTAAGAAAAAGTGCTTTTTTATCCTAAAAATCACACTCCTTTCTCCTTTCTCCTTTCTCCTTTCACCTTTTTTTACTACCTTTGTGCCGTAATTTGGAGTAAAATGCACTTTGGACAAAAAATAGTACCTGTTTTGCTGCTTGTTATGGCGATGGTTTCGTGCGGACGGGCAACCGCCCCCAAGCCTTACGGCTATTACCGTATCACGGTGCCTGACACCGCATACACGGATTTCGCGGCCCTATATCCGCGTTATCCGTACTCCTTCGCACTCTCGCAAAACGCGCAGGTACAACCCCGCGCAGACGAACCCTATTGGATCAATATTTATTACCCTGCGCTGGATGCCACGATTCATTGTTCCTACAAACCCGTGCAGCATAACTTGCGCGAACTCACCAATGATGCCCTGGAGTTTGTGTATCGCAATGCCTCTTTTGCCAATGCGATTCCCGAACGCGAATATAGTCATCCCGAGGCGCAGGTGTACGGCGTGCTCTTCGACCTCGAAGGAAACACCGCGTCCTCCTGCCAGTTCTTTATCACCGACTCCACGAGAAACTTTTTCCGTGCTTCGGTTTATTGCAACTGTCCGCCGAATGCCGACTCCCTCGCTCCGGTATATAACTACTTGAGAAAAGATGTAATCCGCATGGTAGAAACTTTCGCATGGAAATGACACTCAAACATAGAAGTTTAGCCGTATTGCTCGATCCGGAAAAGGCCGACCTTTCGCGCCTTACCTTTACCGACGAGTGCCATCCCGACTACCTTTTTGTTGGTGGTTCAACCGGCGGCGATACAACGGAGTTTGTTAGAAATTTAAAATCTTCAATCTCCAATCTTCAATCTCCAATTCCCGTCATTCTTTTTCCCGGAAATTCGTCCCAATTTACCACGGAAGCAGACGGCATTTTATTCCTCTCTTTACTCTCCGGTCGCAACCCTGAATTCCTTGTGGATCAGCAAGTTAAGTCTGCGCGGCGCATACATGCGGTTTCTATGGATTTCGTCCCAACGGCGTACATCCTGATTGACGGTGGAGTGGAGACTTCCACGATGCGTGTTACGGGCACTAAACCTCTCCTGCCTTCAAACCTTCAAACAATAGTGGACACCTGTATCGCCGCAGAACTGATGGGTAAGAAAGCGATCTATTTGGAGGCAGGTTCCGGAGCCATCCAACCTGTCTCGCCCGAGATTATCAAAGCAGTGCGCGCAGTTACTTCCGTCACCCTCATCGTCGGCGGAGGCATCCGCACACCCGAAGTGATGAACGCCGCCTATAATGCCGGCGCTGACATCGTCGTCATCGGTAACCATTTTGAGCAACACCCCGAAGAACTCTCGCGCTTCTGTCAGAAAAATCAGAATACTCCGAATACTCCGATTTCTTCGGATGATGAGCGCTTTATGCGCCTTGCTCTGAGCGAAGCTCAGAAAGCCCTTGCAGCAGACGAGATACCTATCGGCTGCGTCATCGTTAGCCAAAACCAAATCATCGGTCGCGGTCATAACCTCACGGAGACGCTCGCTGACGTTACCGCGCACGCAGAGATGCAAGCTATAACAGCGGCTGCAGAGACCCTCGGAGGCAAATACCTCCCGGATGCGACACTCTACGTCACCGTCGAACCGTGTCCCATGTGCGCAGGCGCTATCGGCTGGGCGCAGATAAGCCGAATCGTCTATGGTGCGCCCGACCCCAAACGCGGATACACTACTTACGCTCCGCGTACTTTCCATCCCAAAGCAACTGTTACGGCAGGTGTGCTCGAGGCCGAATGCCGTGAACTCATACAAGATTTTTTTAAGAATAAACGATAATGAAAATCGATTTTAACCATCTCAAACAGCAAATTGCCCACAAGAATGTGCAGACGGTTTTTCGCCTGAGCATTTTCGTAGTGTTGGCAGTCGTCATCGTGTTGATGTTCCCGCGGTATAACAACTCCTTCCGCTATCATTACGAACTCGGCAAACCCTGGGGTTACGCAACGCTTACGGCCGATTTTGACTTCCCGATCTATAAGACGGATGAGCAACTCGAGAAAGACCAGCAACAACTGCTCTCGACCTTCGCGCCCTTCTTCAAATATATCCCGCGCGTACAGCGCGACGTGAAGGTGGTGTCGCTTGAGACGATGCAGTGGTTGCAAGCCGAAGGCTATACCCGCATCGACATCCAGCAGCATAAATATCCGGTGTCCGAGATCTATACGCCCATGACGGCCCATAAGAAATTCGGCTACGATTGCGCCATCAACCTCGCGCTGGATACCGCCAAGACGGAGGAGTTCCGTGCCAAACTGCTGGCTACTGTCTCGCCCACCCAGGGCATGGTCCAGAAAGGGGAGAAAATCATTGACAACGGCGACATAGTCACGGAGCGAACCTATCAGATTTTGCAGTCTTTACGCCGCGCCTATGATGATGAGTCGCTGGGCAATAAACAGCGCACACTCTCCATCCTCGGTGAGTCGATGCTGGTGATCCTGTTCCTGCTGCTGTTTGTCATTTATCTTTACGTCTTCCGCATTGCTTATCTGCGCGCCACATCGACGATTCTCTTCTTCTGCCTGCAGATGTTTATCGTCATCGGTCTGGCCTGCCTCGCGTTGCGGTTTAATCTCACGGTATATCTCATCCCCTTCGCGTGGGTTCCTATATTAACGCGCGTGTTCTTTGACTCCCGCACCGCCCTCTTCCTGCATTTTACGACCATTCTGATTACTTCGATCGTCATCCCTGCGCCGGTAGAGTTCTTCTTCATTCAAATCGTGGTAGGTATGGTTGCGGTATCGTCCCTGAGTGACATGACGCGCCGCGCACAACTCGTTCAAACGGCCGCGTGGATACTTCTCGCGCAGACACTCGCTTATACAGCCATCACCTTTGCGCAAACGGGAGCAATCTTGGCCGTTGATCCGTGGATGTACCTCTATTTCTTCATCTGCGCACTCCTGACCGTTGGTTGCTACGGCCTGATTTACATGTTCGAGAAACTGTTCCACTTCATCTCGTCCATTACCCTTGTCGAACTGACGGATATCAATTCCGAATTGCTGCATACGCTGGCGGAGCGAGCTCCCGGTACTTTCCAGCACTCGATGCAGGTGTCGAACCTTGCGGCGGAAGCAGCCAAGACCATCGGCGCGAATGCGCTGCTCGTTCGAACCGGTGCACTCTACCACGACATAGGCAAAATGACCGACCCGCTCTACTATGTAGAGAATCAGAACGGCGCAGAGAATCCGCTTCTTGAGATGGATCCGCGTGACGCCGCTCAAGTGGTCATCGCGCATGTCTCTGAGGGAGAAAAAATCGCTCGCCGAAACCACCTGCCGGAAGTGGTCATCAACTTCATCACGACCCACCACGGCACGTCCCTTGTGCGCTATTTCTATAACACTTATTGCAACGCGCACCCGAAAGAGAAAGTGGATGAATCGCTTTTCCGCTATCCGGGTGCAAAACCTTCGACCAAAGAAGGTGCTATTCTTATGATGGCCGACGCTATCGAAGCGCGTTCGCGTAGTCTCGAGGACTATTCTGAATCTTCTATCGCGAAGGCAGTCAACCAGATGATCGACGCCCAGATAGCCGACGGACAATTTGCTGAGACACCGCTCAGTTTCAAGGATGTCGAAGATATCCGTCGTGTCTTTGTGGCGCGTATCACCGCCATGAACCATCATCGCATCTCCTATCCGACGCTCAATAAATGAGAGACTATCCCTTATATCTCGCGCCGATGGAAGATGTGACCGATCCGGCTTTCCGTGCGTTGTGCAAACGCTACGGCGCTGATCGCGTCTATACGGAATTTGTCAATGCCGATGCCCTCGTGCGGGATATCGCTTCTACGACGCGCAAACTCACCATCCACGATGCCGAACGACCGGTAGCTATCCAGATCTACGGCCGTGAACCGGAGGCCATGGCCGATGCCGCGCGCATCGTTGAGCAGGCACACCCGGACTTCATCGACATTAATTTCGGTTGTCCGGTGAAGAAAGTCGCGGGCAAAGGAGCCGGCGCAGGTTTGCTTAAAGATGTGCCGAAGATGCTGGACATCACCCGCGCGGTGGTAAACGCCGTCCATACGCCTGTTACCGTCAAGACCCGTCTCGGGTGGGATGAACCGTCTCTTTACTTGCCTGACGGCAGGCCTTTCATCGTGGATCTCGCTGAGCGCCTCCAAGACCTTGGAATCCGCGAACTCGCCATCCACGGTCGCACCCGCAGTCAGATGTACCGCGGCGAAGCGGACTGGACACTCATCGGAGCAGTGAAGAACAACCCGCGCATGCGTATCCCTATCATAGGGAACGGAGATGTGTGTACGCCTGAGCGCGCGAAAGAGTGTTTCGACCGTTACGGTGTGGACGCTATTATGATCGGCCGCGCCACCTTTGGTGCTCCCTGGCTCTTCGCCGAGATGCGCGAAGCACTCTCTCCAGGTAATCCGGAAAATCCGGAATATCCGGTCTCTATGGCCGACAAAGTCGCAGTGCTCAAGGAGCACGTCCTCGCTTCTATCGCCTGGTGCGGTAACGACGAGCGCAAAGGCATCATCCATTCGCGGCGGCATTTTGCGGCTTCACCTGTCTTCAAAGGCTTGTCGGACTTCAAGCAGACGCGCATCGCTCTGCTTCGCGCCGAAACCGTAGAAGAGGTATTCCGTATTATGGATTATATTGTAGAAAACTGGTCGTAAGAACAAAGAAATGCGTAAGTTTTTTGATAGTAATGCGTTGTGGCTCTCGATGCTTATCGGAGCCCTTGGCTATAAGATTTTTCTGCCGCTGAAGCCGAGTCTTCCATGGCTCATCTTCTTCATGCTTTTCTTTACGTTCTGCAAGGTCAATCCAAAGGATTTGCGGTTGCATAAATGGCATTGGGTGGTACTCTTTTTACAGATCGCGCTCAGCCTGGCTGCGTATGCTATCACCTATCTCTTGACGGGTAGTCGCTTTATGGCGCAAGGACTGATGTTGTGTTTTGTGATGCCGACGGCAACCGCTGCACCAATCATCGCCGGTAAACTCGGCGGCTCGATACAAAACCTGACGACCTTTACACTACTCTCTAATTTTGCTACGGCAATCGTAGTGCCGGTGCTTTTCCCGCTCGTCAACCCGCTGGCGGAAAAGGCCTTCTGGCCCGCCTTTACCTTGATCATTAGCCATATCTCGCCCCTGTTGCTCGGACCTTTCTTCGGCGCGTGGCTCTTGCGTATCAGCTATCAATGGAGGACAAAAAAAGAATTTGTCTTGCCAACGTCGATAGCCGTCGTCCCCTTCTATCTGTGGGTCTGCTCCATCGTCGTTCTTACCGCGACCGTGACCGAAACGGTCATCGCGAATTTCTATGACCAACTCTCCAATATACTAATTCTATTAGTAGCCTCTTTCTTCGCGTGCCTGCTGCAGTTCGGTTTGGGTAAACTGATCGGATATCATCTGCCGGCGCCGAGTAAGGGCAGAGACTACCAGGACGTACTCATCAATCCTGCGGCTGCGCCCAAGACGATGGAAGGCGTTTCTTCCATTACCGCCGGACAGGCATTCGGACAGAAAAACACTTCCCTCGGTGTGTGGATGGCGCAGACTTATCTTCATCCGCTTGCGGCACTCGGAGCAGCAGCGTATATTATTTGGCAAAATCTCTTTAATTCTGTTCAACTTTTTGTAGTGGCGCATAAAAAATGACTTTTTTTTATGTTTTACAGCAAAAAATTTGGTCAGTTAAAAAAAAAGCAGTAATTTTGCTCGGTTTTTGAGAAAACTAAAGTTTATAACTTTATATACAACCAACTTTTTGTTTAACTAAAATTTTAAAATCATGAGAAAATTCTTCTCTTTAATCGCTGCCGTGCTTTTTGCCGGTAGCATGATGGCAGACGTAGTCTTCACAACGGCGGATTTTGCCGGTCAGGGAACGGCGAACTCCGGTAGTGAGGTTACAGCTACCAAGGATGGCGTGACCTTCACGTACTCGAAGGGCTATTGCGCTGACGAATCTCTCCGTTGCTATGCGCACGGTGCATTGTCTATTACGGCATCGGCGACTATCAGCAAGATTCAGTTCACCACTACCGGTGGAAAAACCGGCGGTTTGGATTCTGAAGTTACGGTTAATGCAACCAGTTATTCTGTAGCTGATTTGGCTTCTCAAGCACGTTTCACTGAGATTAGAGTTCTCTTCGACGGCGAAGGCGGCGGCGAAGGCGGTGAAGGCGGTGAAGGCGGCGAAGGCGGTGAAACGCTGACTGACCCGACGAACTGCGCTGAGGCTGCTACGGCTGCTCTCTCTGTTTCGAAGAACAACGAGGAGTACAATGGTGGTAAAGTGTATACGATTGAAGGTTTTGTAACCGAGATCGCTTATGCTTACGATGCTACGAAGGGCAATATGAGTTTCTGGATGGCTGACACCGAGGACGGTGGCAAAGTACTTGAGGCTTACAAGTGCACTATCACCAGTGCAGAGAATGCTCCGGAAGTAGGCGACAAAGTAGCCGTTACCGGTAAACTGACGAAGTACAACACAACTCCTGAATTCGCAGCAGGCTGTACCGTTGAGATCCTTGAGAAAGCCGGCGGTGAAGGCGGCGAAGGCGGCGAAGAAGATCTGAACTATGATTATGAGCCGGAAGCAACCACTATTAACTTGGCATTGGATTACATTGCATACGAGGACTACACAACTACGGAAGGCGCCGTATTAGTTACTATCGGTAATGCCGCTGACTTAGAAAGCGCTGATTCGTGGGCATCGCTCTTGTTTGTTGCGTCTTCGTTTGATGGCGCGATTCCTGCCGGCACGTATGAAATTACGGATTCGAAGGCAGAGGGTACATTTTATGCTTCTCCGGGTGGTGACGATGAATATGATTATCCGTCCTATCTGGGAGTTCCTTCTGCAGAGGAAGGTTACTATGACCCGTATTACCTTGTATCCGGTACCGTTACTATCGAGGCTGAAGGTGGCCTTACAGTAAATGCTACTTCTTACAATGGTTCGACCATTACGCTGACTTGTGCTGGTAATGCAGCAGAAGGCGGTGAAGGCGGCGAAGGTGGCGAAGGTGGTGAAGGCGGCGAAGGCGGCGAAACCAGCGAGGTCATCTTCACACGTGACGACTTTATTGGTCAAGGAACGGCAAACACCGGTAGTGAGGTTACTGCTACCAAGAGCGGTGTAACCTTCACCTACTCGAAGGGTTACTGCGCTGACGAGTCGCTCCGTTGCTATGCGAAGGGTTCGCTCTCCATTACCGCAAGCGCAACGATTGAGAAAATTGAGTTCACTACTACCGGTGGAAAAGATGGAGGTTTGGATCCCGAAGTTACGGTTAATGCAACCAGCTATGAGGTAACTCTGGCTTCGCAGGCTCGCTTCACGCAGATTAAGGTTATCCTCAGCGGCGGTACTCAGGGTATCGAAGAGACACTCTCTGAGGGTAAGGCTGTTAAGGTGATCCGTGAGGGTCAACTCCTCATCATGAAGGGTGACCACACCTACACTCCGATGGGCCAAATCGTGAAATAAGCAGATTTTCTATAGAAAAATGCAAAAAAATGGCATGCGCTCTTGCGTGTGTCATTTTTTTTGTGTAATTTTGCAACGCAAAATTGGTGAGAACTAAAAGACATTGGTTTATACCAACTATAATTAACATTATTTATTAACATTTATTAACAAAAAATCAAGTATCATGAGAAAATTTCTTTCCTTGATCTTTGCTGTCTTTATGACAGTAATGGCTTTTGGACAGAGTTATGGTATTTTGGTGAATGGTACCACGTATTTCGCTGGTACTCCCAAAGGCATTAACTTTGAGGGTTATGATGAATTCCTCGCTCCTGTCCAACTCAAAGCAGGTGACTATTGCCAGCTTTATGATGCAGACAATGAGGCTGCATGGGCAGTAGATCTGAACCCTTATTCGGTAGAAGGTTTTACCCGGAACGGAGACCATTACGAAGTGGCGGTTACCGGTTGCTATGACTTCTACATTCAGTTAAAGTATGGCGCAGACCGATTGTACATCGGTAATGGTTCGGACTGTGGCGAAGGCGTTACTATCGGTGGTGGTGAAGGCGGCGAAGAGGCGTTCGTCGGATTTGACGCTAGTACAGCGCCCCTTGGCGAGCAAATCGCGGCCGGTCTTGCGAAGAATCTGGTAAACGTAGAATTCAAAGAGACTTCAGAGGGTAAGTATTCGGTTAATCTGGTAAAGGGCGGCGTAGAAGGCTCGTTCTCGTTCGGAGGTGTTGTGTTTGCTTACACGAACTCCGCTGACGGTGCAACGGCTTGGAAGACCTACGGTACGTACATTCAGCCGAATGGAAAGGATCGTGAAGTGCGTATCCCGCTTAAGGCTGGTGAGAAAGCAAACGTTATCCTTGTGGAAGCATGTACCGGCGTTTTGGTTAATGGCGAATCCGTTGACTTTGAAGCTGGTGACAACATTCTGACGGCATCAGCTGCCGGTCTTGTATTGAAGAGCGCATCTACGAAACCGAAAATTCAAGCGATTCTTCCGGTAGAAGGTGGTGACGATCCTATCGTAGATGCGAAGTACTACATGAAGAACAACTGGGACGCCGGAAGCGACTGGTTCTGGAAAGAGATGTCTAAGGACGGAGAAGTATACAAGTTGGAGAATGTAGTCTTCGGTGGTACTGGTGTTAACTTCAATACTGCAGAGTCTGACGAAGGAGCAACATGGAAAGCCTTAGAAGAGATCTCCGGCGATGCTATTGAAGCAAAGGATACGGTAACGTTTGTACTGAATCCTGCAGCCGGTGAAGTAAGTGCT
>ONUF01000018.1 GCA_900321005.1 uncultured Bacteroidales bacterium | reverse complement strand
ACAGGTACGACCGACGTTGTTGAACGGGTCCTGCTCGGTGAGCGACCAACCGGAGGTCTGGCTGTGCGTACGGAGCGCCATGGATTTCGGGTTCTTGGCACCGAAAGATTTCACAATTTTCGCCCAGAGCATACGACCTGCACGCATCTTGGCAATCTCCATGAAATGGTTCATACCGATCGCCCAGAAGAAGGACAGACGCGGAGCAAACGTATCGACATCCATGCCGGCATTGACACCTGCGCGGAGGTACTCCATACCGTCGGCCAGCGTGTAAGCCAACTCGATATCTGCCGTCGCACCGGCCTCCTGCATGTGGTAACCGGAGATGGAGATGGAGTTGAACTTAGGCATGTTCTGGGAGGTATCGGCGATGATCTTCATGGAGAACTTAGGCGGGTAGATATAGGTGTTACGCACCATGAACTCCTTGAGGATATCGTTCTGGATGGTACCTGCCATCTCCTCCAGTTTGGCACCCTGCTCGAGTCCGGCATTGATGTAGAACGCGAGGATCGGCAGCACGGCGCCGTTCATGGTCATGGAGACGGACATCTTGTTCAATGGAATGCCGGCGAAGAGGACCTTCATGTCCTCGAGGGAGCAGATGGACACACCTGCTTTGCCGACGTCGCCGACCACGCGCATGTTATCGGCGTTGTAGCCGCGGTGGGTCGGGAGGTCAAAAGCGACAGACAGACCTTTCTGACCGGACGCGAGGTTGCGGCGGTAGAAAGCGTTGGATTCCTCGGCGGTGGAGAATCCGGCGTACTGACGGATGGTCCAGGGACGCAGCGGATACATGGCGCTGTACGGGCCACGGAGGAACGGAGGAATACCCGAGACGTAGTCGAGGTGCTCCATGCCCTGCAGGTCCTCTTTGGTGTAGATCGGCTTGACGTCGATGAGCTCCGGCGTTTGCCAGTCGGCGTTGTTCGGGCCAACAACCTTGCTGGCCGAAACTTGCTTAATGTTGATATCTTTAAAATTCGGCTTCATATGCTTTGAATTTTATTATGGTAAATAAACATAGATAAACACCTCCGTTTATGCTACCTGGATTTTTCGGCCTACGCTGCCTTGAGCGTACCAGCCTAATAATACGCGTTTTTGAGCGAGCTCAACACGCGCCTTATTATCCTGTTCCGCAGTAGCAAAGCTACTATAAATCCATGTATCATTCACGTCGGCCATAAACATAAATAAATTTTCAAATCTGCTACCCATAGCGGATAATTTTTATCTTTGTTTATCGCTGGCGCTTAGTTGTTACCGCTCTGCGGTGAGGATTTGGTCTGGAGAACTATGTTAAATTTATTTATAAATAGGTCTATAGAACAAATACTAGCAAACTCGAAGAGTTACAACTGAGCGACAGGGTTTATCTTTGTTTATTTACAATTATTTTTTCAGTAACTGCGCGTTAAACGATTTGAGGGTTTCGAGGACGTTGCAACGGACGTGGATGAAGTTAGTGATGCCGAGCTTCTGGAGGTCCTCCATACATGCCGGGGCACCGGCCACGATGAAGAGCTCTTTCTTGCCCTGCAGCTTCTTCCATGCCTTCGGCGCGAGGTCAGCGTACTCGTCATCAGACGAACAGAGGACGATGATGTCCGCTTTCGCCTTGCGGGCTGCCTTGATACCTTCGGTGATGGTAGCAAAACCGTTGTTGTCGATAACCTTGTATCCTGCGCACGCGAGGAAGTTACAACTGAACTGCGCACGCGCAATACGCATGGCGAGGTTACCGATGGTCAGCATGAACGCAACCGGCTGTTTCTTAGCGGCTTCGGTCTCGAGACGCAGCTGTTCAAACTCTTCTGCTGCACGAGCGATCGGAAGCGTAGCTATCTGCGGCTCGCAAGCACCCTTGCAGCAGCATGCCTTTTCGGAAATCTTAATCTTCTTGCCGGCTTTCTCGGTGAAGTTCGGGAATTGGTTCGAGCCAAGGAGCACCTCTTTGCGTTTAGCAACGTCAGCGAGACGTGCTTTGAGGTTCGCTGCCATGTGCTCTTGTACCTTGCCCTCAGAAACGAGCTGGTACATGCCGCCGCGCTCCTGGATGTCAAGGAACTGCTTCCAAGCCTCTGCAGCGATAGACGCCGTCAGGTTCTCCAGGTAGTACGAACCCGCTGCGGGGTCAACGACCTTATCGAAATGTGCCTCTTCCTTGAGCAGCAACTGCTGGTTACGAGCGATACGCTCGGAGAAATCCGTCGGCTCTTCGTAGGTCACGTCAAACGGCGTTACGGTGATCTCATCGACCCCTGCGAGAGCAGCACTCATGGTCTCGGTCTGCGAACGAAGCAGGTTCACATACGCGTCAAAGACGGTCATATTGAAACGGCTCGTTTCTGCGCTGACGTTCATCTTAGCGGCATTGCGGAGAGCGGTTGTGAAGATCGGGTCTTTGTATGCCTCAACGATCTTTGCCCACAGCAGACGGCCTGCGCGGAACTTAGCGATCTCCATGAAATAGTTACCGCCGATACCCATGTTGAAACGGATCGCATTGGCTGCGCGGTAGTTCGGGATGCCTGCCTCGGTCATCATCGTCATGTACTCGGCACCCCAAGCGAGAGCGTACGCGAGCTCCTGTGCGGCATACGCGCCGGAGTTATTGAGGATGACGCTGTTGACGCCTACGACGCGGTAACCCGGCAGCGATTTAGCCGCCTTTACTGTCTCGGCGATCTTCTGAGATACCTGCTCGCGGGTCAGGGCTTTTCCCTTGAGGAGCATGTTCTTGATTGGATCGACGTTGATCGAACCGATGAGGCCTTTGGTGTCATAGCCCATACGGCCGTAGTAACGCACGAGGATGTTCGCCAGCTTCGGCGCTGCACATGCGCAGATAGAGAAGTTGATGGCTACTGCCGGTGCATAAATGCCGTTGAGGAGCGTTTTGATGAAGTTGTACGTCAGTTTGTCTTTGTCGAGACAGAAACCGAGAGACGTGATACCTTTGTTGAGCACCTCAAGGGCTTTCGCATTTGCCTTGCGAGCGTTCTTGCAAGCGCAGATGTTCTGGCGGATTGCCCACTCGTTGTTAGTACGCGTACCGCGGACGTATGGGAACTGACCGGGCGCAGAGACGGTGGTCTTCAGGCCTTTGAGATCCTCACGGCGGTAGAACGGCTGCACGTTGAATCCTTCCGGCGTGCGCCATACCAACTTCTTGTCGAAGTCGGCACCTTTCAAGTCAGCGATGATCTTGTCCTTCCACTGCTGAGCGGATACCGGCGCAAAATCGGCCAACAGATTTAATTTTTCATTGTCTGCCATGATTAGAAATGTTTGTTTATATAAGTTTATATTGCTTTCAGCAAGTTTATAGCCGCAAGCAGCGTTTAGCAAGTTTAGTGTCGCTGCGCGACGTTTATTTCAAATTCCGCACAAAGTTACGAAGTTTTTGCGATATATGCAAATATTTTTGCATTTTTTATCAATTTTTGCCGTTTCGGGCATAGTGGGAGCGATTTTTTTGGAAAAATCGGACAAAAAGAAAGAGACATCATCGAAATGTCTCCTTTTTTTGGGTGGTTTATCAGCCCGAAGCGGGCGAAACAGGGATTTTCTCGATCATCCTTGAGCAGAACTACGGATGTATTGAAGGATGAGATCTACCGCGGCATCCTCGCTGAGTTCGTCCATGTTGAGGACAAGGTGGTAGTTGCGAGCATCGTAACGGCTGGTGCCGGCGAACTCGTTGACGTAGTTCTCGCGCATCTTATCGACTTTGTCGATGACGAGCCGCGCCTGCTCCTTGCTCATATCCTGCTCGCGCGCCACACGCTCCATGCGGTTGAGCATCGAAGCATGGATGAAGACAGAGAGGTGATTCGGGTGGTCGCGGAACATATAGAAAGCCGTACGCCCCGCGATGACGCAAGACTGGTCTTTGGCGAGGGCCTTGAGGATCTGGGTCTCCGCGCGAAAGACATCTTCGGTCATCTTCTGTTTGAAACTCTCCCACCAACTGATCTCATGGCCTTTGAGTTGCTCTATCTGCTCAGCGGTCAGGTTATACCTCTCTTGTAGTGCCTGAATAAGCGTTTTATCGTGGTATGGAACACCTAATTTCTCGGCTAACTTACGGCCTACCGTGCGGCCGCCGCTACCTAATTCACGATTGATCGTGATGATGAATTTGCTATTCGTGTTCATAAGTAATCAGTAATCAGTAATCAGTAATCAGTAATCAGTATTCAGTATTCAGTGTTCAGTGTTCAATTTCTTGCGGGGCGGCCGAGGATGTCGTACAGACGACCATCAAACTTAATATACAAGTGACCGTCGATGAGCACTTTGACAGGCCTACCCTCGGTCTCTCCCTGAAGAGAAGGCAAATCTTCGGTGCCATCGCAGGAGGTGAGGAAAGCGGAATAGATCGTCTGTGCGCCGGAACCGTTCATCGTGACATCCAATTGGGCTATACGGCGGTGACCGCTGGAACCGCCCACAGAGAAGACTACTTCGTCGGCCGAACCTGTCCACGTACTGCCGGTGAGATTACCGGTGCTGACGGTTATGGCGTTATTGGAATCGCCGGAACCGAAAGTAAGTACGATCTTCGTTATCTCGGTAGCGGTCACCGTGAAGGTGTTCCCCGGATAGCAACGAACTGCTTCGCCGGTGTTGTAATACTTAGGCACATTCGAGCCGGCGGTTCCTTTACCGAAGGTGATGGTGACGTCTCCTTTCTGAATGGAACTTACTGCCTGACCATTGGAAAATCCTTGCGCCTTCATATTGACGGATTCAGTGCTCTCCACTTTGCCATTGTCGATGGTCTCAGCGTGCGCGAAGACCGCGTAGTATATGATATCCGCATCCACTGCCGGGAATTGGTCGGAAGCGATGAAAAGCGTCGCCGGTGCCTCGTCGGCAACACCGCTGATAGGAGCACTACTCCATCCTACGAATACATTACTGGTAGGCGAACACGACTCAGGCATCTCCGGCAGCGTCTGAATCTTCTTGTTCTCCACGATGGAATCCACGGAAACAATCGTACCGTTCACGGACCATGACACGCCGTATTTCACATTCCCCACCGGTCCTTGTCCACCGCCGTCACAAGTAGGCGTCATGGACTCAAGATCCACTTGCTGGTTCTTCATCGTTCCCCAGACATACTCCACCAGATCGGGATAATCAATGAAAGGGTTGCGGTTATTCTGCTCCCCATAAACGGCTTGGTTACGGTCAATCTCTTTTTGCGACACCGGGTCATTGCGATGCCAATCAAGCAAGAAAGAAAGGCTGTAGGCCGTGAGGTCCGTAGGATTGGAGGAGAACATGGTTGAACCGTCACCGGAATTGAGTATCTTATCGCGATAGCGCGCCACCATATAGAAGAACGTGCGCGCGAAATCGCCTTTGTACTTATCATCAGGTTCATACACCGTACCCACACCACTCGTCGTGGAAGTGCCCAGTTTACCCAACGCGTGGTGATCGGGGTCATTGGAGATACCTTTGTTCGTGCCTACCACGCCATAAGGATAATTCGAGCGCAGGTTATTGACACGCGCATCGGTGGGATAGACATTGAACAGGTCGGACACCATAGGTCCGGAACCCAGCCACGACTGGCAGCAGACATGCTCTTTGTTCCAACCGTCGCACACCGCTTTCTGCGCCTTATTGGCATCCTCATAGACGAAATGGCACGTGGAATACATATCCCAGAGCGAATCGGCGTAGAAGTCGGTATTGAGGTAATGGGGTTCAAGACCCTTATACGATATCTCGTTGTAGTTTTTGGAGATACAGGTCTGGAGTGCGGTCAGGATAGCCGCCGGCGTCTTCTTTCCGCTCACGCCGTCATAGTAACCGTCAGGAATGGCGGCAACTCCTTCGATAACATTCGCGATTGTGACTTGCGCCACGAAAAGCGCAAGCACAAGCGCTATTTGAGATTTGAGATTGGACATTGGATATTTATTTTACGCGTTGACCTTGGAGGTTAAACAATTGATCGCCGAGGAGAATATAAATCTGACCGCCGACAAGGAGTTTGACCGGCCTACCCTCTGTCTCTCCTTGCAGGGACGGAAGGACGATCTCGGTCGTCGATTGGCAAGAAGTGATAAAGCGGTCGTACGCGATACCGGAGCCGGTGGCGTTGATGGTGACATACGAGAAACCGACACCTTTGCCGGATCCGGCATTGGAGCAGGTGAAAGTAATACGCGATTTGCCGGAGAGGGACTTGGTGTTCGTCCACTCATACTCGGTCATCATACTACCTTCGCTCACAGTAATCGTACCAATCCGGGTGTTACCGGCAGCAAAGCTGAACTGGTCATATTGCGTACCGCCAAAGGTGCGGAGTTTGGCCTGGATAGAACTGATTCCCGAGAGATCCACTTCCGGAGAGATGAGTTCTTTGCCGCTATCGAGCAACCAGTACGAACCTTTGTTGGTCGCTGTATTGGACCAATCGGCAATCGGGTCGTTGGCGCTATAGGTATAGGTAGCGGGTTCAGACGAACCTTCTCCTGCGTGGGCAAAGACCGCATAATAAGTGATGTCTGCCATGACGGGAGGGAACTGACCGAGAGCGGTATAGAGCACCGCAGGCGCATCTTCTGCTATCCCTTCAATGGGTGCGTCGGTCCAGCCCGTGAAGACCGGGCTCTCGGACGAGCAGCTGACGGGAGCGTCGGGCAGCGCGAAAATATGATTCGCCTCTGCGACGGAGTCCACCTGAAGTTTCTCGCCGTTGACGGACCATGTGACACCAAAGAAAAGAGCCGTCGGATCGTCGGGTCCCGAACCATCGCGCCAACCGTTACTTTTACCGGGCACGAAGGCCGGATCGCAGGATGCCATGAGTTTGGACATGTCCACGGTCTCACCTGCTTTCTCGCCCCATATATACTCCGCGAGGTACGGGTAATCGATAAAGGGGTTACGGTTTCCCTGAGTTTCCTGGATACCGTTATTGCGGTCGATCTCCTTGCGCGATACAGGGTCTTCGCGGTGCCACTTCATCAGGAGCACGACGGCTTTCTTTGTGAGACCAAAATTGCCGGAAACGGTATAGGTGCTATTGAAGAAGTTATTGCCGGAGGTGAGACTGGAGTGTTGCCATTTGATAATGGTACCCATGATACCGCGGGCGATGTCACCCTTGTACTGCTGCTTGGGTTCGAAGACCTGTCCCGTTCCGCTCACCGACTCGCCTGCTGCCGAAGCAATGGTCTTCTTGTCAGTGGACCACGAGCCGGCCGAACCGAACTTATTGCCCACCCAGTTGGTGCCTCCGTTCACTTCGCCGTATTCGTAGTTCGAGCGAACGCCATTAACCTTTCCGTCGGTAGGGAGGACATGGAAAATATCACATCCTATTCCGCTTGTTCCTCCGCCAAACCACGATTGCGGAATCGAGTGCTCGCGGTTATAGCAATCGCATACGCTTTTATAACTACCGCAGGTCTTTGTCGGGGCAAAGTTACACTCGCCGTACATATCCCATATCTTACCGGCTCTGCTTGCGGAATCAGCAGGATAGAGATCGGTCTTGAGGTAGGCCGAATAGAGGCCTTTGTAACCGATAGAAGAAAAGCCGACGTTGGTTTGCGCGCTTATGGCTTTCCATAGTTCCGCACCGGACTTACCGTCCACGGAGGACCAATACGAGGGGATGTTCGCCGCCGGAGTAACGGATTTGGCAAAGACGTTGGCGGACAAAAGACATAGGACCGCTACGCTCAAAGACAAAAGATAAATATGCTTTTGCATGGTACAAAAATTAAAAACGGGTGCAAAGGTACTACAAAAAATTGACATGTGCAAATAACAAAACATTTTTTTTACAAAAAAAATTTGCATATATGGAGAAAAAGTTGTACTTTTGCACCCGTTTTTGCTAAAAAAGCCGTTTTGGCCGTATTCGCGGGACGATTTATAACGACAATCAAAGTTTAGTATAAGGTATAAAAAATGAAAACGTTTAACGTTAAAACGTATGTCTTACTGCCGTTGACGATACTGGCGGTGCTCTTTTTGTGGTTTGCGCCGGCATCGATGTTTCATATCGACGGATTGACGGTAGTTCAGCAGCGCACGATTGCGATCTTCTGCTACGCGGCGCTGATGTGGATGTTCGAGATCATCCCGGCTTGGGCGACCTCTGTGAGTACGATTGTGCTGCTGTTGCTCGCGGTCTCGAACAAAGGTTTTACCAAACCCGAGATGGGTGATTTGGTGAATTTCAAAGAACTCATGGCTTCGTTTGCCGACCCGATTATCATGCTCTTCTTGGGTGGATTCGTATTGGCAATCGCGGCGAGCAAAGTGGGCTTGGATGTCTATCTGGCGCGTATCTTGCTCAAGCCTTTCGGCACCAAACCGAGCATGGTATTGCTCGGCTTCTTGACGCTTATCAGCGTGATGTCGATGTTCATGAGTAACACCGCTACCGCGGCGATGATGTTGGCCTTCTTAGCGCCGGTAATCAAGACCTTACCTGCTGACGGAGGTGGTCGTATGAGCTTGGCGATGGCTATTCCTATTGCCGCCAATATCGGTGGTTTGGGTACGCCGATTGGTACGCCTCCGAATGCGATTGCAATCGGTCAATTGGCTTCCAACGGAATCGAGATCGGGTTTGCGGCATGGATGTTCCGCTTTGTGCCGGTAGTGATCTTTATGATTCTCTTCGCATGGTGGCTGCTCCAGCACCTATATCCGTTCAAGGCCGAGAAAATCGAGATTAAGATCCACGGTGAAACCGAGCGCGATTGGAAATTCTGGACGGTAACCATTACCTTCCTGGGTACGATTCTCCTCTGGATGACGGGTGAGTTAACGAAGTTAAACTCCAACGTAGTAGCGCTTATTCCGTTTGCGGTATACGCTGTGCTGGGTATCTTCACGCGTGAAGACTTCGCGAAGATTGACTGGCATGTGCTGTGGATGGTAGCCGGTGGTTTTGCGCTGGGTACTGCCCTTAACAAGACGGGCTTGGCAGCTGCGCTGGTAGAAGCTATTCCGTTCGGTAACTGGTCGGCTATCGCAGTATTGGTTATCGCCGGTCTGCTCGGATGGCTGCTCAGTAACTTCATCGCTAACTCTTCGGCTGCGAACCTCTTGGTGCCGATTCTGGCAGTAGTAGGTAGCGCGATGGCCGATAACCTCGCCGGTCTGGGCGGCGTGACGACCTTGCTCGTCTGCGTAGCCGCTTCGACATCGTTCGCTATGCTCTTCCCGATCTCTACGCCACCGAACGCTATCGCATGCTCGACGGGTCTTATCAAGACGAACGAGATGATCAAAGTGGGCCTGATTATCGGTCTGTTAGGTATCGTGGCTTCATACGCTGTGCTATTAGTATTCCCGTTTAAGTAATCAGTAATCAGTAATCAGTATGAAAAAGTACCTATTAATAGCGCTTTGTTCTTTGCTTCTTGTTCCGGTTTGGGCACAGGAAGTAAGCAAAGAAGCGCAGAAAGCGGAGAAGAAAGAGGCGGTAAAATCGCACCTCAAGCAGCATTTCAAACCGTACGGATTTGTGCGTAACTATTTCGTATTTGACAGCCGCGAGTCCATGTCCGGCACCGGTGATTTATATAACTACCAGCCGTATGACGAGGCATGGAACCAAGCGGAAGGCGAACAATACATGACGGGTGTGGCACGCCAAGACCTGAACGCCGTAAGTACCTTCCGTTTCCTGAGTTTGACCACCCGTGTAGGTGTCAATATCGTTGGATATAAATGGCGCAACACGGAGTTCGGCGCGAAGATCGAAGCGGATTTCTATACGGGCTTGAGTACGAAAGTCTATCACCCCGTTACCGGTGTGGCACAGTTCCGCCTGCGTCAGGCATACCTGACCCTCGGCTGGGACAGCCTGAAGATGAACGGCAAGGACTTTGCGCGTGTCGATCTGACGATTGGTCAGACATGGCATCCGATGGCCGCAGATCTCTGCGACGTCATCTCGCTGGCTTCCGGTGCTCCCTTCGGACCATTCAACCGCTCGCCGCAAGTAAAGATGGATGCTCGTCTGGGTAAATATGTCACCCTCACGGGTTCTCTGTTATGGCAGATGCAATACTGCTCCGTCGGTCCATCAACCACCGGTGCAGCCGTCCAAGCCGCTGATTTTATCATGTACAGCAAGACGCCGGAAGCCTATTTAGGCCTGAGCGTTCACACCAACGGTTTCCTGCTTCGTGCCGGTGCCGATGTACTGAGTATCAAACCCAGACAGATAGGTGCGGTTGATGTAGCAGGAAATTCGGTTTCCGTCAGGGTCAAGGACCGTATTACCACCGCTTCGCCTTTCCTCTACCTGCAATACAAGAAAGGCGAGTTCTCGATCAAAGCGAAGACCATCTTCTCGGAGGCTGGCGAACACATGAACCTCAACAGCGGCTACGGTGTGAAAGCCAAGAACGCCGATGGCTCGTGGGAATATACGCCGCTCCGCGCATCGTCCTCATGGCTGAGTATCGTGTATGGCGGCAAAATAGGGGCGCAGGAAGACAAACACCCGCAGAAACTGCAGGGTATTCTCTTTGCCGGATATATTGAGAATCTCGGAACGAAAGAAGCGCTCTACGATGGTAACCATGACGGCCACCCGGATGATTTATATACGCCTCGCGCCAACAACATGAACCGGATGTGGCGTCTGTCACCCACCCTGCTCTATACAATTGGCAAGTTCCAGTTAGGTCTGGAGTACGAGATCACCTCCGTGCAATACGGACAAGCCGGTACCACCAACCTGTACGGAATCGCCAAGACCAACCTGCACTGGGTGACCAACCACCGCGTGCAACTCATGACGAAGTACAACTTCTAAATCGCTTCGTGTAAGATCTCGCTGACGGTAGGATGCGGGAAAACCACTTGTTGGAATTCCGCCGTGGTATAACCCATACGCACCGCAAAAGAAGCCGCCGCGATAAATTCTGAACACGGATTACCGATAAGATGGACGCCAAGGATCGAATGGTTCTTGGCGTCTGTTATTACTTTGCACAGCCCCGTCTCTCCTTCGTTCTCCGCCATGAAGCGACCGGAGAAAGTCATCGGCAGTTTGTTCACTTCTATAGGTATGTTCATCTCTGCCGCTTGCGCCTCGGTGATACCGACCGACGCAATCTCGGGATTGGTATAGACCACCGACGGAATCGCATTGTACGCAATACGCTGCAGCGGAATCTGCTTCAACATACGACCGACAGCCACTTCGGCTTGGCGTGCAGCCACATGCGCCAACATAATCTTACCCGTGACATCGCCGCAAGCATAGACGTTCGGCAGGTTCGTCTTACAGAAATCATCAATCACAATCGCCCCGCGGTTGAGTTCAAGGTCGTTCAATGCCTCGAGACCGTTGAGGTTCGCTCTTCTACCGACACTAACCAAGACCTTTGTGCTGGTAATCCTAGACTTTTCAGCATCCTTTATGCTACTCTCCACGTACACATCGTTACCTTCTATCTTCGTCACTTTGGTGGACGTAAGGATATTGATTCCGGCTTTGCGGTATTTATCGAGCAGGATTTGTACGACATCTGGGTCCAGATTCGGCAGGATAGTAGGCATGGCTTCGATGACCGTTACGGGCACGCCGAGTTCATGGTAGAGCGTCGCGAACTCCATTCCGATGACGCCACCGCCAACAATAATAATCGATTTCGGCAGTTCAGTCGCAGCGAGTGCATCGGTACTGTCCCAAATAGCAGGATTATCCTTGATACCCGGAATAGGCGGCACGAAGTTCGTAGAACCCGTACAGATCATGAGGTTTTCGGCTTCGTAGGTCTCGCCGTTGCACTCTATGCTGACAACTGAAGGCTGACAACTGATTACTTTGGCAAAGCCGCTGACAAGGGTACAATGTTCGTTATTCAGCCGTTGCTTGATACCGGCAACCAGTTTGCGAACGACGATGGTCTTGCGTTTCTGCATGGCTGCAAAATCGAAGGCCACATTTTCCGCCGTGACACCGTATTTGGTGGCGTGCGTCGCGTTATAGTACTGCTTGGCACCATAGAGCAAGGACTTGGTGGGAATACAACCCACATTGAGGCAGGTGCCGCCTACGGCGTTTTGCTCAAAGAGCACTACATCTTTACCTGCCTTGGAAGCTTTCTCCGCGGCTGTATAGCCCGCAGGGCCTCCGCCGATGATGGCTAAAAAATATTTCATGGTATTTATGCTTTATTCTTTATTCGTATTTCCGGCGTACTTTGCAACACGATGCTGTTGGCCGGCACGTCCTGTGTGAGCCATATGTTACCGCCAACAACGGTGTCATGGCCTATACGTACACGGCCAAGGATAGAAGTATTGGAATAGACGGTGACATGGTCCTCCAAAATCGGATGACGCGGGATATCTTTGGGTCTGCCCTCTGCATCGTATTCGAAATTTTTCGCACCGAGCGTGACACCCTGATAGAGCACCACATGTGAACCGATGATAGCTGTCTCGCCGATGACGACACCGGTACCGTGGTCTATGCAGAAATACTCACCGATCTGTGCAGCAGGATGGATGTCTATGCCGGTTCGGCTGTGCGCCAATTCGGTCAACATACGCGGAATACGCGGCACGCCGAGTTGGTAGAGTACATGCGCCGCGCGGTAATGAATCATCGCATATTGGAGCGGATAAGAAAGAATCACTTCGCCGCGGTCCGTTACTGCGGGGTCATTATGCAGCACGGCATCCACATCGGTGTTGATGAGTCGTTTGATTTCCGGTATCTGTGCCCAGAAAGCCTCCGGCAGACACAGATCTTTCGGACGCTCCACGGACGGATAATACTCAGGAAACACCTCGCCTTGCAGATAGAGCACGAGTTGTTTCAGTTGCGCTATGTTAATTAATCCGTTCAATTTATAATTCTTAATTTTTAATTCTTAATTCTTAATTTCCAATCACCGACAGGTATCTTTCTCCTGTGTCGGGCAAGAGGACAACAATCGTTTTATCTTTGTATTCAGGTTGTGCACTCAGCTGCAGCGCCGCAGCAAACGCCGCGCCGGAAGAGATGCCGACGAGCAGACCATGGTTCTTGGCGAGTGTCCGCGCCGCGTCCATCGCATCTTCGTTCGTGACCGGTATCACACGGTCTATAAAACTCGCCTGATAGGTGTCAGGCACAAAACCTGCACCGATACCTTGTATCTTATGCGGACCGGGTTGGCCACCGGACAAGACGGGAGACGAAGCGGGTTCGACAGCGATAATCTCCACGAGCATATTCTTCTCTTTGAGCGCACGCCCTACTCCGCTGACCGTGCCACCTGTGCCTACACCGGCAATGAACACATCCACTTGGCCGCAGGTGTCTTCCCATATCTCCTGACCGGTTGTCGCATAATGGATGGCAGGGTTGGCTGGGTTCACAAACTGCCCCAAGATGATAGCGCCGGGTGTGTTATCGCGTAACTCCTCAGCCTTCGCTATCGCGCCTTTCATGCCTTCGGCACCGGGCGTGAGCACAAGTTCCGCGCCATAGGCTGCCAGCAGGTTGCGCCGCTCGATGGACATCGTCTCGGGCATCGTCAGAATAACTTTGTATCCTTTGAGCCGACCAATCCACGCGAGGCCAACACCGGTGTTACCACTCGTGGGTTCAATAATCGTTGCGCCCGGTGTCAATATACCGCGTTTCTCAGCGTCCTCAATCATCGCCAGCGCCGTGCGGTCCTTGACCGAACCACCGGGATTAAAGCGCTCTAATTTGAGCAGCAGACCCGGTTGCACCTCCAACATCGGCGTCTTACCAATCAATTCTATCAGATTTTGAACTATCATAAGCTTCGTAAATAGATTCGTACTGCCTCAGCAATCATCTCCGGGCAGGGTCGTTTCTCGTAATATTCGGATGTGCGCTCTGCAGGTCGTGGGTCTAAGTCGAGTTGGCAATTACATTGCCCTTTCGGCGCAAGTCCTAATAACTCCGCACAGATGAGCGATCCGTACTTAGCCTTGAACTCTCCTGCTAACTGCTGCACGAAAGCGTAGTTCGCCATTTTGCCCTCGTTGTCATGAGGTGTGGCACTACCGTTTTGGAGTCCTGCCAACATAAACATACCGCTGGCCGCACCACATACCAGACGCATTCTGCCCATACCACCGCCGAAAGAGGCGGAGAGCCGCAGGGCGAGTTGTTCGTCCGTGATACCGTACAAGTCCGCGCAGGAAGCAAAAACCGCTTGTGCGCAGTTAAAGCCCTGCTTGAAGAGTTCTGTCGCCCGTTGGGCACGAGCTTCTATCTGTTGCTCCGTCATGATTTCGAATATTTTTGATGTAGAACAATATGCAAGCGAGTGCAAAATAGCCGACCGTGAGTCCCCAGAGCGCGAAATACTCCATGCGTGTCTGCCAGAGCGTCGCGCCCATCGAGTTAATATGGATAAATCCGTGTGCGCCCCAAGTGTAAGGAATGAAGAACGAGAGGTAGCGCCATGCGGAAGGTATCATTTCTTTCGGCCAGGAGATACCCGCCATGAAAAGGAAAATCAAAGAAGTGGAAATCAGCAACACCAACCCTGATTCACGATTGCGGATAAAAACCGACACGCATAGCGAGAAGAAGACGATGGCCAAGATATAGGGAATCATCAGCAATAATATGTCGCCGATCGCGCCGATATGCGGAATACCGAACAAGCGCGGGAAGAAACCGAGTAATATCGCCGCCAGGGCGTAGTAAATCAGGAAATACGCGATCGACCGACCAATCAGACTGCGAATCGAATACTGATCCAGTCCCTCCTCGCGCGCCGTGCCACCGAGCATACAGATGCCGAAGAAAAGGGTCTGGTGGAGAATAAGCACGAGTACCGCCGGAATGAGGAACGAACCGTAGCCTCCGGTGGGCGTGAAGAGTGCTGTCTCCGTATAAGGCGCGTCTTGAACCAATGCCCACGCGAACTCTTTATCCATACCCATCTGCTCATAGCGGTCGATCTGGATATTGCGCATGGACTCCAGCATGACGTTGTTGCAACTGAGGTAGATTGCCTTCATATAGAGGAAGGACGACATGTCGCAATAGAGCGAGATATGGGCCTGTCCCAGCGGATCGGCCAGTTGGTTCGCGAAGTCCCGCGGGAAATAGATGATGCCGTGCACTTTCTGGTCCCGCAACAGCCGTTCGGCTTCGGCCATCGAGGTGCAGGTATGGGTCAGTCGTATATCCGGCGAAGCGTTCCACCGGTGCAGAAACTCCCTACTCTGCGGACTGTTGCTCAGGTCCACCACCGCCACCGGCACATTCGTGATCTGCTCGTTCCAATAGAGCGCCTTGTAGATCAGCGGGTACGCGAGTGTCGCGACGATGAAGATCACCGTCACGCCCGGATCGCGGAAAATGCGCCGAAGCTCATTCACGAAAGCGGATAATATGGGATAGAACACTTCTTTCATTTGAGCGGGTAGTTCTGATAAATGAGTGCGTTACACAAGCGCGGGGCGACAAAGAGCGAGGCAAGCATAAAAGCCGTGAGCGCCAGCATATGCGGGATACTGTTCTCCACCGGCGCGGCCATCAACGCTTCGTTGACGTAGATGAGGTAATAATGCCGCAGCGGTTCCATATAACTGAGTGCTTTCACCGGCGCCAACATCGACATCTGCGGATAGGTGAAACCTGAGAGCGAGAAACCCAACATGGAGTACAGCGCACCGATCGAGAGGGCGTCGCGCAGGGTGGGTAACAGGCCTATCAGGGTGATTCCTAGTCCTTCCATCGCGAAGATAAACAGCAGCAAACCGAACATCAGGCGGCTGTGGCTACCGTAGACCGGGAATCCAGTAAAGCGATAAAGGATGATATGGCAACCGACGCCGAGGATGATATAGATGAGCGTGTACGGGATCAGTTTGCCGATCATCGCCACCGTGTAATTACCTCCCGCGGCCTTGAGCCAAGCGTGCGAGGTACGCATCTTGAGTTCAAAACCAATCGCAAAGATGGTCAGCATCAGACATATAAGACCCAGAATACCTGGCAGGATAGTACTCACCAGATAGACCGAGTAGTTGCCCCAAGGGTTGGCGATCATATGTCCCTCGATAGCCAGCGGTTGGATGCGGTGCATGATGATCTCGTCGGGCAGCCCTTTCTTGCGCAACACCTCGCGCTGGAACGCACCGGACGTGAGGTTGACCATCGTCAGCATCTGTTTGTACGCCGTGTTACCGCCCACCGTATAGGCGTTCGTCACATAGAAATCCATCTTCGGCCGCTTGAAACTGACGAGTTCGTCGTAGAAACACTCGGGGATGACGAAGATACCGTATATGCGCCCTTGCTGCATCGCCTCGCGGGCCTCAGGGTACGAGTTCGTGATGAGTTGGATATCCACCGAAGGCGTCGCCTGCATCTCGTGTATCAGGCGCCGTGAGATAGAGGTCTGGTCGAGATCGACGACCGCCACCGGCATCTTCTCCGCACTACCGCCTTGCATCAAGGTAAGGAAGAAGAAGGTCGACAGCAGCATCACACCCACCGACGCAAACAGGTACAGCGGGCGGGCGAACATCATATGAAGTTCGCGCAGCAGTACACGCCATATATTGATGAAGATATACTTCACAAGTCGTCAGTACTCAGCGATCAGTTTTCAGCAACAAGGGCGGTCATACCCGGACGAAGATTCGGGATGGTGACGGTAGGACGACACTTAACATCGAAGGTACGAACGTCATAGCCTCCGTTTTGCTTGGTGGAGCGCCATGTAGCATAAGTACCCATGGCTTTGATATGGGTGACGGTCAGCGGGTATTTGGTATGCGTACCAAGTGCCGGAATAGTGACCTCAATCACGCTTCCCACGGGGAATTTGTCCAACATGTCTTCGCGCACGGCGAAGGTAAACCACACGTCGCTAAGGTCCACGATCGACAGCACGGGACTACCCTGTCCTACCAACTCGCCGGGTTTGGGGAAACGCTCACTCACTTCTCCGTCGCAAGGCGAGAGCAGGTATTTCTCAGCCTCAGCCGCTGCTACCTCCTGGAGTATACCATCCACGCGAGCCACCTGTGCTTCAGCCGCCGCTTTGTCTTCCTTGCGTGCTCCGGCAAGCGCCATCTCATACTGGCTCTTCGCCGCCTTGACGGTAGCTACCGCTGCTTTATACTGCGCTTCTACCTCGTCGCGTTTCTGGGCGCTGACTACGCCTTTGTCATACAAGCGCTGCACGCGCTCGTAACTCTTACGATAAATCTCTTCTCCGGCTTTGGCTTTCTGATATAGTTCATACGCGCCGGTGATCTGCTCGCGCTGCGCGCCGTTCTTGGCTTTCTGGTTCACGGCCTCTGCCATGTCGCGCGCCGCGAGCGCTTGTGCTTTCTTGGCCTCCACTTCGGGCGAATAGATGGCTACCAGTGTGTCGCCTTTCTTGACCTGTTCCCCTTCTTCGAAGAAATACATCTCGATACGTCCGGGCACTTTACCGGACACGCGGTATTCGGCCGCTTCCGCTTCACCCTGAATGAGGGTCTTCTCCGGCCGGAGGGCCAGGATACCTACTACCGCTACAATAACGACTACTGCCAACAGGGCGATGAGGCCCAACAGCAGACTTTCTTCTTTACGATTTTTCATATCAAACTAAAATCTCAAATATCAAATTTACAATTGGCGTAAGTATTTACGCAACTTGGTCTCGGTGGTCTTGGCTTCCGCTTCGGCATCCACGAGGTCGGAGGCCGCAGCGAGCCATGCCGTCTGGGCTTGCATCAGTTCCGAGGCGGTGATCATACCTGCGTCGTAGGACTCCTGCGCCATGCGGAGCACTTCGGCCGCGTTGTTCTGGGTGAGTCGCGCAAGGGCGATTTTCTGCTGCGCCTCCATCAGTTTCTGGTTGGCCTGGGTGGTCTGCAGGGTCAGCAGTTCACGGGTCTCTTCGGTCTTGAGCACCATGGCGTTCGCCGCATGTTTGGCAGCTTTATAGCGCAGGATAGCGTCGGCATGAGCGATGGGCACATTAACCACTACGCCAGCCGTGAAGAACCCGCGACCGTTCCAGCGGTTGCTGAAGCCGTTATCGACATTCGGATTGGAATACACATAACCCGCCGAAGCAACGATATTCGGTTGGAGTCCCGCCGCCGCCAACTTCGCATTGGACTTCGCGATTTTCTGCGATTGCTCCAGCAGTTGGATCTCGGCGCGGTTGGCTACCGCCGCTTCGGCACTGATCGAATCGGTCGGCAGGAGGGTCTCGGACAGACCGCTCTCATCCAAGATAAAGCCCGTAGTGAGTGGCAAACCGCAGACCTGCGCCAACGCCATATTCGATAGCGTGAGACCATTCTCCGCTTGCAGTTTCTTCACCTCCGCTTCGCCGCGTTTGGTGGTCACCTTCAGCAGGTCCGCCTGCGTCACCAGTCCTTCAGTCAGCGCCTCTTTGACATCGCCCTCCAACTGACACAGCAGCTGATAATACTGCTCCGCGAGGTTTTTCTTCTTCGACACCGACACTACGCGCCAGTAGGCCTCGTCCACCGCGTAGATGATATCGTCGTGTTTGGCTTCGGACTCGATCGTCGCGATGTTCTCCGCCGCTTGCGCGATCTTGTACATCTGTATCAACCGACCACCGACGTATATCGGTTGGGTCACACCCACATGCGCTACGAAGATCTGACTCATGTCCGGCGACAACTTGTCGTAGAGCAACTTATAGCCATCCGCCAGTTCCTGTCCGGCCTTGTCGGCCAAACCTGTCACCGCCTCTTCGAACACCGTACCCTTTGCGGCCTCTTCGATCCGTCCTACTACGCTCTCGTCGCTCCATACGAAATTCGACGTTCCGTCGGGATTGACGGTTGCGGTTCCGGACTTGAAGGTCGAGGAGTTCTCCAAGAGGTGTACGTTAGCGTTATTCCACATATACGAAGCGTTCGCTGTGATACGCGGGAACATCGCCGCCAGCGCTGCCTGACGGTTGTATTTCGCTGCCAGACGCAACTCCTCCTGCGATTTGGCCGACATACCACTCGTCAACGCCATTTCACGACATTGCGTGAGGGTGTAGACCAAGGTGTCTTGAGCCTTTGCCGAAACAAAACACAAGAGACAAAAGATAATAATGTATGTATACTTGTTCATGTATGATGTAAAAATTATGATTGCTGATTATACCATTTCTCGAGTTGCTCGTTAAACGCGCGTCGGTCGAGCGTCTGTGCCCAGTTGCGCACATCGTCGGTATGGTCTTCGAAGACCATCGTCACCGTGCGGCGCCATTTCCATTTTTTCGGTTTGAGTTTGGACCAGAGACTCGTCTCTAACCCGCGCATTCTACATAGGATTACGCGCACACCCGCGGGCAACTCTTTGCATACTTCGTAGGCCATCCGCCGGTTACCAATCACTTCCCTGTCCACCGTCTTCACGTGACCCGAAGGATAGAAACAGAGTTGTTTCCCTTTGGCCAGGCTGTCTATTGCTATTCTGCTCAGCGACCCTGCAGCCGCAACTCCTTCCTCACGCGACATAGCGCTCTTGTTCAAATCCGGAACCTCGATGGCATCCGCTTTGTTCAGTATATGCCGGTAGAAACGCTTGCGCATGAATAACTCGTCCACCATCGGACTAATGGGCAGCCACCACATCTCACTGAACAGCAGCAAGGGGTCTATGTAGGCCGTGTGGTTCGGCAGCACCAGGTGCGTCGCCTCGTCCCGCAAGCACGCTTCACCGGTCACTTGAATGTCGTAGTGCCAGTGAAAAAAGAACTTACATATCTTACCAATTGTATAGCGATTCATGCTCTAATTTTCGTTCAAAACCTTTGCGGCCTGCAAAGGTACTGCTTTTTTACGATATATGCAAATAAATGTCAGCAAAAATACGCAATACTGCCATTTTGTCAGTTTTAAGGGGTTTGGCGCGGGGTTTGTGCTATAGAGGGTGTAAACTTAAAAACATACAACTATGAATGCAACGAACACGAACAATCAAAACGAAAACCTCAAGAAGTTCGCCATCAACCTCTGTGAGCGGGCTCGGGAAGGCAAACTGGATCCAGTCATCGGACGTGACGACGAGATCCGGCGTGTGCTGCAAATCCTCTCGCGGCGTACCAAAAACAATCCTATCTTAATCGGTGAACCGGGTGTCGGAAAGACCGCCATCGCGGAGGGCTTAGCCCATCGTATCGTGCGCGGCGATGTGCCGGAGAACCTGAAGAAAAAACAGATCTACTCACTCGATATGGGTGCCCTCATCGCGGGTGCGAAGTACCAGGGTGAGTTCGAGGAACGACTCAAAGGCGTAGTGAACGAAGTGGTAGCTGCTGCAGGTGAGATCATTCTGTTTATTGATGAGATTCACACCCTCGTAGGTGCCGGTAAATCGAGCGGTGCCATGGATGCGGCGAATATATTGAAACCAGCCCTGGCGCGTGGTGACCTGCGGGCGATAGGTGCCACGACCTTGGACGAGTACCAGAAATATTTCGAGACCGACAAGGCCCTTGAGAGACGATTCCAAAAGGTGATGGTCGATGAACCCGATGAGGCGGCAACGATATCCATTCTGCGTGGTCTCAAAGAGCGCTACGAGACCCACCACAAGGTGCGAATAAAGGATGACGCTATTATCTCGGCTGTCACGCTCTCCGCGCGATATATAACCGACCGTTTTCTTCCTGACAAAGCGATTGACCTGATTGATGAGGCGGCTGCCAAACTACGTTTGGAAGTCGATTCCAAACCGGAAGAGATTGATACCCTCGACCGCCAGATCAAGCAACTCGAGATCGAACGCGAAGCTATCAAGCGCGACAAGGATGAGGCAAAACTCAAAACGATAGAGACGCAACTCGCCGACCTCAAGAAGCAATCCGACGAACTCAATGCGCGCTGGAACAAAGAGAAAGGCTATGTGGCTACCATCCAGAACGAGAAAGCGCGTATCGAGACGCTCAAGCATCAGGCCGAAGTTGCCGAGCGCGAAGGTGATTACGGCAAAGTAGCCGAGATCCGTTACAGCCAAATCCCTGCCGCCGAAGCGAATATCAAGTCCGCACAGGAATCCTTGCATGCCATCAGCGACCAGGCTCTCATCAAAGAGGAAGTCGATGAAGACGATATCGCCGAGGTAGTAGCCCGTTGGACGGGAATCCCCGTAGCGAAGATGATGCAATCGGAGCGCGACAAGTTACTGCATCTCGAGGAGGAACTGCACAAGCGTATCATCGGTCAGGACGAGGCGATAGCGGCGGTCAGCGATGCGATACGTAGATCGAGAGCAGGCCTCCAAGACCCCAAACGACCCATCGGCAGTTTTATCTTCCTCGGCACCACCGGTGTCGGTAAAACCGAACTCGCGAAAGCCCTTGCGGACTACCTCTTCGACGACGAGAACATGATCACGCGTATCGACATGTCCGAATACCAAGAGAAGTTCAGCGCCACGCGTCTGATCGGTGCGCCTCCGGGCTACGTAGGCTATGACGAAGGCGGTCAACTGACCGAAGCTATCCGCCGCAAACCCTACTCCGTCGTACTCTTCGACGAGATCGAGAAAGCCCACCCGGATGTATTCAATGTCCTCCTGCAAGTGCTGGACGACGGTCGTCTGACGGATAACAAAGGGCGTGTGGTCAATTTCAAGAACACCTTGATTATCATGACCTCCAACCTCACGGAAGAGCAACTGCGTGCACAGGTTCGGCCGGAGTTCATCAATCGTATCGACGACATCATCCACTTCAGTGAACTGACCGAAGACAATATCCGCGATGTGGTCGGTCTCCAAGTGAACCGCATCCATAAGATGCTCGCCGACCAAGGTTTCGACCTGCGCGTCACCGACGATGCGATACGCTACATCGCCAAAGAAGGCTATGACCCGCAATTCGGTGCACGACCCGTAAAGAGAGCACTCCAACGTTTGGTACTCAATGAGTTGAGTAAAGCGATTATCGGCGGAAAAGTCACCCAAGACAAACCCATCATCGTCGAACTCAAAGACGGGGAACTGGCGTTTAGGAATTAAAGAAAAGAGCGTTTCGGCGCTCTTTTTTTTTGCGTATATCAAAAAAAAGCAGTACCTTTGCATCGTTTTTCGAAAACGATGAAGCGAAACGCGACCATATTTATCGGATTGAGTGCCCTGCTGGCTGTCCTTTTCTGCCTCGATGTATGCAGCGGCAGCCTTTGGCTGTGGCCGTTTGGAGAACTCAATCCCATGGAGCAAAACATCCTGCACGCCATTCGTTTTCCCAAAGCCATCACGGCTATCTTAGCGGGCGCTGCGTTATCCGTTTCGGGTCTGATTATGCAGACGCTTTTCCGCAATCCCTTAGCCGGTCCTTATACGCTCGGCGTGAGTTCGGGCGCCAGCCTCGGTGTGGCATTGCTGACGATGTTAGGAGCATTCAGCATTCAGTTATCAGCCGTCAGTATTCCGTTTGCGGCATGTGCAGGCGCTATCGCCGTGCTGCTATTGGTGCTGGCAGTGAGTCGGCGCGTGACAAACAACGTGAGTCTGTTGATCGTGGGCTTGATGTTCGGTTCTATCGCCGGCGCGCTCGTGAGTCTGCTGCAGAACTTCGCTAATCCCGACGCCCTCAAACTGTTCATCGTCTGGACGCTCGGCAGCCTCAGCAGCGTCGGTTGGGGAGACATGCAGATGCTGCTGCCTATTCTGTTGGTAGGTACGCTCTTTGTGTTACTTACGGTCAAACCCCTGAACGGATTGCTCTTGGGCGAAGATTACGCACGCGGGTTGGGCATAAATGTGTCGCGCACGCGTCTATATATTGTGTTGGCGACAGGTCTGTTAGCAGGCGGCGTGACGGCTTTCTGCGGACCCATTGCGTTTATCGGTGTGGCGGTACCGCATATCGCCCGAGGTATTTTTAATACCTCCAACCACCGTATCACGCTCCCGGCCTCGGCACTCATAGGTGCATGCCTGCTGTTGATTTGCGATGTACTATGTTCGCTCTTCATCTACCCGCTGCCTATCTCCACCGTCTCCGCCCTCTTCGGAGCACCGGTGATTATTTGGATAATACTAAAAAATAAATAATAATGTCTGTTCATGTACAAAACAGCCGCATGACAACGGCCAAACTGCGTCAGATGAAAGCCAACGGCGAGAAGATCGCCATGCTGACGAGTTATGATTTCACCCTGGCTTCGCTTGTGGACGAAGCCGGCATCGACATGTTGCTTGTTGGCGACAGCGCCAGCAATGTCGTTTGCGGAAACAACTACACGCTCCCTATCACCGTCGATGAGATGATTTTCCTCACCAGAGGTGTCGTACGCGCGGCGCAACATGCGCTCGTGGTATGCGACATGCCGTTTGGCAGTTATCAGGTGAGCGAAGAGGACGCGGTAAGAAACGCTATCAAGATCCTCAAAGAGAGCGGTTGCGATGCCGTCAAACTCGAGGGCGGCGAAGAGATTCTGCCGGCGATTCGGCATATGATTCAAGCCGGTATACCCGTCATGGGACACCTCGGTCTCACGCCGCAATCCGTCAACCAATTCGGCGGATACGGGCTGCGCGCCAAAGAAGAGGCAGAAGCGGAAAAACTGCTGCACGATGCCAAACTGCTGGACGAAGCGGGTTGTTTCTCTATTGTGCTCGAAAAGATCCCGGCGGCCCTCGCGGCGAAAGTGACCCAAGCCGTCTCGTGTCCCGTCATCGGTATCGGAGCCGGCAACCAATGCGACGGACAAGTCCTCGTCCTCCATGACATGTTAGGTCTCAACCAAGGCTTCAAGCCAAAGTTCCTGCGCCATTTCGCGCACATGGCTGACGAAGTCAAATCCGCCGTAGGCGAATATATCTCCGGCGTCAAAGATAGCAGCTTCCCTTCCGCAGAAGAAAGCTATTAATGAATGAGTGAGTTAGTGAATGAGAGAATTAGAGGGTTGCGAGTTCGTAGCCCTCTTTTTGTAGCCATTCGATGGCTTTAGGCAGCACTTCCAACATGCGCTCGTTGGACTTCAATGAGTCGTGAAAATTGATGATGCTCCCTTCGCGCGTCTCGCGCTGAATGAGTCGTAGCATCTGCTCCGGTGTCACATGCTTATCGTAATCGCGCGTCAGGATATCCCAATAGATAAGTTTGTAACCCATGAGATGCAACATCCTCCGTTGCAACCATGTCGCCTTGCCGTAGGGCGGACGAAACAGATTCGTATCCCCGATACGCTCCTGGCACTGCTCTACATTCCCCAGATAGATTGCCGTAGTGCAATGCCATCCTTTGAGATGATTATAGGTGTGGTTACCGATACGATGACCGGCTTTGACCACCTGTTCATACACCTCGGGGTGCTTGTCCACGTTCTCACCCACCATGAAGAAGGTTGCCTTAACCTTGTATTGCGCCAGGATCGCCAACACCTTCGGAGTCACTTCGGGAATAGGACCGTCGTCGAAGGTCAGGTACACCGCTTTACCCGTACGGAACACACCGTACGGGTAAAGGGTTTGCCATATGTCTCTCAGTTTTACCACGCTAACGAAGACGCGCCTAAGATAGCGGCGTCGCTGTCTTTGAGAATAGAGACGGATACTGGAATTTTACCTTTCCATATCGGCATCAGGTTCGCATCCAGTGCCTCACGAATCGGATCCATGATCCAGTGACCTGACTTCGTCAGACCGCCGAAGAGGATGATAGCTTCGGGACTCGAGAAATGCACGAAGTCCGCCAACTTCTCGCCGAGCAACCGACCCGTATAATCGAAGATCTGCTTTGCTACCAAATCGCCCTTCTCAGCCGCATCGAACACGTCTTTACTCGTGATATGGTCGATGTCCGGCAGTTCACGCAGGATGGTCGGTTGCGTCGTACTCGTCACGATCTCTTTCGCCGTGCGCGCTACACCCGTAGCCGAAGCATAAGCTTCGATGCAACCTTTCTGACCGCAACCGCAGAGACGACCGTTGCCCGAATGGTCGATCTTACAGTGACCTAACTCACCCGCAAAACCGTCATGACCATAGAGCAGTTTGCCGTCAATCACGATACCCGATCCGACACCCGTACCAAGAGTAATCACGATGAAATTCTTCATTCCGCGCGCCGAGCCGTAGATCATCTCACCTTGCGCAGCCGCATTCGCATCGTTGGTAATCGTGCACTTCACGCCCATGCGCTCGCTGATCAGTTTAGCAAACGGCACTACCCCTTTCCACGGCAGGTTCGGAGCCTGCTCAATGCAACCCGAATAGAAATTCGCGTTCGGCGCACCGCAACCGACACCGACTACATCCGCCATCGTGATACCTTCGTCTTCCACGAGCTGTTTCAAACCCGCACACAGCACGTCGCAATACTCGTCGATGTCCGGGTACTGCTGTGTCGGGATAGAATTACTGCGAAGAACTTGTCCTTCTTCATTGACTAAACCGAACTTGGTACCTGTTCCTCCCAAGTCGATTCCCAAAGCGTACTTCTTCATGATATATAAACTTTTAAACTTTAAACACTAAACATTAAACTTAGAGTGCCTTCCGAAGGAAGTTCAGCACTCTGTTATGCATATGTTGCGCGTTATTGCCCTTGCGCAGATGATGATTGTCATCCGTATAGATCTGCATCTCAAACTGCTTATCAGCCTGCACCAGCGCGTCGATATACTGCCAGGTATGTTGGGCGTGGACATTATCGTCTGCCGTACCATGGATAATCAGCACGCTGCCCGTCAAGTCCTTGGCACGCGACAGCAGCGATGCTTCTTCATACCCGCGGGCATTCACCTGCGGACGACGCATATAGCGCTCCGTGTACGCACTGTCGTATAACCGCCAATCGGTCACCGGCGCAATTGCCACGCCGGCCTTGAACGGATGGTTCTTCTGACTCATCGTGAAGAGTGTCTGATAACCGCCGTAACTCCATCCCATAATCGCCATGCGCTCGCCGTCTATGTCATCGCGTTTCGCCATCTCCTTGGCGGCCATGATCAGGTCATCCGCCTCTTTCTGTCCCAGACTCATATAGGTCTCATTGCGCCAAGCTCTACCCTTGCAATCCGAGCCGCGCGGATCGACGATCAGCACCGCATAACCTGCCTCCACTAACGCGTACTCAAATTTCTTACGCCACCGGTTCAGCACCCGCTGACTTGCCGGACCACTGTAGTGCATAACGACCAAAGGTCGTTTTCCCTCATTCACTAATTCACTCACTCCCTCATTCGGCATCATCAGCATCGCTTCCAGGCCGTTGATATTCATCAACTCCGGCTCCGGCAATTCATTCGCTTGCCACGCTTCCTGCACTTCCTTATTGTCCGCAATCGTCCTTTCTACCTTACACTTTACACCATCCACCTTACACAAACTATAGGTATTCGGAGTGTCAAACGATTGATAACAGAACACCGCTCTGGTCGCTTCTTTATCGAATCGCGCCGACCAGAAGCCTTCTCCTTCTGATAATTGATTACTGATAACTGACTTCTTAAACCCTACCGCGTATATCTGCCTTGTACTCGGTGTCGCCGCAGCCTGGTAATATAGCGTTTGCGTCTGGGCATTCACCCCGTAGATGGCGGTCACATCGATGCCTTCCGGCGTCAACGCACGCACTTGGGTTCCGTCGTTTTTGTACAAATAGGCTTGACGCCAACCGTCCTGCTCACTGAGCACAATCACGCGGCCGTCGCTTAACCATTGCCACTCATCAAACAAGCTGTAATCCACAAAATATTTCTTGCTCTCCTCGCGGTACCAAAGACTCGCCACCGTTGATTTGGCATTGCAAGCAAATACCTCCATCTTTGTCTGATCCCTATTCACGCGCAATACCATCAGCGTGTTTTCGTCTTTCCACTTCAATCGCGGAAAATAGACATCACTCACTCGCTCATTCGTTAAATCCTTCAACGTTAGAATGCCCTTCGTTGCGACATCATAGACGCACACACTCGCCTTCGCATTCGCGCACCCCGCCTTCGGATACCTTAAACTCTCTATCCGCGAGTATTGCGGATATCTCTCATTCCCTAATTCACTCACTCCCTCATTCATTAAATAGGCCTCCCACGAGAAAGTGGGAACTTCCGTCTCGTCCAATCGCACAAACGCCAGGCTCTTCGAATCGGGACTCCATGCAAACAGCGCCGTCGTCGCAAACTCCTCTTCGTACAACCAATCGGCTACACCGTTGATGATATCCGGGTTCTCGTCCTTCGTCACCGCCACTTCGGTTCCGAAATCGAGTTTATGAACATACAGGTTATTGCCTTTTGCAAATGCCACATAGCGCCCGTTCGGACTCATTATCGCATCGCGGACCGGTCCTCCGCCTAACTGCTTACGGGTATGGCGCATGGTGTCCACGATAAACCAATCCGCCACTTCCGAATGACGGAAGATCTTCTGCGCATTCTCTTTCTCCAGCCGATAACGGCCACTGACCGCTGATGTCTGACCACTGACCGCTAAAATACTGTCTTGTTCAGCTACACTCAGCGTCTTGGCGTTATATTCTCCGCCTAAGATGCCGGTCAACACCGATAATATAATCAATAATCCTTTCATTCTTTCACTTTTAATCCTGTTACCGTATAAGTTTCTCCCTGTCGGAGAATCAACACTTGTCCGTTTCGGAGTATCTTCTGATTCCTACCTTCTGAATCCTGAACACTCTCTATCCCCACTCCCGTCTCGGGATGGCACGTGAAGGCATAGATCTCCGTTGGCATCATCGTCCCTAACAATCCCATGTACGAAGGTCCCGGATCTGCCCTAAATAGACCGGCATATTGTTCGGAATCAGAGCTGTCCATGAGATTCAACCACAGCACATAGTTCTTGCCTCCTATTGTGGTCCAGAAAAGTGTCTGGTCGCCTTCATGATACACGCGCCAAGGTGAAGCCTTCGCAGCCATCTGTGTACCGTTATAACCTATCGGCGTACTCGTTGGCACATGCGTAATATATGCCGTGTCGGTTCCCACGAACGAGATCATATAATGTTGGTTGTCGTCATATACATTCGCTTCAGCACATGCCATTTTGCCGCTCACCGGCACACCCGTCAATGCAAGGTACGCATCCTTGTTTCGGTTGACATACATATAGACGCCCGACACGCCTGCCTCTTCATAGGTCCTCTCGCTTGTGTTCACTTCTTCCCATTGATACACGGCCCATAGCGTGTCATTTTCCGGATAATAGCGCGTATTCGAATGCTGGTATGTAGGTTCGTCATACACGGTCCAAAACTCTGTTTTGCTCCATCCTCTAAACCGCCAATGGTCTTCGTCCTCCAACCACGGCAGGATCACCCCGCTCATCCCGTGCTCTTCCATCAGCGTCTCTATCGGCGTACTCCCGCGCATCAGCACCACGCTCATCGGCGCGCGCGGCGAATACTCAATCGTGAAAGCATCGACGTATATCGAGTTCTCTGTACCCGTGACACGAATAGCCATACTATCCACGCCGTGCTGCTGGCCGCTAAACACTTCCACATCCGCACTCACGCTCTGCCAATTCACGGTCTTCTGTGCCAATTGCGCATCGTTGCAAACCAACACGATTGTACCCGCCCCTTTCGAGGCATTGGCTCGCATAGCCAGCGACACGCGCTCCACCGTAATACCGCCTAAGTTACTGAGTGTCAGCGCAGCTACATCTCCCGCGCGCAATTGACCTTTGTTATATGTGTTCGCATAACTGACCTCGATGTCATACGGCACCGTCCCGCCTTCGGCTAAAGAAACCGCGTTCTTACTCTCCACGGTCCACGTCATCACGCTCAGCAAAATGATCAACAGGTTCATATATGCGCACAATTAGCGGTACAAAGGTACGACAAAAATCGAATATTTGAAAATCGGAAAAATAAATTAACAAATAAAAATAGCAATTTTTGCTTTTTTTATTGAAAAATGCCTCGCGCGCTTGCGTATATGAAATCTTTTTTGTAATTTTGCAGGCTGATTGTGGAGTGAGCACTGTTCATTTCGAGAGTGTTTCGAGGGAATATCGTATCCTACCACACATTATAATATACTTTGTATATTATCGCGTGATTTTGACAAACAAACAATACATATCAAACATTTACTAACATGCAAACAATCAAACTGAAACGTGGATTGGACATTCCGTTTGAGGGACAGGCGGCTGAGACGCTGGGTAGCGTACGGAGGCCGGAGGTCTTTCACGTAGTGCCCGACCATTTCGCCGGCATCACACCCAAGTTGGATGTCAAAGTCGGCGATCGCGTGAAAGCGGGTAGCCCGCTCTTCCACGACAAGGCGTTTGAGAGCTTGTTCTTTACCTCGCCGGTGAGTGGCGAAGTCAAAGAGATCGTGCGTGGAGACCGTCGTAAGATCCTCTCCATCGACGTGCTCGCTGATTCGAAGATCGAATACGCGACCTTCGAGGTAAAGAATGGTGCAAATGGTGACGCTTCGCTTAATGGTGAAGAGGTCAAGGCACTGTTGCTTAAATCAGGCCTCTGGGCATTGATGAAGCAACGTCCATACGATTGCATCGCGATGCCGAACAAGCAACCACGCGCTATTTTTATTTCGAGTTTTGACAGTGCGCCTTGTGCCCCCAATTATGAATGGGTGTTAAAAGGCCAGCTGCCTACGTTGCAGGCCGGTGTATCGGCACTCGCGAAACTCGCGCCGGTGTATGTCGGTATCCGTGGCGGTGCCAAGGCTACCGAGTTTAGAGAGTTAAAAGAGTGTACTCTCTTCGAGGTTTACGGACCGCACCCTGCCGGCAACGTCGGTGTGCAGCTGAACAACCTCGCGCCGCTGGCGAAGGGCGAGACGGTCTTCACGCTCAACATCCAGGACCTTGCGCTTATCGGTCGGCTCTTCCAGAAGGGCATCGTCGATATGCAGAAGAAGGTGGCGCTGACCGGTCCGCTCGCGTACGGACGTCAGTATTACAACGTCCTGCCGGGTATGCCGGTGAGCGCAATTTTTAAATCGAACGTGCACACTGAGTGCCCGTGTCGATTTATCGCCGGAAACGTACTTTCCGGACGCGCGCTTAATGGTGACGCTGCGCTTAATGGTGAAAATGGTGAAATGATTTCCATCTATGACAATCAGTTCACGGTGCTGGACGAGGGCAGCGAGAACCATGAGTTCATGGGCTGGCTTCTGCCGCGGTTCAAAGCCTTCAACGCAGGTTGCACAGACCCCGCGAAGATGCTTGACAACGGGTTCACGCGTTGGTTGTTCGGACCGAAAAGGTATACCTGGGATGCCCGTCTGAAGGGTGGTCGCCGTGCGATCATCGTCAGCAACGAGTACGACCGCGTCTTCCCGATGGATATCTACCCCGAGTACCTGATCAAGGCTATGATCGCGGGAAATATCGACCGCATGGAGGCACTCGGCGCGTACGAGGTGGCACCCGAAGATTTTGCGCTGTGCGAGTATGTCTGCACGTCGAAAATGCCGCTGCAGGCCATCGTACGCGAGGCGTTGGACAATTTAAAGAAGGAGATTGAGTAATGGAAAAGCTTTATCAGATATGGAAGAAGTTCGGTAAGAACTTCGAAGAAGGCGGTAAGCTGAGTTGGTTAAGCTCGTTCTATGACGCTTTTGACACCTTCCTGTTTACGCCGCAGACGACCGCTAAACGCAACGGCACGCATATCCACGACGGTAGCGACAGCAAACGTACGATGATCCTCGTGGTCATGGCGCTTGTTCCGGCGATGCTGTTTGGTATGTTCAACGTCGGCTACCAGCACCTGTTGGCTACCGGTCAGTTGGCAGCAGGTATGACCTGCGCCCTCTGGTGGAAAGCCTTCGGCTTCGGTCTGTTGGCTGTGCTGCCGTATATCATCGTGGCGTACGCTGTAGGTCTGGGAATTGAGTTCATCGTAGCGCAGATCAAGCACGAAGAGGTGGCGGAAGGCTTCCTCGTAACGGGATTCATCATTCCGCTCATCGTGCCGATCAACACGCCGCTGTGGCAAGTAGCTATCGCCGTGGCTTTCGCGGTTGTCTTCGCGAAGGAAGTGTTCGGCGGTACGGGTTATAACATCTTCAACGTAGCGCTGATCACGCGTGCGTTCTTGTTCTTTGCGTACCCGAGTTCGATGACCGGTGACAAGCCGTTCATCCGCACGGAAGGTACCTGGGGCTGGGATGGCGGTCACGCGCTCGTCGATGGTTTCTCGGGTGCTACGCCGCTCACGCAGATGGCTACCGGCACTCCTGTGACCGAATCGTTCTGGGACATGGTCAACGGCCTTGTACCGGGATCGGTAGGTGAGACCTGCATCTGGGCTATCGCGCTCGGCGCTATCCTGCTGATCGCTACGGGCGTGGCGAGCTGGAAGACGATGCTGGCGATCTTCGTCGGCGGTGGTCTGACCGCTTGGCTCTTTAACATCGGCGGCAACGAGGCTAACCTCGCAGCGCAGTATCCGTGGTACATGCACCTCGTATCGGGCGGTTTCGCTTTCGGTGCGGTGTTCATGGCTACCGACCCTGTCACCTCGGCTCGTACTGAGTGCGGCAAGTGGATCTACGGCTTCCTGATCGGTCTCGTGGCAGTGCTCGTGCGCGTTCTTAACCCGGGTTATCCGGAGGGAATGATGCTGGCTATCCTGCTGATGAACGCCTTCGCTCCGCTGATCGACTGGTGTGTAGTGCAGGCAAATATACGCAAGCGCGCTGCTCGCGCTGCGAAGGTTGAGGGTTTAGAGAATGAGAGTTTAGAGGAAGGAGGCGCAAAATGAAACTGAATACGAATTCGAATGTGTACACCTTCGTCTATATGACGATTGTGGTGATTATCGTAGCGGTCCTGTTGGCGCTCGCTAACCAGGCGCTCAAGCCGCGTCAGGACGCTAACATCCTGCTCGACAAGCAGAAACAGATCCTCGGTGCACTCAAGGTGGACTTCTCGCAGGCTGATCCCGCAGAGGTGTATTACACCCTCGTGCAGGACACGCTCGTTTACGGCGAAGCCGAGGTGTATGTGGCTAACCTCAACGGTGCTGTCAAGTACGTTTTGCCGCTCAGTGGTAAAGGTCTGTGGGGCGGTATCGGCGGTTATCTGGCACTCGACGAGGACAAGAACACCATTTATGGTGTTAACTTCAACCACGAGTCCGAGACACCGGGTCTGGGCGCTAAGATCGTGGACATGCCTTTCCGCGCTCAGTTCGAGGGCAAGCATATCCGTAACGCCGAAGGACAGGTCGTTTCCGTGGCGGTCCTCAAGGCCGGTACGCGTGCTGAAGGTCAGGAGCAAGTAGATGCCATCTCCGGCGCTACCATCACCTCGACCGGCGTCAGCACGATGCTCAACGAGGAACTCGTGAATAACTATGTTGAATTCTTAAACGAAAAGGAGGTCGAAGATGTTGAGTCAGAAGACTAAGGACACATTGTTAGGTCCTCTTAACGCCAATAACCCTGTCGTAGTGCAGATCCTCGGTATCTGTTCGGCTCTCGCCGTAACGGTGCAACTGAAGCCTGCCCTCGTTATGGGTATCGCCGTGACGATCATCGTCGCCATGGCCAACGTCATCGTGTCGCTTATCCGCAACACCATCCCGATGCGTGTACGTATCATCGTGCAACTCGTGGTCGTAGCGGCGCTCGTGACACTCGTCAGCGAGATCCTCAAAGCGTTTGCGTACGACGTGGCTATGCAGCTATCCGTCTATCTCGGTTTGATCATCACCAACTGTATCCTGATGGGTCGCCTCGAGGCGTTCGCCATGACCAA
>ONUF01000039.1 GCA_900321005.1 uncultured Bacteroidales bacterium | reverse complement strand
CCTACTACCATAATCATCAAGTGTATGAACTTTTTCTCACGCCTGTTCATCCCAAGAAACGCCGTGAGATGATTCCCACAATAACCCCGCTACACCAAATAGCCGACTCTGCTGTTATGATTGCCTAAAATTGCGGATTAGAACTCCACCCTATAAAGAAAAATGTTTAATAACTTGCATATTTGCATTATTTTTACTACCTTTGCAGCCGGATTATGAAAAACGGCAAGATACATATATGGTTTGCGGAAGTGGGTGCACGGATAAAGGCGTGGTTTAAGGCCTTGCGGACATGGTGGGAAGCGGTAAAAGTGCGGGTGCGCGCATGCCGAGAGAAGCAGACTGCTGAATACGGCGAGGTGGAGGCGAACAGCAAACGCATCACCATAGAGAGCGTGACGTCGAACTTCCTCGATGTATGGGGTTTCGGTAATAAGAATATCTTCATCACCCTCAAGCACCTGTTCTGGCGTCCGGGCTTTATGATGCGCGACTACCTTGAAGGTCGCCGCGGACGAATCATGCAGCCGGTGATGATGCTCGTAGTGCTGACGCTTGTGCTGATGTTCATGGTAAAAGTGATGCCGGTGGAGGTCGTTCCGCGGCAAGATGTGGGTTCTCAGTTCGATGAGCTGCGCACCAAACTGATGAACACCGAAGAGGCAGACAGCGAGGATAAAGCGAGGGCACTACGGTTCGTAGATGGAGCGGAGAAATTCGCCGTCATACACGAGAAAGTACGCCAGTGGGAAGACGAGCACCCGGATTTCGGGTTGCTGCTGCAGTTCTCCTGGACGATCTTGCTGCTATGGTTGCTGTTCCGCAAGACGGAGGACAAGACCTATAACTTCGCGGAGATCATGACGGTGGTATGCTACGCGCTATGCCAGTTACAGGTGATTTCCATCGTATGGTTACTCTGCACGGCATGGTGGCACCCGCAAATCTGTTTCAAACCATTTATATTCCCCTATTGGGTTGCGCACATCGTGTTCTTTATCGACTTCCAGCAGCTGTTCCAGCGCCGCTGGTGGTCCACGTTATGGCGCACCTTTATCGCATTACTCTTCTGATATGAGAAAGACACTATTATTCGTACTCCTCTGCGCGTCCCTCTCGACTTGGGCACTGCCGCATTATGAGTTAGCGTACAAGCTTACCGGCAACGGCTCGATGATGATGCCGGACGGCAAGGTCAATCAGTTCATTCAGCGCCCTGTCTTGGGCGGGTCTTTTGCCGTGGAGTTTCTGCCGACAGGCAGGTGGCATTGCTTACAGCAATGGAACAACGCGTCGATAGGTGTGGGCGCGAGTTATCTGAACCTCGGTAACGATGCTTATTTAGGCTCGGCTATTGCGGCGTACGGATACATGAATCAGCCTTTCTATAACGGCGAGCATTTCCGCATCGGTATCCGTCCGACGGTGGGTTTGGCGGCTGTGACGAAGACCTACCGCAATACCCTACCCGCCGAATATGCGCCGTACAGCATCGCACAGAAAGACGGGAAGTTGGTGGCTAACTGGTCCGTCGGCTCCATCCTCAACGCGTACCTGGCGCTGGATCTGTACATGGATTTCCCCATCAAAGACGGCTGGGAGATCACGCTCGCAGGCGGATGGCATCATATCAGCAACGGCTCCGTCATGCACCCGAATGCCGGCTATAACATGTTCGGCGGAGAGCTCGAACTAAGGTATCATCCGAGTACTCAGAATAATCAGAAAGATTCGGATAAGCCGGGTTACGAGAAACCCAAGCCCGATGTGCCGCGGAAGTTATACGACGGCGTGGATAAGAAATGGGCGGTAGAGATCAGCGCGACGGGCGGTATGAAGCAAAACTACTACAAGGATAATATGAACGGACAGCGGTTCTACGGCGTGGCGACGCTGAAAGCCGCGGCCTACTGGGTACCGGTTTCGATCTTCCGTATCGGCGCCGGTGTGGACGCGTTCTACGACGGCTACTACAGCGCGGTGAACGAAGAATACGCAGGAGAGAATCCGGGCGCGCCGGTGACCTATTTCGGTAAGACCTACCTGCGCACAAGCGACGTGAAGAACTGTTTCCGCGTAGGTATCAGTATTCAGCCGGAGTTCATCATCGGTCATCTGACCGCCGGTATTCATGTCGGATTCTATGTCTTCGACCCCGTCAAGAACTTAGAGCCCTACGACGAGTCCGGCAAAGACCCGAATGCCATTCATAAAAACGGCGAGCCTTTCAATCGAGGCATTTTCTATTCGTATAACTTCGCGGAAGCCAGCAACTACCAAGACGGATGGTGCTACATGCAGTTCGTGCTGAAGTACCACGTACTGGACAACTTGTTTGTACAGTTAGGATTGAAGACACACGGCGTACGCGCCGAGTTCATCGATGCCGGAATCGGCGTGGCCTTTTAGTGGTCAGCGATCAGTATTCAGCATTCAGTTTTTTAGTAACTGATCTTCGATCAGATAGACTTGCTCGATAGGTACTCCGCGATCTACGAGAGCTTTTCTATCGGGCCGGAAAAGGTTAAAGAATTCCTTCGACGACTTGCACAGTTGCCGCGCTTGGCGGTAGTTCTCGAACGCCATGACGCGGTCGCCCTGAAGCAAAAGACAATGACCGTAGTTGATGTAATCCTGCGGCGAGTGTGCTTTGTCCTTACGCAAGTGCTCCAAGAGCCAACGCGAGGCCAGTTCGATATTATCCCACACCATGTCCATGTGTCCGACTGTAAGATACGTCAACGCCATCCGGTTTTGGTGCTCATACCCCTCCCCTACAATGACGCTATAGACCCAGGTATCGGGCAAAATATCGATGATGCTGCGCATGTATTCCTTCTCGGAATTGGTGATGATCGATTGAATACCGCTGAGACTGCTGTCTTCGCCTGTTTGCTCTAACAGCGACTGCAGTTCCTGCGGCACATCTTCGGCCTTTAACTCCTTGACTGTCAGGTTTTTAAGCCACTCGTCATTCGTAGCGAGCACCAACGAACACAGGGTCTGAAATGCCTGCTCGCCGTCATCATTCATCTCTGCGAGCGCGTCGGCGAAGGCATTTTGGATATCCGGGAAGAAGTCTATTCGTACATCGTAATGCGCCAGCAAAAGGATCACATTCGACAGGCACTGCTCGGCTATCACATCCGAGCCGTTGTTGATGCCGTCGATGAGGGTAAGGATGGAGTCTTTCGAGAAACACTGACGCAGTCCGTGAGCGATCGCTGAGACAGCCATGAGTGCCGTAGCGCCGCGACTCGGGTCACGGATGATATTCGACAACCAGTCCAGGTCATTCTCATTCGGATGCACATGATTGGAGAAATAATGCATGACGGACTGCAGGTTGTCCGCATTGAAGCCATGCATGATGGGCGAAATACCGCGCTTGAGGCGGACAGCGGCATAGACCACATCCGCCAGCACGTATGTATCGCCGGTGAGACGGTCCAATTCCTTATCAAGCCCTTCGTCATTGGCACTCACCCAGCGGTCAAAGATTTCCTGGTATTCCTGCTGCGTATCCAGAAAGAACTTCTCGAATTGATTTGCCTCCCCCAACTCATTCATCCACACACGCAGGATAGCCAGCGCATGCGTGATCATGCGTTCTCCGAGCGAGCGCTCCACGATTGCTATTTGTTCTTCGAGCGATTGGGCCATCAAATCTCCTCTTTAATCAGGTAATCGTTGCGGGACGGGCTGTTACGGATGATGAGTTCCGCCAGGAAACCGGCGAGGAACAGCATACAACCGAGAATCATCATCAGTATAGCGATGTGGAAATACGGGTTGACGCCCACCAGCATCGCCGGCACATGGTTCGACAGCGCATAGAGTTTCATGCCTCCTACTACGATCACGGCGATGAAGCCGATGAAGAACATCAGACTACCGACGAGACCAAAGAAATGCATCGGTTGTTTGCCGAACTTATTGAGGAACCACAGGGTCATGAGGTCGAGATAACCGTTTATAAAACGGTTGATGCCGAACTTCGAAGTACCGAACTCGCGCTTGCGGTGCTGTACCACTTTCTCGCCTATCTTGGTAAATCCGGCATTCTTTGCCAGGTACGGGATATAACGGTGCATCTCGGAGAAGACCTCGATATTCTTCACTACCTCTTTGCGATAGGCCTTCAGGCCGCAGTTCATATCATGCAACTTGATACCCGTGACGCGGCGGGCGGTGGCGTTGAAGAGTTTGGACGGCAGGTTCTTGGTAAGCGCATTATCATAGCGTTTCTGCTTCCAACCGCTGACGAGGTCAAAACCGTCCTCCGTGATCATGCGATAGAGTTCCGGAATCTCGTCCGGCGAGTCCTGCAGGTCCGCGTCCATCGTGATAACCACATCGCCTTGTGCAGCCTTAAAACCGCAGTAGAGCGCCGCAGACTTGCCGTAGTTACGACGGAAACAAATGCCACGAACCGGAGAGGCTCCGGAGCCGGACTTTTCGTTTGCGTCCTTCAAATTCTGAATAACCTTCCACGACTCGTCGGTAGAACCGTCATTGACGAAAATGACCTCGTACGAGAATTCATTCTCCTTCATCACGCGTGCTATCCACTCGTAGAGTTTCGGCAGCGACTCCGCCTCGTTGAAAAGAGGCACTATAATTGATATATCCATAGATGTATTTCTAATTTCAAATTGATGAATGATGATTCGGGCGGCAAAGGTAGTAATTTTTTTTGAATTACGCAAATAAATCCGAAAAAAACAAGGAAAAATGCGCGCGCACTTGCGTATGTGAAAAATAATTGCTACCTTTGTGCCCGATTTATAGTGTAAAAATGGCAAATACCCTTTTCGGACATAAGACACGTGCGTTATACCGCGGTCAACGGGCAACCTTGGATGCGGAGCACAAGCCTATTTTGGAGGCAAATCGCGGTGCGGTATGGATTCATGCGGCATCGGTGGGAGAGTTTGAGCAAGCGCGGCCGCTGATAGAGCGTCTGCGCAGGGAGCACCCGGATCGTAAGATCATCGTGACCTTCTTCAGCCCTTCGGGCTACGAGGCGCGCAAGAACTACCCGCATGCGGATGCCGTACTCTATCTGCCTTTCGCTACGCGGCGAAAAGCGAAACGATTCTTGGAGGCTTTGCAGCCTTCGTTGGCGATCTTCGTGAAGTATGAGTTTTGGCCGGCATACCTGCGTGAGTTGAAGAAACGCGACATACCGACCTACAGTATCTCGGCTATTTTCCGCCCCACCCAACGGTTCTTCCATTGGTACGGCAAGAGCGCATTGAAGTTGCTGCATTGCTTCACGCATATTTTCGTGCAAGACGAGGCTTCGCGCCGGTTGTTGGCGGAGCACGGCGTGCATGAGTGTTCGGTGGCGGGTGACACCCGTTTCGACCGTGTGAATGAAGTGCTTGCGGTTACGCGCGAGCGCCAAGACGCGCGCCTACTGCCTATCGCGCAGTTTGTAGAAGAGGCGCCGCAAGTAATAGTCGCCGGCAGTACTTGGCCGGAAGATGAGGAACTCTTGGAAGAGTACATTGAAGATTGTAGATTGAAGAATGAAGAATGTGGTGTGAAACTCATTCTTGTGCCGCATGAGATCAATGAGGAGCACCTGCATGATATCTTCCAACGCTTCAAAGGACGCTTTGTGAAGTATTCCGACATCAGCGCCATGCCGTCCAACCTCAGCCGTGTGAATATCCTGCGACGCGCACAGGTGATGGTTATCGACACGATCGGTTTGCTGTCGTCCATCTACCAGTTCGGGCAAGTAGCGTATATCGGCGGCGGTTTCGGCGAAGGTATTCATAACACGATTGAGGCCGCCGTGTATGGTGTGCCAGTGGTGTTTGGTCCCAACTGCCGTCATTTCCGCGAGGCGCTGGGATTGATCGATGCCGGCGCAGCGCGCAGCATCAAGAACTACGCAGAATTAGAGGCGGCGTTTACTACCGCCCTTGAGCAACATGAGACAATAGGCGCCAAAGCCGCGGAGTATGTACAGTCCGAGTTAGGCGCAACAGATAAGATTTATAAAGCATTATTCTAATGGCACAAAAACCAAGCATACCAAAGGGCACGCGGGATTTCGGACAAGTGGAGATGGCCCGCCGCAATTATATTTTTGACACCATCAAAGGTGTGTTTCAGTTGTACGGATTTCAGCAGATAGAGACTCCGGCGATGGAGAATCTCTCGACACTGATGGGTAAATACGGCGAGGAAGGCGACAAACTGCTGTTCCGCATTCAGAACAGCGGCGAGAAGGCGGCACTGGCGCCGGAGAAAGGTCTGCGCTATGACTTGACCGTTCCCTTTGCGCGCTATGTGGTGCAACACCGCGAGGAGATTGTTTTCCCCTTCAAGCGCTTTCAGATTCAACCTGTATGGCGCGCGGACCGTCCTCAGAAAGGCCGCTACCGCGAGTTCTACCAGTGCGATGTCGATGTGATCGGCAGCGACAGTTTGGTGGGCGAACTCGAACTGATACAAATCGTTGAAGAAGTCTATCGCCGCTTGGGTATCCATGTGTGCCTGCATATCAACAACCGCAAGGTTCTCGCCGGCATCGCCGAAGTCATCGGTGCGCCGGACAAGATGATCGATATCACCGTGGCGATCGACAAACTCGACAAGATCGGCGTAGAAGCCGTGAATGCGGAACTGATCGAGCGCGGACTGAATGCCGAGCAGGTAGATAAGTTGCAGCCAATACTGAACCTCAGCGGTTCTACCGCCGATAAACTCAATGCGCTGAGAACGATTCTCGCGAACAGCGAAGTCGGACTGAAGGGTGTCGAAGAGTTGGAGACGCTGTTCGGTCTGATTGAGGCGACGGATGTGCACCTGAATATCGAACTTGATCTATGCCTGGCGCGCGGACTGAATTACTACACGGGCGCGATCTTCGAGGTCAAGGCCCTCGATGCACAAATTGGCTCCATCACCGGTGGCGGCCGCTATGACAACCTCACCGGCATCTTCGGTTTACCGAATGTCTCGGGTGTCGGCATATCCTTCGGCGCCGATCGTATATACGATGTATTGACCGAGTTGGATTTATTCCCGAAGGAGTTACAATCCGCCACGCAAGTGCTCTTCGCAACCTTCGGCGAGGCAGAACTGCGCTATGCGCTGCGTTGGGCAAAAGCCTTGCGGGCAGCGGGAAAGACCGTAGAAGTGTACCCTGAGCCGACGAAGATGAAGAAGCAAATGGGCTATGCGGACAGCAAGCAGATTCCGTTTGTAGCTATCGTCGGCGGCAATGAGATGGAGACCAACACCGTGATGCTCAAGAACATGGCGACGGGCGAGCAGAAACAAGTAACACTCGAAGAGTTATGCACGATACTGTAAAAGAGTTTGACCAAGTGACGGCGAAGTGCCGCCAGATATTCATTGACAAGATGAAGGACTACGGTCCTTCGTGGCGCATCTTCCGTCTGCACGGCATCACGGACCAGTTGTATATCAAGGCGTGTAACATCCGTCAGCGCCAAGAGACCGGTGTGAGCCTCGTAGGTGACGAGATAGACGGCAACCTGCGCGCTATCGTGAACTACGGCATCATGGCGATCATCCAAGAGCGCAAAGGCTATGCGGACGCGACGGATATGAGTAGTGAAGAGGCCACGAAGTTATACGATCAGGTGCTGCAGGAAGCCAAAGACTTGATGGTACGCAAGAACCACGACTACGGCGAGGCATGGCGCGAGATGAGTAAAGAAGGCATCGTCGATATGATCCTGGCGAAAATCATCCGCATCAAGAATATCCTTGCCAACAACGGCAAGACCATCGCTTCGGAAGGCACCGAAGGCAATTACTTCGACATCATCAACTACGCGATATTTGATTTAATTCATTATACCATATGAAAAAGAACCTTGCTGCACATATTACCGGCTCTGTAGCCCGTACCCTCTTGGCGATCACCTTCCTGTTCTCGGGATTCGTGAAAGCCGTGGATCCGCTTGGCACCGTCTATAAGATAGAGGACTATCTGAAAGCTTTCGGTGGGTTTGCCAATGACTTACTGCCTCTGGCAGGCACAGCAGCAGTATGCCTGATTGTCGCAGAGTGGCTGTTAGGCGTATGTATGCTCTTTAATATCCGCACGCGTTTGACGAGTTGGCTGGCACTCGCTTTCTACCTCGTCATGACGCCACTAACGCTTTGGATAGCGTTGAACAATCCTATCTCGGACTGCGGCTGTTTCGGCGATGCACTGGTGTTGACGAACTGGCAGACATTCTGGAAGAACGTGGTACTGATTAGCCTTGTTATAGTCCTGCTGGCATGCCGCAAAGCTATTCCGCAACTCTTCTCTTGGTGGATGGAACTCGTCATCGCGCTCTTGGGTCTTGGCGCCGTAGCCGGCATCATGGGCTACAGTTACAACCACCTGCCGCCGATGGATTTCCGGCCGTACAAAGTAGGCAATCACATCCCCACCCTCATGGAGATTCCTGAAGATGCGGAACCGGACCTGTATGAGACCACCCTTATCTACGAGAAAGACGGTGTGCAGCAGAAATTCACGCTGGAGAACTACCCGAAGGGGGACCCGGAGTGGACATTTGTGGATCAGCAATCGGTACTGATCAAAAAAGGCTACGAAGCGCCGATACACGACTTTGAGATCCTGACAATGGACTTTGATGATATCACCTACGATGTGCTGGAGTCCGAAGAACCCGTGACGCTCGTCATCATCTATGAGATCCAAAAGATGAACCGCTCGCAAATGGATAAACTGCGCGACATCATCGACGAGCGCGAGAATATCTATGTCCTTACGGGCTCGGGCGAAGACGAAGTGATGGAACTGGCGGAAGACCTGGATCTGGACGAAGAGACCGCTTGGGCTACCTTCTGCTACACCGACCCCGTGACGCTGAAGACCATCGTGCGGGCTAACCCGGGATTGATCGTCGTGCAGAACGGAACAATTATCGAGAAAAAGAATTTTAAACAACTATAAAAAAATGGCAAGAATTAAAATGGTAGCAGGTAACTGGAAGATGAACAAGAACCTGCAAGAAGGCGTAGCATTGGCTACCGAGTTGAAAGAAGCTGTAAAGAACCCCGCATGTGCCGTAGTCATCGGCACGCCGTTTATCCACTTGGCAACCGTTGCTGAGTTGGTAAAAGGCTCGCCTATCAAGGTAGCTGCTGAGAACTGCGCAGACCACGAGAAGGGCGCGTTTACCGGTGAAGTAAGCGCAGAGATGGTAAAGTCCACGGGTGCAGAGTATGTCATCCTGGGTCACTCAGAGCGCCGTCAGTACTACGCAGAGAGTTATGAGATGCTGGCTGAGAAAGTTCGTCTGGCGCTGGCTAACGGTTTGAAGGTCATCTTCTGCATCGGCGAGGTGAAAGAAGAGCGCGAGGCAGGCAAGCAGAACGAGGTAGTGAAAGCCCAACTCGAGGGTTCGGTCTTCGGTCTGAGTGCAGAGGAATGGAAAAACATCACGTTGGCTTACGAACCGGTTTGGGCTATCGGCACGGGTCTGACGGCTACGCCGGCACAGGCACAGGAGATTCACGCCTTCATCCGCAGCCTCGTTGCTGAGAAATTCGGCAAGCAGGCAGCAGAGGACACGACGATCCTCTACGGCGGCAGCTGCAACGAGAAGAACGCAGCAGAGCTGTTCGCATGCCCGGATATCGACGGTGGTCTGATCGGTGGCGCAGCCCTCGTAGCCGAGAAATTCCTGGCTATCATTGCCGCTATATAAAAACGTTCGCAATGCTCACTAAATCATTATGGCATTAATTAAAACGATTAATAGAAACGGCGAGATCCTCACCCCGCGCATCGCGGACGACGTCTTCATGGCAGAGAATGCCACGGTGGTCGGCGATGTGACGGTGGGTGAAGGAACGAGTCTGTGGTTCAACTCCGTGCTGCGTGGTGATGTGAACACAATCGTCATCGGCAAACATTGTAACATACAAGACGGCGCGGTACTGCATACGCTCTATCAGAAATCGACCATTCGTCTCGGCGACTATGTGTCCGTAGGACACAATGTCACGATCCACGGCGCGGATGTCGATGACTATGCCCTGATAGGTATGGGTGCTACCCTGCTCGACGGCGCGCATGTGGGCCAAGG
>ONUF01000010.1 GCA_900321005.1 uncultured Bacteroidales bacterium | reverse complement strand
ATCCCGACGGTCAATCGACGGTCAACCGACAGTCAAAGCCTACGTAACACCCCTGTTTAACCCCTATAAGAACCATATAATTAGTTATGGCTATGCCGCAATTTATTATTATATTTGATTGACAATGCGTTGAATTATCTATGTTTAGGCCGGTCGGGCTTTCTTTATATTTTTCTTTTGCTTCTTTTCTTTTTCTTTTTCTTTCTCCAGGGATGTCTGAAATAGACAAGAAATAGAGGAATTTTGTGGAAAAATAATCTTTCGTTTGCATATCTCGAAAAAAAGGTGTACCTTTGCACTCGAAAATGCAAACATATCTCGTAAATCTTTAAAACTAAATAATTTTATCATGATTGAGCATTTGATTCCTGCGTGGATGTTAATCCCGTTTGTGGTAATGCTTCTCTGCATTGCCGTGCTGCCGCTCATTCCCCATGTTGGCGAGTGGTGGGAGCATAATCTGCACAAGTTGTATGTGTCTCTGTTGCTCGGTACGCCTGTTGGCATCTGGTTGTGCCTCAACGGCATGAACCACGAGTTGATTCACCAGATGATTTACGACTACGTGCCGTTCATTTTATTGCTGATGGCGCTGTTCGTCACCACCGGCGGTATCTGTATCCGCGGTGACTTGAAAGCCACCCCGACAACCAATACCATTATCCTGGCTATCGGATGGGTCCTGGCTTCGTTCATGGGTACAACCGGCGCGGCGATGTTACTGATTCGTCTGTTGCTGAGTACTATCCAACAGCGTAAGTACCGCGTACACACCGTCCTGTTCTTCATCGCTATCGTCGCTAACTGCGGTGGTTTGCTTTCGCCGCTTGGTGATCCTCCTTTGTTCCTGCTCTTCCAGAAAGGCACTCCGTTCATGTGGTGGATGCAGAACATGCTGCCGGAATGGGCGGTTACGGGCATTTTGCTGCTGGCTATCTATTTCGTAATCGACACCTATTTCTACAAGAAAGAGCCGATTGAGCACCTCATGGCAGATGTACACGAGGCGAAGAAACTGACGGCTACGGGTCTCATCAACATCTTCTGGTTGCTCTGCGTAATCATGAGTACGATGTTCATCAACTCGACATATATTCCTGCGATGGGAGCACATGACGCACCGTGGTTCCTGAAACTCCTGCGCGAGTGGGCGTTCATACTTATCATCCTCGGATCGTGGGTTACGACCAAGAAAGAGGTTCGCGTGAACAACAACTACTCCTGGACACCTATTCTGGAAGTGGCTTGCGTGTTCCTTGGTATCTTCGCTACGATGACGCCTGCTCTGATGTTCTTGCAGCAGAACCCGCTTCCTGTGAGCGCTCCGTGGCAGTTCGTATATTGCACCGGTGCCCTCTCGGCTTTCCTCGATAACGCTCCGACAGCTATGGTCTTCCATGCTACCGCTACTACCCTGCCCGTTGACGCAGCTACAGCTGTAGCCGGCATCGCTCCGGAGTTCATGAAAGCGATTTCGATGGGTGCAGTCTTCTTTGGAGCTTTGACCTATATCGGTAACGGACCTAACTTCATGGTGAAGTCTATCGCTGAGCAGGAAGGCATTGACATGCCGAGCTTCTTCGGATACATGATTAAGTTCAGCTTGATCATCCTCCTGCCGGTTTACATCATTGTTCAACTGCTTTTCATCTAATGACATTTGTTGATAATATTATCGCGTGGTATTCGGCGCATATGAACTATGCGTCGATTACTGCGTTGATGGCGGTGGAGTCTTCCTTCATCCCCTTCCCGAGTGAGGTGGTCATCCCGCCTGCAGCCTTCGTAGCCGGCCAACCGGACAGCGTACTATGCGCGACGGGCAATTACCTGGTGGACGTAGCGATTATTGTGCTTTTCGGCACGCTTGGCGCAATGATAGGCGCGATCATCAACTACGGCCTCTCTGTGTGGCTCGGACGCATCATCATCTATAAGTTCGCCGATAGCAAACTCGGACACCTGTGTCTGCTGTCGAGCGAGAAGATCCAGAAAGCAGAGGAGTATTTCCGCGAGAAAGGCAATGTATCGACGTTCATCGGCCGGTTTATTCCGGGTATCCGCCAGTTGATCTCCATTCCTGCGGGACTGAGCCGCATGCATTTCGGCGCGTTCCTCTGGTGGACTTTCCTCGGCGCGTTCTGCTGGAACTGCGTGCTGGCTGCTGTAGGCTATGTAGCAGCAGGTCAGATGGACCTCATAAAAGAATATAGCCACGAATTATCCGTGGCCATACTCATTCTGCTTGGAGTAGCAATACTCTATTTCGTAGTGAAGAAACTTATTGTCTCAACCAAGAAGCAATAACCTTCCGCTGGTCGATGATCTCGGCGATCAAGCAACCGAATGCCCAGCCGAGAATCAGAAACAGCAACCCATATTTCAGGCGACCGTTCACGGGTTTAGGAGCCGCTGTAAAGTGGTTTTCGAGAACTACGGGAGCGGTCGCTAACTGTAAGCGGTAGTCGCCCTGCTGCAAGTGTTTCTGCTGCGCGTAGATCTGATCGAGAAACAGACGGATCTTACGGTCTCCGTAGAAATTGACACCATTACCGCTGTAGTTCATCGGCTGCGCGCTGGAGACATTATAGAAATAGTACGCACTCGTGAGGCTGTCCAGTTTCTGCGCCTGGGCGTGGTTAAAGCGCACCTCTTCGCGCAGGTTAGCCAGATAACTGACATACGACTGCTGCATCGGTTCGTTGCTGTTCAGGTAGTCCAGCACACCCTTCTCTATCTGAGGCAAACAGTCTAAGTCGCGCGCTTTGAGACGGAACTGCAGGCACAGACGGTCGCTCATCTGCACATTCAGTGTGTCGAACGGTTTGGACTTACGCTTGAAGTCGATATAGTCGGCATTGCCGTCCTTCAGACAATCAATCACGCGATAGGTGGTGAACGCCCTCGCCGTCTTCTCTTTCACAAACGGCGTGATAGCCGCGTCCTCCGGCAACAGACGACCGGAACGAAGCGGCGCATAAGCCTGCTCAAACTGCTGAATAGACGGTCCGTTGAGCAACGCTACCGCATTCAGTTTATAGGTCAGGTTCTCGCTACGTGTGTAGTACAACGCGCCGGCAAGAGCCAACACTACGCATACCGTCACTACCCACCAGTAGCGAACACTCAAGCGCACCATGCGTGCCAAGAGGCGGCCGAAGGCCTTGCAGCCGTTCGCTATCCCGCGCCCGCACGCTACGCATAAATCAATAAAGGTCATATCTCTTTCCATACTTTACACATTTACACATTACACATTACTTCCTGCGAATCCATCCGAAAGGCCGACGCGGCTCTTCCTCCACTTTCTTTTCCTCTTTGGGTTCATCTTCGATGGTGATGACCACATCATCGGCCGAGGTCGAAACGGCATGCTCGCGCGGTTGACGCGGCGCGGTCTCGAAGCCTTCGGCAAAGAGCGTCTCACTCAGGTCGATGAGTTGCGGGTTCTCGTCCTCCATCGGTTTCGGTGTCTGTGGCGGGTAGTTGGCGTCGATCGCTTCGGCGATGGTCTTCTTGCCTTCCTCCTCTTCTTCCGAAGGAAGACCGTCCACCTTATAGCCTGTGGCGATGACCGTCACGCGCACTTCTTCGCCCAGACTCTCGTCGATAGACGCACCCCACTGCACCTCGATATCGTCGCCTACTTCTTGTACGAAGTCGTTAATCTGATCAATCTCTTCCATCACGATAGCGTGCTCCGTCGAGCAGTAGAACTGCAGCAGGATACGCTCCGCGCCGTGCACGTCGTTGGTGTTGACGAGCGGCGAGTTGAGGGCGTCGTTGATGGCATTGGTGATACGCTTCTCGCCCGAAGCATGACCGATATTCATGATTGCTACACCACCCTTGCGGAGCGTGTTACGCACATCGGCGAAGTCCGTGTTGATATAGCCTGGCACGGTGATGATCTCGGCGATTGCGCGAGCCGCATTCGCGACTACGTCATCCGACTTACTGAAGGCATTGAGCAGGTTCAGTTCCGGGTATATCTGTTTCAGTTTCTCATTATTAATAATGAGAAGGGCATCCACATGTTTGGCCAGACGCGCCACACCGGTCATCGCTTTCTCGATCTTCTTCTTGCCCTCGAAGGCAAACGGAATCGTCACGATACCGACGGTCAGAATACCCATCTCTTGCGCCACTTCGGCTACGATCGACGAAGCGCCTGTGCCCGTGCCACCACCCATACCGGCGGTGATGAACAACATCTGCGTGCCGTCATTGAGCGCCTCACGGATATGCTCGCGACTCTCCTCGGCATACTGACGCGCGGTCTCGGGATCGCCGCCCGCACCCAAACCCGGGCCTAACTGTAACTTACTCGGCACCGAACTCTTGATGAGCACTTGGCGGTCGGTGTTGCACACGAGGAACGAGACATCGCTCAGTCCCTGACGAAACATGTAGTTCACGGCGTTGCATCCGCCACCACCTACTCCGATCACCTTGATGATACTGTCTTCTGTCAATCCTTCCAGCGGAAGGGTGAAATTGTCTTCCATATTCTTATTCACTTTCGATAAACATGTCTAATGTGGACTCTTTGACGCGGTCAAAGAACCCGGGCTTGCGAACCAACTGGTCCTTATGGCTGTCGCGGTAGTCCTGTCCCAAGAGGATGGTACCCACTAGCGAAGTATATTCCGGCGAGAGGTATTTCTCTTCCGTGTCGCGATGCAGCAGGTAGTTATGCGCGCCGTAGCATACATGCACGGGCGTCTGTTCCTGCAGGTAAGCGTCAAGGCCCTGCAGCATACTCGCGCCGCCAGTGATATAAATGGTCTTGATCCGGCTCTCCACTTTCTTCAACTCCTCCAACAGCGGCGCCAGGATCTCCTGTAACTTGATCTCTATCGCGCCCGCCAACTCCTGCGAAGCGATGACGATGTCGCCGCCTATCTCCGGCACGGCCGGCACACGCAGCCGCACGTTTTTCTCTACAAACTGCGGAGCGGCACATCCGAACTTCTTCTTCAGCACCTCGGCGGTGTTAAAACTCAGGCCTTGCTGCTCCAGCATACGCGTGATATGATAACCGCCTTTCGGCACAACCTTGTTGAGCAGGTACTGCCCACCCTTATAGACCGTCAGCGTCGTGGTCTGCGCGCCGAAATCGAATACCGCACAACCCTCCGTCAGCACTTGGTTGCCGTCGCAGGTAGCAAAGGCCGAGAGTAAAGCCTCCGGACGCACGAACACCTGCTCGATACTACGGCCGGCTTGCGAGAAAGCTTTCTGTAACTGCGTGTCGATCGCTTTGCGACCGCAGAAAGCGATATAGTACGCTTCTACCAGCGCCGCGCGCTGTTCCGGCGAAGGTGTCTCGTCTTGCTCTACGCCGTCGAGTTTGAAATAACTCGGGACGAGACCCAACACCGCCACGTCGGGGTTGCGCACTTCGATCTTCTCCTTGCACTCCCGCTCCATATCGTCGAGCAGCGCCTGACTGATCTCCTTACGGCGCGCCTGGTCGCGACGGGAATGCACCGCCACTATCTGCATCGAGTACCCGCCGATAGCCAGGAAGGCCGTAGGCAGTTCATCGACACCGATGCGGTTCGCCAGCAGTTTGAGCACCTCGGCGATGACGTATCCGGCATTGCTCGACTGCGTCACTACGCCCTGCTCCACGCATATATTCCCCATCTTCTGCGGCCGCTCTTCCACTCCTAAGATCTGGAAGAAATCCGCCGACAGACGACGGGCAGCCATGGCACGCACGCTGTCGCTACCCAAGTCAATCGCCACCAACGGAAGGCTGTCTGCTTTTTGTATCTGTTTCTTTGCCATACTCTCTCATTCACTCACTCATTCACTCACTAATTCCTTCCCACGACCTGCCCTTTGAACCGCAGGTCGATTTCCCTGTATTGCTTGTCCTTCAGCGCCTCTTTCCCGTCCTCTAAGAACACGCGCAACTTATTCAGCTTTGCCTCGTACCCACGCATCGAACCCAGCACCACGCGCTGCACGCTGATTACTGAATGCTGATCACTCAGATACAGATAAACCATCTGCGGGTTTTGTACTTGTAAATGATGGATACGCGGCCGCCAGTAGTCGTTTTTCTGCAACCACAGTGCGAAATCCGCCAAACTGTTCGAAGCCTGCGTCACGCCTACATTGCCCGTCACCACCGGCACTTTGTCCCGCACACTCTCCCGATACGCCATCACGCGGCGGTCAGTGTCGATGAAATACACCTCTATCGGCGTCTGTACGCGTAACAACGGTATGCGCTGCGTGATACGTATTTTCATCTCCCCGCGCGGGGTGATATAGCATTGCGCCGTGCGCACCATCGGATGCTGCGCTATCGTCTTCTCTATCTGATGCAGCGTCGTCGGCGCTACCACGCGGTTCACGGGATACAGATCCTTCGCCCGCAAGAGCTGCGTCAACTCTATCTCCGTCAGGTACAACCGTTCCTCACGGTCTTCGATCATATAGCGTAACGAACGGCATTCCTGCTCCGCCGGGCGGTTCTTGTAACCACTCACCACAGCCGCTATCAGCAGTCCCGCCATGACCGCCACTCCCACACTCTGCAATATGATCTTTACCGTTCTATTCACCACTCATTCACTCAGCGCTTGTGCCACTTGTGGTACAAGTCGGTCAATGTCTCCGGCGCCGACGGTGAGCACTACCACGGGTTCCCGGCTCGCTGCCACGCGCCGCTGCAACTCCGCGACGAGCTCTGCCTTCTGTACCACCTGCCCGCCGAGCATCTCACTCGTCACTCCCGGTATCGGCTCTTCCCGCGCCGGATAGATCGGCAACAAGAGACACTCGTCCAGGGTAGCCAACACACGCTTGAAACCTTCTGCGAAATCCCGTGTACGGGTATATAAATGCGGCTGGAAAACTCCTATCAGCTTGCGATCGGGATAGAGTTTGCGGATCGAGTCGATGGCTGTTGCTATCTCTTGCGGATGGTGGGCATAGTCATCTATATACGCCACTTTCGGGGTGTTGACATGGATATTAAACCGCCGCCACACGCCCTTGAAACTGGCCATTTGGGTCTTGATGCGGTCTTCCGAAACACCCGTCAACAACGCTACCGTGATGGCTGCCACCGCATTTTCGATATTTACCCATACCGGCACACCGAGTTGCAGGTCTTTTATCGTTCCTTTCGGCGTCACGAGGTCAAAACGGATATCTCCGTTTGCCACGCGTATATTCGTCGCATAGAAATCGGGCCTCTCACTCACTAATTCACTAACTCCCTCATTCATTACACCATAGGTGTATAGTTTCACTCCCGGCTGCAGTCGTGGCTCCAGTTCTATCCCATGCTTCATCACGAGCGCACCGGTGATGAGGCTCGTATAGTGCGCGAATGCCTCGCGGTAGGCTTCTTCCGTGCCGTAGATATCTAAGTGGTCGGCATCGACGGCTGTCACTACGGATATATAGGGCTTTAGGTGATGAAACGAGCGGTCGTATTCATCGGCTTCAACTACCACGTACTCACTCTCTTTGTCCAGCAGCAGGTTCGTGTGATAGTTCATACTGATACCGCCGAGGAACGCATTGACGGGTTGCATCAGGTGCGCGATCATTGTGCTGGTCGTCGTCTTTCCGTGCGTGCCGGCTACGCAGAGCGCTTTCATCTGCTTTGTCACGAGACCTAACACCTCCGCGCGCTTGAGGATCTCATACCCCTGCTCCCGCAGATAGGTATATATCGCATTCTCTTCCGGCACCGCCGGCGTCCGAACGACTAAACAAGTGTCTTTGACACTTTTACACGGCTCCTCCGGAGCGTTTACACAGCAGCCGGAGGCTGCGTTTAACAGCTGCAGAGCAGCGTTTACGTCATCTTCACAGATGACCGGCATCCCTTCTTCTTCCAACTCTTTGGTCAGCGCCGAAGGCGTGCGGTCGTATCCGCACACGCGATAGCCGCGGCTATGAAAATACCGCGCCAACGCACTCATTCCGATACCTCCGATACCGAGAAAAAAGATCGTTTGTATATCCTCTTGCTTCATCATCAAGCCGTATTATCCAAATTCGGGCACAAAAGTACGAAAAAAAAATCACATATGCAAGCGCGCACGCACTTTTTCGAAAAATTCCCTATTTTATTTGCATATATCAAAAAATTTTTGTAATTTTGCAGCGCAAAATCAAAACAACAACTGTTATGCCAGAAATTAGCACTTTTTATGGGTTACAATAAGGAAGGAGGCTAATATGACAAATCCGATCTTGAAAGTAACCAATGCGGCTTATGTCCGCGACCATGTTTTGCGCTTATCTTTTAACGATGGAGCGGTTAAGTTGGTGGACTTTTGGCCATTAGCACAGAAAGGTATATGTGTCAAATTACAAGATTTGAATTATTTCCGTTCTTTTAAACTTGATCCTTTTACGGTCGATTGGTCCAATGAAATCGGCTTTGCTCCTGAATATCTCTATGAGATAGGAAAAGCAGCCTAACCTCTTGCTGGCCTTGACAGCGTAAAAAAGCAAGGACATAATGAATTTCGCGTTTGCGATTTATTTGGTGTCCCAGAATGTAGGAAGTTCAAGAGATACACCGATAATAAGTCAGCAAACGTCCGTACTATGTATGGGCGTGACTTATCGGTGTATGGGCGTTTCCTACAGCCTTGGGACAGATAAGGAACGTCCATTTTTTTGTATAACCATTAAATAATTAATCATTATGAAAAAATCTATCTTTGTTATCGCAGCTCTTTTTGCTGCCACGTTTGCCAACGCGCAGATTACATTACTGCACACTTTCGAAAGTTGGGCAACAATATCTGTTAATCCTTATGCAGATATGTATGGCTATGACATAGGTGCACCTTATTTCTATAATATGAATATTCCGAAAGAAGCCAATGGCGTCGTAACATTATACAATATAAACGACTTTTCTGTATATAAAGCAGTTCAAACGCCACATGTAGGTAGTAATTTTGTTTGTTATCTGGTATCCCGAAACATTTTGACCACGGACAATAAGGTTTGTTTCGCTGTCTCAAATGAGGGGGATGGTTCCAATAATATCTACATATATAATGAGGATGCACAATTGATAGCAACTGTTAAAGGTCAAACACCGTCTTTGGTAATGGTTGAGGACCGTTACTATTTAATCACTCATGGTTATACTTATACCGAAGAGGGAGACAAGTACTACACCAATGTTTATTCAGTTCCTGGAAACGGTGAAGCACAAGCTATAAGCAATCCTTCTCCGAAACGAAATGCACGAAAGATTGCGGGTGAAGGACAAGTACTGGTAGAGACAGAGAATAATACCTATACCCTGCAAGGACAGGAGGTGAAGTAAAAAAGCGGAGCTTTTGCTCCGCGTCGGGGACGTAATCTTAAGCGGTCAATGATATTGACCTGAAATAGAAGAAAGAATAACGGCGGCAGAGATGTCGCCGTTGCTCGTCGATTGAAATTCGACACAATGGACGATGTAAAACCGGCAGAAAATGCCGGGCTAACGGACAAAGGACATTGGGTTGAGGGGAGTTGGACGTAGTGTATTCGTGCCGCGATGATATGCGGAAGAACCAAATATGAACTAAATATGAACTAATAAAGAACTAAATAAGAACTAAAGATTTACTAAAAACAATAAGCAGAAACTACATGCCGCATGGGCTACACCCGCATTTATCCCGTATCGGGCGGGCCCTCGGCGTTTGTAGCCTCTAGCATCGTGATACAAAGACGAGGGACGATACAGGATAACCCGTCCGCACGCAGAGGGCGGACAACGAAGCGGTAATCCGCCTACACCGCGAGTTCCAACAAAACGGCCGTAAAATGCGACCGAAATGCACTATGTTGCAAATAAATTTGCATATATCAAAAAAAAGTACTACCTTTGCAGCCGAATTATTTTGCCGGATTATAGGCTAACGAAAAGAAAAATATGTCAATATGATCACGATAGAGCAATTGAAAGATGTGCAGCAGCGGGCGGAGAAGCTCAAAGCCTACCTTCAGATCGACGAGAAACGGATCCAGTTGGAGGAGGAAGAGTTGCATACCCAAGCCCCCGGGTTCTGGGACGACGCCAAGGCTGCAGAAGTGCAGATGCGCAAGGTAAAGAGTATCAAGCGCTGGATTGAAGGATACGAAGGCGTGCGGGCGGCGGTAGAAGAACTCGCCCTCGCCTTCGACTATTACAAAGAGGAACTCGTCACGGAAGAAGAGGTGGACGCTGCGTACGCACACGCCCTCTCGGAGGTGGAAGACCTGGAGATGAAGAATATGTTGTCGCACGAGGAAGATCAGATGCCGGCAGTGCTGAAGATCGTTTCTGGCGCCGGCGGCACAGAAGCCCAGGACTGGGCCGAGCAGTTGATGCGTATGTATATGCGGTACTGCGAAAAACATGACTACAAGGTCACCATCGAAAACCTGCAAGAAGGCGATGAGGCCGGTATCAAGACCGTGACCTTCAACATCGAAGGCGAGATGGCGTACGGTTACCTCAAGTCCGAGAACGGCGTGCACCGTCTCGTGCGCGTCAGTCCGTACAACGCGCAAGGTAAGCGCATGACCTCGTTCGCGTCGGTGTTCGTAGTGCCGCTCATCGACGACACGATAGAGGTAGAGGTCAACCCCGCCGGCATCAGTTGGGACACTTTCCGCAGTTCCGGCGCAGGAGGACAGAACGTCAACAAGGTCGAGTCCGGCGTGCGGTTGCACTATAAGTTCGTGAACCCATTGACCGGTCAACCCGACGAGATAGTGATCGAGAATACCGAGACGCGCGACCAGCCGAAGAACCGTGAGAACGCCCTCCGACACCTCCGTTCGCAGCTCTACGAGCTTGAACTTGAGAAACGTCGGCAGGCGCAGGCAAAAGTCGAGGCGGGTAAGAAGAAGATCGAATGGGGTTCGCAGATACGCAGCTATGTGTTCGACGACCGGCGCGTGAAAGACCACCGCACGAACTACCAGACGAGCAATGTCAATGCCGTCATGGATGGCGATATCGATGCGTTCATCAAAGCATATTTAATGGAGTTTCCCGAACAATGAATTAGTGAATGAGAGAATGAGAGAATTAGTGATTATAGCCGCTCTGGCGGTAAGTATTAGCGCTTTTGCGCAGAGTGATAGCACGCAAGTAAAAAAAGATAGCGTGGAAGGTTGGCAATTCACGACGGTGGATAGCATACCTATCACGCGAGTGAAGGACCAACACCGCAGCGGGACATGCTGGGCGTTCTCTACGCTCGGATTCTTAGAGTCGGAAGTGCTGCGTATCAAAGGCAAAGAGGTGGAACTCAGTCCGATGTTCGTGGTGAGCAAAACGCTTATCGACCGCGCGACCTATTGCGTGCGTCTGTATAACGAGCCCCGATTTGCAGAAGGCGGATCGGCCTACGACGTGATCTACTGCATGCAGCACTACGGTCTCGTGCCGAAGAGCGCGATGCCCGGTATCCGCTACGGATGGACCGAAGCCGACACCCTACCCGTCTTCAGCGAGTTGACGGCCGTAGCAAGCGGTTATCTGAGCGGACTGAAGAAGCAGAAGAAACTGTCGCCGGTATGGCGCGAGGGTCTGCAGGCTATCTACGACACCTACCTCGGATCGTGTCCTACGGAGTTCGAATACGAGGGCAAGCAATACACGCCGCAGTCGTTCGTGAAGAGCTTGGGACTGAACGCCGAGGACTATGTGTCTATCACCTCCTACACGCATCATCCTTTCTATGAGCGTTTCGCACTCGAAGTGCCGGATAACTGGCGCATGGATCAGATGTACAATGTGCCGTTGGAGGACATGATGCGCATCATCGACAACGCGCTCGCCAAGGGTTATACCCTCGCCTGGGGCGCCGATGTATCGGAGATAGGTTTTACCCGCAAAGGCATCGGTGTAGTGCCGGATGCCGACCACGGCGCAGACCTCACGGGCAGCGACATGCAGAAATGGGTGGGTATGACAAAAGACAAGCAGAAAGAGGAACTGACCAAGCGCCCGCTGCCGGAGAAAACCATCACCCAACAGATGCGTCAGGACGCGTTCGACAACTGGGAGAACACCGACGACCACGGCATGCAGATATTCGGCACCGCCAAAGACCAGAACGGCAAACGCTATTACATGGTCAAGAATAGTTGGGGTACCCTCAAGTCCGACTACAAAGGCATCTGGTACATCAGCGAGGCATTCATGCAGTACAAGACGAATGACGTACTCGTGCACAAGAACGCCATACCCAAAGACATACGCAAGAAACTCGGAATTTAATGGCAGCAGAGGGCATCTATAAGGATCGCGGGAGTAAGTTCTTGGGGTTCGCAGAATCCATCAAAGACGAGAACGAAGCGAAAGCGCGGATAGCATGGTACAAGAAGAAATACCATGACGCGCGGCATGTATGCTACGCCTACCGTCTGGGACCCAACCTCTGGCGCACCAAGGATGACGGCGAACCGCACGGTACCGCCGGCGCGCCGATACTCCGCTCCATTGATGCCCGTAACTTGGATAATATCCTCGTGGTCGTCGTGCGCTATTTCGGCGGCACGCTACTCGGCACAGGAGGACTGATGGTGGCGTACAGAGAAGCGTCCAAGGCTGCGCTGGACGCATATGTGTAATGTGGAATGTGTAGTGTGGAATGTGTAAAGTGTAATGGATCAGTTTAAAGACATACGCGCATATCGGGTTGGGGCTATCCTACCCATCACGGATTTTCTATTTGCCTTCCCGCTACTCGGCATATGGGCATGGCGGACGACGAAGGGCATCCGTCTGGACTATCTGGGTGACCGCAAGCAGATAGAACGCGACATCAAGCATGGTGCCTTCTTCATCACGAACCACCGCGACATCATCCTCGATGCCTCCTGGCTCTCGCTCCTGCTCCGCTGCCGCTATTTCATTCGCCCGTTCATCGGTATCGGCAATAACCTGTTTGCCAAGAAATGGATTGAGCACCTGGTGCGTTACAACCGCTGTTTTGTAGTGAAGCGCGGCGCGGGCGCTCATGCGCACTTGGAGAATGCCAAGCAGCTGTCGGCGTATATCCGCGAGTTGCGGCAGCGACGCAAGTCCATCTGGTTGGCACAGCGAGAAGGCCGCGCCAAAGACAGCAACGACCTCACGCAGGCGAGCGTACTGCATATGCTGACGATGAATACCGACGATCTCTTTGAGGCGGTAAAAGCCCTTAACATATGCCCCGTCAGCATCACCTACGAGTTCGATCCGTGCGACTATCTCAAAGCCCGCGAGATGCAACTCAGACGCGATAATCCGAATTGGAAGAAGCGTGCGAAGGATGATGTGGAGTCGATGGTAACCGGTATTCGAGGAGAGAAAGGACGCGTGGTTTATCGTCTCACGCCGAGCATCAACCCTGAGATAGAGGCGATGTTGGCGGCGCATCCCGAATACCGCAAACTCCCGCCGCATGACCAGTTGCAGCATGTATGCGACATCATCGACCGCCATATTCATCTGGGCTATGAAATCTACGAGCGTGGCACGGAATTTGATGCGTACATCGAGAGCCGCCTGGCCAAAATCGAGTTACCGAACAAAGACGAGGCGTTCCTGCGTGAGAAACTTTATGAGATGTATAAGTTTCCGGAGATAAATCACCGTAAAAGTTTAATGTTTAATGTTTAGTGTTTAGAGATATATGAAAAGAGCAATATTCCCGGGGTCCTTTGACCCGTTTACAGTAGGCCACTACGACATCGTGAAGCGTGGCTTGGAGATTTTCGATGAGATCATCATCGGTATCGGTCGTAACAGTACGAAGAAAGAGACCTTCCCCATTCGTGAGCGCGAGGAAGCCATTCGTAAGATCTTTGCGGACGAACCGCGCGTGAAGGTAGCGATATACGACTGCCTGACGGTGGATTTCGCCAAAGAGCAAGACGCGCAGTTTATCTTACGCGGCATGCGTTGCATCGGCGACTTCGAGTATGAGCGTAACATGGCGGAGGCCAACAAGCAGTTAGCCGGCATAGAGACCATCATTCTCTATACCCGTCCCGAGTACGCACATATCTCGTCCACCCTCGTTCGTGATTTATATGCATATGGAAAAGATGTCAGCGAATTTGTACCGAATCATCTGCGTTAATCTCCTTCTTGCCTTACTACCGTTGACCGTAGTAGCCCAAGAACGCCAAGAGACAACGCGTGCCGACGAGTGTATCAGCATCTTCAACGATGTACTGCGTCAGGTGGATGTGAACTACGTGGACACCCTCAATTATGAGGATCTGACGGAGACGGCTATCAATGCCATGCTCCGCAAGATAGACCCTTACACGGTCTATTATCCCAAGAAGAACGACCGCGAGTTACGGATGATGACCACCGGCAAATACGGCGGTATAGGTAGTATTATCCAGCAGCGTCCCCGCCCCGACAAAGCAGGCAAGAAACAGCCCAAAGACAGTCTTTGGACCTACGCCGTAAACCCGTACGAAGGCAAACCGGCTCAAAGAGCAGGCATGCAGGCCGGCGACCGTATTCTCTCTATCGACGGCAAGACAACCAAAGGCCTGACTGTCAGCGAGGTGAGCAATAACTTACGCGGTGTGCCGGGTACGACCGTGGTAGTTGAGATCGAGCGCGAAGGAGTTGCCAAGCCCATTAAACTGGAGATCGTTCGCGAAGACATCCATCTCGATGCCGTCAGTTACTACACAACCATAGAGGCTGACAGCCTTTCCACGCCGGTAGGATACATCGCCTTCAACGAATTTACAGAAGGCTCCGCACAAGCATTCTCCAATGCCTTGGATGAACTCTATTACAACCGGGGCGCACGCAAACTCATCATCGACCTACGGGGCAACGGAGGTGGTATCGTGGACGAAGCGCTGCAGATAGTGAACCTCTTTGTGGACGAAGGGCAAAAAGTCGTTGAGACGAAAGGCAAGACTTCGCGCAGCAACTATATCTATCAGACCCGCAATAAACCGCGGTACAAAGATCTGCCGTTGGTGGTTCTGGTGGACAAGAACTCTGCGTCTGCGAGCGAGATTGTCTCGGGTGCATTGCAGGACCTTCACCGCGCAACCTTAATCGGTCAACGTACCTTTGGTAAGGGACTTGTGCAAAATGTCCGCCCTATCGTCTATGGCGGTCATATCAAAGTAACAACCAGCAAGTACTACCTACCCTCCGGACGTTGCATCCAGGCCATCGACTACAGCGAGCGCCAGAAAGGACATGAACTCAAACGCGACACCGCAGGAGGAATCCTGCCGGATATTGTACTCAACGACAGCGCAAAAGTGGATATCTGCTATTCGTTGTTCCTGAATCATTATTTCTTCGACTACGCGACGCGTTACCATAGTCTGCACGACAGTATTGCCAAACCGGATCAATTCATGCTCACGGATGGTGATATAGAAGACTTCTGCAAGTTCCTCGATGAGCGCAAATTCAAATACGAGACGGAGACAGGCAAGTTCTTCGCCGACATGCTGAAGATGGCAAAGCACGAAGACATTGACTCTACCACCCTCGCGCAGTTAGAAGCTCTCGAACCTATGCTCACGCCGGATTTCCGCGAAGCCATAGAACGCAACAAGGACGAAGTAAAAGAAATGCTTGGCTCCGAGATAGTATTGCGTTATTACTACCAACGAGGCCAAGCAGCTTATAACCTGCGCTTTGATGACGAAATCAAGCGCGCATTAAGCGAATTAAAATAACTACTTTACTTCCTGTCCTGTCAAGGTATATACTTTTTCCCCACGAAGGATGAAGATATGCCCGTCTATTATGACTTTATGAGTCTGTAATGCCGGATCACCGGTAATCTCATCCATACCGGTGGGTGTGTTTGTGCCCTTGGCATAAGTGCCGGACGTGAGCGAAATAGTAAAGGACGATACCTTCATTTCCGTTGTATTATCAGTAAAGGCAAGGTACGTATTTTCCTTGTAAGTCGTAATATCACCGGCTGTGAACTCAAAACTTCTCGGTCCGCGTTTACCATCTGTGCCATCTCCCTCTTTGGACCAAAGGCGTTGCTGCGCTGTACCTTCCGCTCCGTTAATATAGAGTTGGAACCAACGGCTATCGCTTATACTATAGACCTCCATGGAAACCGTTCCGGCAGAAGAAGCCGGTACAGGGAGATAGATAGAGTTCTGCGTCTTCTGGGTGGATAAACCATCTGCCAATACCTTCATCGTATTGCCGTCGCCGGGTTTGAAGAGCAGGTCGTTATCTATGACTTCTTCTGTAATCTTTTGCTCAGAGGTCACCACTCCTGCGAACGTCCATGTACATTGCGTGGAATCCGCATTAAATGTACGGACAGAATACTTGCCGTTAGTGGGTTCAGGCGTCGGATCGGGATCGGGATCAGGATCTGGGTCCGGATCTGGGTCCGGATCTGGGATAATGGTACCATCAGTAATTTCCATGGTGGTATTGAGTTTATTCATACCCGAAGTGGCATCCCATATATCTACATTGGCAAACCGTATTGCATAACGGGGGTCCGCCGCTATTCTTGGAGACAAGTCCGGCAAATAGAGATATAACTGGTAGGTTCCATTCGGCACTTCGGAAGGAATAGTGATTGTCTCATCAATCATCGTTACTACCCCATTAGGTTTCCATCGACGTGGGTCGGATTGCAAGGGGATGGAATAGCTCTTATTACCGTTCTTGAGGACGATATACACTTTACGCTCATTATAGAGCGGTGCATATCCGGCATTTTTAATCTTCAGCACGACACGAGCTTCGCCTCCGGGATTAGCAGCCGAAGGGATCGTAGCGGTTGTCAGTTGATAGCGGTAACCCATCTTGCGATCCAGATTATCATAGATACCGGAAGAACGCCATTTGTCTGTCACATCGCGCGAATAACTATAACCGCAGAAAGACCAATGATATTTGCTCATCTCACTCTCTGCCTGTTTATATACCTGGCTTGCCAAAGAGCCCTCCACATTCGTCTCGCCGCCATTAGGCACATACAAGGTCTCATCCGCAATGTACTGGCGAAGGATTGGGTCATCATCAGGCCCGTCGCCATCACGGCCGTATGTTCCGTCATTCCCCCAATCAGCAAGGAACGCATCATTGTGATGTCCTATACGGGCACGGGTTGAACCCGAGAACGCCTCTTCTGCGCTCAGAGGTACCTCATCGCCTAAATAGCTTAGTTTGATAAGCGGATAACGAACCAGCAAGAAGCGGTTGGACGGACAGGCATCTAACATAGCCTCCAAAACCTGACGACGGTTATTATTCAGTTTCTGGGTCTCATTCCCAAAATTAGAACTATAGTACCACTCACCCCACTGGCCCACAAAACCGGTCTCCATCACATAGATTACATCGGAATTGGCAGCCAAATGAGGTTTTAACTGCTCAATATGCCGCTTCCCCCATGTTAATTCCGCATCGTTTTTGGAATTCCAATCATAGGCAAAACGCAGCACGCACTTAAAGCCGTTGTCGCGAAGGATTTGCATGTCTTCATCAAAGCCCTGCAGAATCTTATCCGACAGGTCTTTGGTCCTGTAATTGCCTAAATAATAGATCAGTACGGTGAGTGTTTGCTTGCCGGCGAACTCCTCAAAATACCAATCCGCTTCAGGTTGGACCACGTGATTTTTCGTATCGGAGAGCATTGTTTCTCCACCTAACTCATCCGTAAAACCTCTTTCCGGATTCGGGAAGATTGTCTGGTCATCTGCCGTATAGGTAATGACGTTGGCGCTTGCAGACAAAACGAGCAAGCAGAGTGTGAATAAGAAGGTTAAGCGTTTCATAAAAAAAAGTATCTAAGGAACGATCAATGCATAAACGGGGCTAATTTCTTTTGAGCGAGAAAGAGCATCCAGTCCGGGGTATGCTTGAGAAGCGGTGTACTCAGCCAGTTAATAAAGCCCGGAGTGTCCGCTTTCTTGTTGCGGAACATTTTCTTGAGTGCGCGCTTCACTAATTTCTCCGGTGGAATCGAGACGGTTAAGGCTACCGCCAGCTTGCGGAGGTTCGGCGCGAGACCGAACAAACCCGTATCTACCGCTCCCGGCGCCATGACGGTAATACCGACATTCTGCGGCTTGAGTTCGTACCAGATAGACTTCGAGAAGTTATAAATGAAGGACTTCGAGGCGTTATAGGTCTGAATACCCGGCATCGCCATCCATGCCGACATCGAACTCATATTTAATATATACCCACGCATGCGCTTATGCCCGCATATGCGTTGCTTGGCCTCTTCCTCCGTCAACTCGCGTTGGCACATGTCCGCCGCAAAGAGACGCGTCAGTTTGGCTACCGTCATGATATGCAGCTGCAGCATCAACTCGATGCGTTTCATCGAGGTCTCGCAATATTTGTTGAAGAAGAACACACCGGCGTTATTCACCAGCACATCCACCACATACTTGTTCTCCATGCACCAGTCGTGCAGCGTCTCTGCCGCATCGGGCAGGCTGAGGTCCGCAAAACGCGCGATCGTCTTCACGCCGTATTGCGATGCGAGGTCTTTCGCTACCTGCTCCAACTCTTTCTCCTGGTTGCTGACGAGCAACAGGTCGCTATGATAGTCGCGCGCGAGCTGCGTCGCGTACTGCAAGCCTATTCCACTACTTGCTCCGGTTACTAAGCTCAGCATCTTTCTCCAATTTAATAATTTCCCGTTGAATACGCGGTGCGATCTGCTCGCCGTCGCGCTCTACGCACTCGTGGCACTTCATGTTTTTCGAATACATACGTCCTACACAGTAGTTCGAGCGCTTACAGCCCGCATGGTAGTGCGGATTCTCCTGTACATGTTTCACAAAGTCCGGATCCTTGATCAGCACATGCGCAATCTGGAAGAGCTCAAAGCCCTCGTCCATGATCTGCTGGCAGTTATCGCCACTCTGCACGCCGCCGACATAGATCAGCGGAATATTCGTATCTTTGAGCGCCTCCTGGAAGATCTTGGCTTTATCCATGAAGTACAACTCCTTGAACGGCACGGTAGGCGTCATGATAGAGCCTACGAACGGGATATTGAGCGCCGCCTTGAGCCACCAGAGGTCTTTCATCGACATGTAATGAGCGAGCGTCTTGATAGGCATCGCGCCGCCGAGGATCGTCATCGGGCTACGGCTCACCGTTCCGCCGGAGAGCACGATACCGTGTACCTTATGCTTCGCGATCTCTTTCGCTACCTGAATACCCTCTTCGAGGCTTACGCCTTGCCAGCAGTCGTCCCACATGTTGGTCTTTACGATCACTGCGATATCCTTGCCGGCGTGCGCCATCACTTCGTCCAGCACTTCGTTCATGAAGCGGGCGCGGTTCTCGAACGAACCTCCGTACTCGTCGTGACGGTGGTTCGTTCGGCGCGCGAGGAACTGCGAAAGCAGATAGGCGTGACCCGCGTGAATCTCCACGCAGTCGAAGCCGCAGTCACGGGCAAAATCCACCGCTTCACCGAAATGCTTGACGATGGTCTTGATCTCCGCCACTTTCAGACGACGGTGAATCGTCGGGCTGTAGAGGTTAAACCATGTATCGGCACTCACGGGAACACAATGACAGGTACTCATATGCGTCATGTTGCCGCAGTGGCCCAACTGGATGCTGGCTTTCGCGCCCTCTGCATGAATCGCGTCGGTCATCTTCTTCATGTCCGGAATGATTTCCGGGCGCACATACAACTGACCGTCAAACGATACACCACTCAGGTCCACCGCGCAGTAAGCAACGGTCGTCATACCTACGCCGCCGTGCGCAACACTCACGTGATAGTCCTGCAGTTCCTTCGTCGGCGCATTCGCGCGCGCCATGTTCTCAAAAGCAGCGCTGCGGATAATACGGTTCCGCAGCGTAATAGGCCCTAATTGGAAGGGCGTGAAGAGCTTCGACTCATTAGCCGGCTCTTTGGTCTTTTTTGTTGCCATTATCAGTAAATGAACGGAATTATTCGTTTTAACTTCTTTCGGTCGAATTCATCGGGGAATTCTTCCTCATATTTCTTGTAGATCGCATTGCTACGCGGCACGAGGTTGCAGCAGCTGAACCAGAAGAACAGCAAACCGGCCAACGACCATGTCAAGATAGCAAATCCGAGCCACTCGGTGATCTCACCCAGGTAGTTCGCACTCGTCACGTACTTGTACATGCCTTTCTTCGGCAGGTAATGGTTCGTGTCACCCGGTTTACGCAAATGACGGATCACATGATCCGAGTGCATGTTAATAATCCAACCCGTGAAGAAAATAATCGTTCCGATGATGAACTGCGGCGTGGTTACCCAATTCGCCGTGTACATCTCCGGATAATACTGCGGCGCAAGGTGGAAAAGCCAGAAACCCTGGATATACCCGTTGATTAAGTTCCATGCTACGGAGAGCAACATGATAATCAGCGGCATCTTACTCTGACCCTTCAGCAGGAAGGGGAAGACGAACGAGCGCTGGAAATAATGGAACTCAAAGAACAGGAAGAACAGCCAATACGGCGCCTGCTTCGTCACACCGCCATACAGCGGGAAGGACTTGAAATACAAGTACAGCATCACGAAGAATACCGGGCATTCCATCAACAGCCATCCTACCTTGTTACTGATCGCCGGGCCCCATTTCTCAGAGCGCATCTTGCCGTAGCCGGCATCTACAAAATACAACGACACGAATACAACCAGTCCCACCAGGAACATGACGTACAGCAAGTCGTAAAAGAAATCAATAGAGTAAATGTTTTCTATTGGCATAATATTGTTTGTTATAAATAGCCCGCAAAATTACGAAATTTATTTCGTGTACACAAGGAATCTTAATAATCGTATATTTTTTCTTATATTATTGTGCTTCTTTTTTCTGACAAACGAAAAGTCCGATAATGATCAGCGCCATGCCGATCCACTTGCCGATAGGCAAATGTTCGCCGAAAAAGAGGAACATCCAGAGGGCCGTAAACGCCGGGCGGATATTGTTAAACGCATTGGCCTGCGTCACGCCTACCTTACGCAGCGCGGCGCAAAACAGGATAAACGCAATCACGCTTGCAAACACCGTCAGATATGCCACGCAACCTAACGCAACATAAAGTTGCGATTTGTCAATTGTAAATTGTAAATTGTATATTGCCTCCGGTCCTTCTTTCCAGAACCAGATAGGAAGGAAGAACAGCAGACTCACGCATTGCGCGTAGAAAATAAAGGTCAGCGAGGTGTATTTGGCGGGTACCTTACGCATCATGATGGAGTCGATGACAGCGGCAGAAACGGCTGCAAAAGCCAATAAAATACCCCAGTAATTGCCGATCGAATAGTCCTTGCTTCCGATGAGCGACAGCGCAAACACACCGGCCGTAGAAACGAGAATACCGAGGATGTTGTTTCGCGTCACGCGTTCGCGCAATAGAGCGGCCGCAAAAATCGGACTTAGCAACGGACTCGTGGACAGCAGCGTCTCCGCAATCGTCGGGCTATTCAGCGCGTCATATGTAAAGGTCTCCAAGAGGTAATACAGGAAGGGCTGACAGAAACCCGCGATGAGGAATAGCGGCAGGTCTTTCCACTCCAGTTTTTGCAAAGCAAAAAGGCTACTCTTGCGGCAGATAAGACCGATGACCAGCATCAACAGTACCGAAGGTACAAAGCGCAGCACGATCATCGTAAACGGCGGTAACACGGCTAAGGCATGCTTGATGGCGATGCCGCTCACCGACCAGATAATCATCGACACAATCAGCGCGATGACGGCCACAAATTCTTCGCTATTCTTTTTTGCCATTCTGTGCAGAAAAATAAATCGGCGACAAAGGTACAAAAAAATTTGCACATGTCAAAATCTTTTTGTAATTTTGCACGCAAATTTGACGATTATGACTTTTACGCATTTACATGTGCACTCCCACTACTCGCTCCTGGACGGATTAAGCAAGGTAGAAGAGATAGTGGATAAATGTCTGGAGACGGGTATGCCGGCGGTGGCCTTAACCGACCACGGCAACATGTACGGCATCAAGGAACTGCTGGACTACTGCAAGAAGATCAACAAAAACCGAAAGGCGGCATGTGCGGCTTCCGGCGAGGAGTTCGTGCCCTTCAAGCCCATCGTAGGCGTGGAAGCGTACTGCGCGCGACGCGGGCGTCTTTCAAGGAAAGACGATAAAGCCGTGAACGGCGAGGGACGTACGTTCTTCATCGACCGATCGGGATGGCACCTGATCCTGCTCGCCAAGAACATGGTGGGTTATCACAACCTCTGCCGCATCGTCTCGCAGGGCTACATGTCCGATGCGTATTATTACACGCCGCGTATCGACCGCGAGTTGTTGGAGAAATACCACGAAGGCATCATCTGTTCCTCCGCTTGTCTGGGAGGCGAGTTACCCCAGAAAATCCTCGATGGAATCGCGAAAGGTGGGGATTTCAGCGAAGCGGAAGAGACCGTACAATGGTTCAAGAACCTCTTTGGCGAGGACTATTATATCGAGCTTCAGCGCCATGAGACGCAGAAACCCGGCGCGGATGTAGAAGTTTATGAGCGTCAGAAACAGGTCAACCCTATTCTCATCGACCTGGCGCGTAAGTACGGTGTGAAGATCATTGCGACCAATGACTCGCACTTCGTGAACGAAGAAGATGCGGAGGCGCATGACCGCCTTATATGTTTGAGTACCAACCACTTCGTGAATGATGTCAACCGCATGCACTACACGAAGCAGGAGTGGCTCAAGACTCCGGAAGAGATGGCAGAGATATTCAGCGACATCCCCGAGGCACTCGCTAACACGCAGGAAATAGTCGATAAAATCGAGCTCTATGATATCGATCACGGGCCTATCATGCCGAAATTCGACATCCCCGAGTCTTTCGGCAAAGAGGAGGATTATCCGGACCGTCTGGCTTTCGAATCGGCGTACTTGCGGCACTTGACGATGGAAGGTGCGCTGGAGCGCTACGGCAAAGAGCGGCTTGAGAACGACGAAGTGCTCAAGGAGCGTATTGAATTTGAGCTCAACACCATCATCTCGATGGGTTTCCCGGGCTACTTCCTTATCGTCATGGATTTTATCCGCGCGGCGCGCGAGGAACTCGATGTGTCCGTAGGACCGGGTCGTGGCTCAGCCGCCGGTTCGGTAGTCGCTTACTGCCTGAAAATCACGGACTTAGACCCGCTGGAGTACGATCTCCTGTTTGAGCGTTTTCTCAATCCCGACCGTATCTCCCTACCCGATATCGATACCGACTTCGAGGATTGCGGGCGCGGCAAAGTGCTGGACTATGTGAGCCGCAAATACGGCGAGACGCATGTGGCGCATATCGTGACCTACGGTAAGATGGCGACCAAGTCCGCCCTCGCGGATGTGGGACGCGTACAACAGATTCCTCTCCCGCGTGTCAATGAACTAAAAGGACTCATTCCTGACCGCGAATTCCCCGGAAACATCAAGGACGAGAAGGGTAAGTCACCAAAGGTGAACCTCAAGAACTGCTACAAATATATCGCCGAACTCAAGCGCGAGTATGAGCAGGGCGATCCGAACACCCGCTCGATGCTCGAATATGCCGCACGGCTCGAAGGAACGATCCGCCAAGTAGGTGTACATGCCTGCGGCGTGATCATCGGAGCCGATGATTTGACCAATTTTGCCCCGTTGAGTTCGGTAGAAGATAAGAACAGCAAGAAGCGCGTGCTCGTCACCGAATACGACGGGCATGTGGTTGAGTCCGTAGGACTGATTAAGATGGACTTCCTCGGTCTCATCACCCTGACCATTATCAAAGAGTGCCTGCGTAATATCAAGAAAGCGCGGGGCATAGACATCGACATCGACCATATTCCTATTGACGACGAACTGACCTATAAGCTTTTCCAGGAAGGCCGCACGGTAGCCGTGTTCCAATTCGAGTCGGCGGGTATGCAGAAATACCTGCGGGAACTCAAACCTACCGTCATCGGCGACCTCATCGCCATGAACGCCCTCTACCGACCGGGTCCGATGGATTATATCCCGCAGTTCATCAAGCGTAAACAAGGCATCGAACCCGTGACGTACGACATCCCCGTCATGGAAAAGTATCTAAAAGATACTTACGGTGTCACGGTTTATCAAGAGCAAGTCATGCTCCTCAGTCGTCTGCTGGCGAACTTCACCCGAGGCGAGAGTGACAAACTCCGTAAGGCGATGGGTAAGAAGCAGATGGATGTGCTGGCGTCGCTGCAGGACAAGTTCATGGAAGGCGGTAAGGCGAACGGACATGATGTCAAGATCCTTACGAAGATATGGGAAGACTGGAAGAAATTCGCATCCTACGCATTCAACAAGTCGCACGCCGCATGTTACTCCTGGGTAGCATATCAGACAGGGTATCTCAAAGCGCACTATCCGGCTGAATTCATGGCTGCGAACCTCACCGTCCATAAAGACGATATCAAAGAGGTAACCAAACTGATGGACGAGTGTAACGCGCTGAAAGTGAGCGTCTTAGAACCCGATGTGAACGAGTCCGAACTCTCCTTTACCGTTAATCAGAAAGGCGATATCCGCTTCGGTTTGGGTGGTATCAAGGGTGTCGGCGAAGGAGCGGCGGAAGCCATCATCTCCGAGCGGGAGAAGCACGGTAAATACAAAGATATCTTCGATTTCCTCGAACGCGTTAACTTACAGTCTTGCAACCGTAAGACTATTGAGAATCTGGCGCAAGCAGGTGCTTTCGAATGCTTTAGCGATATCTACCGCGAGCAGTTCTTTGGCACCGATGAAAACGGCAATTCCGGCCTCGATCTGCTGATGAACTACGGCAATAAATGGCAGGCGGACAAGGAGAATAACGCCAACTCGCTCTTTGGCGATCTGGATACCGCGATTGAGGTCAAGCATCCCGACCTGCCGCAAGTGCCGCGCTGGGATACGATTGAGCGTCTCAACAAAGAGAAAGACCTCATCGGCATCTACCTCTCCGCCCACCCGCTGGACGAGTATGCGTTCGAGGTCAAAGAGCTGTGTAATATCACGGCCAACGAACTCACGCTCTTCGAGAACTGGCGTAAGCCGGAGCAGCGTAAGGAAGCGGAGAACCTGCTGCGTGCCGCGAAAGCGGAGCAGCCGGAAGAGGCTATCCTCCTACCCTCTGAGTTTTTGGCTGCACATAAGAACCAAGCCTGCTTGCTCGGCGGTATCATCACCGAGGCGGAGCAGAAAATAAGCCAGAAAGGTAACCCCTACGGGCGCTACACGATCGCCGATTATAGCGGCACGTACCAACTGGTACTCTTCGGCAATGCCTACTCGCAATTTGCGCATCTCATGCTCAAAGACCTGTATGTGCTTGTGACCGGTGTCGTACAGCAGAAGAACGCCGGACAGCGGTGGTTCAAAGAAGCGCCGGATGAGGAAGCGGAGTTTGAGTTTGTGGTACAACGCGTCGATATGCTGAACGAAGTGCAAAACCAACGTACGGAAGGACTCAATATCCGTCTGTCGCTCGATACCATCACGCCGGAAATCATCGATGAACTCGCGGAGCAGACGACCCAAAACCCGGGTCAAGTACGACTGCATGTGACGGTATATAACCCGATGAACAGGCAACATGTAGTACTTACCAGTCGCTCGCAGTCCATTCATGTCACCCCGCATTTCTACCATTGGCTCTGCGAGCAGCGCGCCGACGGAGTATTGGATTTCTCGGTAAAAACGAACGAATGAAAATAGGTATCTACGGAGGCAGTTTCAATCCCGTGCATTTCGGGCATGTGGGTTTGGCAAAATGGGTCATTGAGCATACAGACCTCGATGAACTATGGTTGCTTGTGAGTCCGAATAACCCGTTGAAACCGGCAGGAATACTGGCTCCGGAAGAAGAACGTCTGGCAGCAGTGCGCGGAGCGATCAAGGATATCCCGGGACTTAAGGCAAGTGATTTTGAATTCTCTTTACCTCGTCCCTCTTATACCGCCAATACCCTTCGGGCACTACAAAAGGCCTATCCGGAACATGAGTTCACTCTGGTTATTGGCGAAGACAACTTAGCTATCTTCACCCAATGGCGGGAATGGGAATATATTTTGGAGAATTTCCGAATATTTGTCTATCCAAGGAAATCAGCAATCAGCAATCAGCAATCAGCAATCAGCAATGCCCAAAATATCATATTTTTGACCTCTGCTCCTTATTTCAATATATCTTCCACGGAGCTGAGGGCTTCCAATCGCAAATGACTTCATCTCAGAACTGGAAGTATATGAATTGGTTATAATGAAATTGTCCCAGATACAGGATCATCAGCACAACGGCTAAATAAAGGAGCCGTCTGAGCCATTGATTCGAGATTGTCTGCTGAATCGCAAAGTTATGCGTTGCTGCACGGTTCAACCACTCTACGCCAAGCATAAAAACAATCGTGACGATAAGCGGGATGTATTCCCATGAATGCAGTATAAAATGCGTTGTAACTGTATTTTGCCCCGCTATGCCACACATATACCGCCATGCCTGCGTGATACTCTCTGCACGGAAAAGGATCCATCCAAAGACTACAAGCACAAATGTACACACTATCTGCGGCAAATGACGCCAAGTGACGGGTTGATCGGTATAACGTCGATTCCGTCCTGACAGAATAAGCGGTAAAAAGAGGAGTGCATGAAAGGCACCCCATGCCAAAAATGTCCAATTTGCGCCATGCCATAAACCGGAGACCAGAAAGATGACAAAGGTATTCCGAATAATCTTTGCCTTGCTTACCCTACTTCCCCCTAACGGAATATAGACATAATCTCTGAACCAAGTGGTGAGGGAGATATGCCATCTACGCCAGAACTCTGCTATGTCACGTGAAAAATACGGGCTGTTGAAGTTGCGCATCAGATTGATTCCAAACAACTTAGCCGTTCCTATAGCGATATCCGAATAGCCGGAGAAGTCCCCATAAATCTGAAACGTGAAGAGAACCGCTCCTATGATTAACACTCCGCTACTCTGCATGTCATACGTCTCCCAGATACGATTAACATAGATTGCACAGGTGTCTGCGATGACCATTTTTTTGAACAAACCCCATAGTATTTGGCGCAGTCCGTCCACCGCTTGTCCGTATTGAAATGTTCTATTTTTCAGGAACTGCGGCAAGAGGTTTGTGGCGCGTTCTATAGGGCCTGCCACCAATTGTGGGAAGAAGGCAATAAAGGCGAAGAAAGCAACGATATCATGCGTGGGTTCAACCTTTTTACGATAAACATCAATCGAATAACTGAGTGCCTGAAAGGTATAAAACGAAATGCCGACGGGCAAAATGACTTTCAACAGCATATTATCCGTTGAAATCGAGAAGAGTCGTCCGAATTCCGTTACAAAGAAATCATAATACTTGAAGACAGCGAGAATACCGATATTGATGACTATATTCGCTGTGAGCCAAAGTTTAGAACTTGATGATTTATGATTTAAGATTGATGATTTTATAAGCAACCCGCTTCCCCAGGAACAAAGACTTGTGAAGGCAATAAGCAGCAGAAAACGCCAATCCCACCACCCGTAGAAGACGTAACTGGCAATAAGCACAAAGGCATTTTGGAGTTTCAGTTTCAACGCCTCGCCTACATGCAGATAGCCAATAATCCAATAGATTGCAAAGACAATCGGCAGGAAAAGAGCATATTCTATCGAGTTGAAGAGCATAGTTTATTTCTTAAATTGCATCATCCTCCATTCTCCGTTTGATTGAATGGCCGTGAGTGTCAGACCAAGGTTTTCTGCAGCCACTTGCAAGACTGAGCAGTCATCGGCATAGAAGCCACTTAACCATAGTTCTCCGCCAGCGCGCATATTCGCAGCATAGGATTCCATGTTTGCCAACAGAATATTACGGTGTATATTGGCGAGAATAAGGTCATATCTTCCTTCCGGCACGGAGTCTCCGAGTCGTACATCTATTTCAACCCCATTGAGCGCCGCATTTTCTTTGGCATTCTCTACACTCTTGTCATCAATATCCACCGCGATGACTTGTTTCGCCCCCAGGCGCTTTGCAAAAATGGACAACACACCGGTTCCGGTGCCGTGGTCGAGCACATTTTTCCCCGATAGATCCGAAAGAAGTAAGGTGTTGATAATCATCGAGGTTGTCTCGTGGTGTCCGGCACCAAAAGCGCAATGCGGGATGATTTTTACACCTAATGGCAAATCCTGCATCGGATGTTCGGATTCCCAAACGGCATTCCAATTCTCATCCGGACAAGCGTCTGAGCCAACTAAAGTCACGCCCTCGGTTTCAGTACATAAAGCTTCGATTTCTCCGGCCTTTTCCGCCCATATTTCCGAAGGGATATAGTACTCGGCGTTGTCAATGGTATCGACTCCCAACTCACAGATTTGCTGGTTAAACACATCCGCCTGCCACTCTTCAGCAAAGTCCGTCTTTATATGTAACACATTATACTTCATACATCTCAAGAGCTTCTCCTACAAGGTAATTACTGCCGCCAATAAAGATTGCATCTTCCGGCGCTGCGTGTTGCTGCGCAAAACGGATAGCGTTTTTGGGATTCTCAATGGCTATGCCTTTTTTGTCCCATATCTCCAACATTTCGAGGGCCGTTCGTGCCCTATGGGTATTGGGCGTTGTAAAGATATAATGGAATCGTTTGTCGGATGGCATCAGTTTCATCACGACCTCGGTATCTTTGTCGTTGACCATGCCAAAAACAATCCATATACGCGGGTTTTTCAACTCTTTGAGTTGGCGCGCTACATATTGCAGTCCGTGGCTGTTATGCCCCGTGTCGCAAATAGTAAGCGGCTGGTCGCTCAAGGTCTCCCATCTGCCGCGCAAGCCCGTCATCTTACATACGTGCGCAAAACCTTCGTTAATAGCAGAAGTCGGAACATGAAGAGAGGTATAGTTTCGCAACACTTGCAGTGCCACATACGCTGTTTGTTGGTTCTGCTCCTGGTAAACGCCCTTCAGCTCACATTCCGGCACTTCGCGCAACCGTCGGGACCGCATGTATCCGCACTGGTCGGCGAACCATATACGACAGTCTGTGGTCTCTAATCCTTCACCTAATATACCACACTCACGCGCACGCTCGAGAAACACATTCATCGTCCGGGGATGGGTCTCCCCGATGACGCAAGGTACGTGCGGTTTCATGATACCCGCTTTCTCTTTCGCTATCTGTGATAGCGTATTACCCAGAAACTCTGTGTGTTCCAATCCTATATTGGTGATCACAGATAGAACGGGCGTAAGTACATTCGTGCTGTCCAAACGGCCACCTAAGCCCACTTCTATTACCGCGACATCTACTTTCCGCTTCACGAAATATGCAAAGGCGAGCGCAGTCATCGTCTCGAAGAACGAAGGTTGCGCTTCGTCCAGAAAGTCTTTGTTCTGCCCGATGAAACCGGCTATTTCTTCCTCTTCAATGGGCATTCCGTTGATGCGGATACGTTCCGTCAGTTTTACCAGATGCGGGCTGGTAAACAGTCCTACTCGCAATCCTGCAGCCTGCAAGGAGGCAGCTATGAGATGGGAGGTTGAACCTTTTCCGTTCGTACCGGCCACATGAACCGTGCGGAGTTGTTCCTGCGGGTTTCCCACGTGCGCCATCAGTCGAAGCGTGTTCTCCAACCCCGGTTTATAAGCCGACGCGCCCACCATGTGGAATGGCGGGCGAGCGTTATACAAGTAGTCTATGGCTTCGTTATAAGTCATCGTTCTCGTCGATGATGGCATCGAGTTGCTCGAAAGCATGGTTTAAGTCGTCATTTATAACGACGCGGTCGAAATAGGGTTTGTAGGACAGTTCTTCCTCCGCTTTTGCGAGGCGTTTCTCTATCATCTCGGGGCTCGTGTCTCCGCGGCCTTCGAGACGACGGCGTAACTCCTCGATGGACGGCGGGCAGATAAAGATCGACACCGCTTTCTCGCCGAGGATGCGCTTGAGGTTCAGACCGCCTTTCACATCCACATCAAAGAGCACCTGCCGGCCGGCAGACTCGATACGGTCGATTTCCTCTTTGAGCGTACCGTAATACAGGCCTTCATACACCTGCTCGAACTCGACGAAATCGTCGTTTTCTATGCGTTTCTGGAATTCCTCCACGGAGATGAAGTAATACTCTTTTCCATGCACTTCTTGTCCGCGCGGAGGACGTGTGGTACAAGACACGGAGAGTTCAAACAGATCCGGGTGCTTGGTGAGCAAATGCTTCACCATGGTCGATTTGCCGCTACCTGACGGCGCACAAAAGATGTATATCATAGTTTATTGCCTTACGGCGTTTATTGTTCCGTTGGAACGTTTAAAGAACATTCAGTACCTGTTCCTTAATCTGCTCGAGTATATCTTTCATCTTGACGACGATGATCTGCATCTCGCTCTGGTTGGATTTCGAACCGAGGGTATTGATCTCGCGTCCCATCTCTTGGGCGATAAAGCCGAGTTTCTTCCCTACTCCGTTGCCTTCTGCGAGCATGGTCTCCCGGAAGTACTTGATGTGATTAGTGAGTCGCACTTTTTCCTCGGTGATATCGAGTTTCTCGAGGTAATAAATCATCTCTTGCTCGAGGCGGTTGCGGTCTATCTGGGCTTGCGTCTCGGCGGAGAGTTGCGCGAGGTTTTGCTCCAGGCGCTCTTTGATCTTCGCTACGCGACCCTTCTCAAACGGCTCCACTTGCGCCAACAAATCCGCGATTCCATCGAGTTTTTCCGTAAACATCGCCTGGAGCGCTGCGCCTTCTTGGGTGCGGAAAGCAATAAACGCATCGAGCGCTTTGTTGAGCATTGCTTGGATATCGCTCCACTCCTCGTCGGTGAGGTCGGACGTATCTTCCTGTTGTTTGAGCACATCCGGAAAGCGCAAGATGGATGCCATCACTTCGGCGGGAACGGGACTTCCGAACTGCTCGGTGTACTGCCGCGCATATTCCTTGGCAGCCGCCCAGTTCACAGGACTGACCACTGATGACTGATTACTGATAGCTGATTCTTCACTAATGAAGAGGTCCACTTTCCCTCGTTCGAGGCGTTGACTGACGATCGTGCGAAGTTCGAGTTCGCGTGCCCGCAGCGCAGGTGTCAGACGCACAGACAGGTCCATTGTCTTGGAGTTGAGCGAACGGATCTCGCAGATCAGTTTGTGTGTTCGGAAAGTTATCTCGGTCTTTCCGTAGCCGGTCATAGATAGTATCATTTGCCTATACAGAATTTGCTGAATATATTCGATAGCACTTCGGCATTGGTGATCTGGCCCGTCACTTCTCCGAGGGCGGAGAGGCAGTCCTGCAGGTCCATCGAGAGCAGTTCTCCGGAGAGACCTTGCGCCATACCTTTTTGAACGCGCACAATCGCGTCATGCGCACGGGTGATAGCGTCATAATGACGGGCATTGGATAGCATCACAGCCGAGGTCTGGAGCGATGCCCTTGCGATGCGTACTAACTCCCTTTTCAACGGCTCTATCTCGCCGTTCTTGGCGGAGATAAGAATTCCGTCACCTTTTACGCCTAAGTCGGATTTGTTGAGAACCTTGATAATGGTTCCTGAGTGTACAATGTCCGTTGTCCATTGTCCATTATCGCTCAGAAATATTATTATTTGTGCTTTTTGGGCAGCTTGTTTGGACCGCTCGACGCCTAATTGTTCGATAGTATCTTTCGTATCGCGTATACCGGCGGTGTCGATGAGTCGGAAGAGGATGCCGTCCAACACGAGCGTGTCTTCTATCGTGTCGCGCGTGGTACCTTGTATATCGCTTACGATCGCGCGTTGTTCGCCCAGCAGCGCATTGAGCAATGTCGATTTACCTACGTTCGGCGCACCTATGATAGCGACGGGTATTCCGTTGCGGATGGCATTGCCCGTGCGGAAAGAAGCCATCAATGCCGCGAGTTTTGTCTCGATTTCATCGGCTAATTGGCTCAGTTCCGTTCGATCGGCGAACTCCAACTCTTCATGGTCCGCGAAGTCCAGTTCCAGTTCAATAAGGGAAGTGAAATGCAGCAGCCTCTCGCGTAGCGACGCCAGTTCATTGGATACCGAACCGCGTAACTGACTCAGCGCCAGGTCTTTCTCTGCTTTGGACTGCGCGGCGATGAGGTCCGCTACGGCTTCAGCTTGCGTCAGGTCCATCTTGCCGTTCATGAACGCGCGACGGGTGAACTCACCCGGCTCTGCAGCCTTACAACCCGCATCGATGAGCCACCGCAGCAACTCCTGCTGGATATACAGGCTTCCGTGGCACGCGATCTCCACCGTGTCTTCTCCCGTGAAGGAATGCGGCGCGCGAAATACGGAACAAAGCACCTCATCCAACACCTCATTTCCCCGTTGAATCCGGCCGAAATGAATGGTATTCGCCGCTGAGTCACATAAACGCACACGCCCGGCAAAGAGGCTATCTACTATCGCGACAGCTTGCTCGCCGGAGACGCGGATGACGGCTATTCCGCCCGCGCCATAGGCCGTTGATATCGCACAAATCGTTGCCATAAAAAACTTTTGCGACTGCAAAAGTACTACTTTTTTTTGACATGTGCAAATAAAAAGGATTTTTTTGCGGGGAAAAACTTAAAACGCGGAACGGTACTCTAGGCTATCTCGCAGAGCAGAAAACGAACTATAAGATGGCTGTGTGACAGCGTGAGGATATACGAATTTTGGCAAGATTTTTGTAGTATATGTTATTGAACATCAGCACGTTATGCCAAATTGGCAGTTCTTGGCATTTTTTGGCAGTTTCTTGTGCAAACCCCGTGTTCATCCGAACTGAATATCCTCCTAATCACACTGTAACGACCCCGTAATCACCCCGAAATCACCCCCTTCATGCTCCTTTAAATATTGAAAAAACATCGATTTTGCATCGAGGGAATTTCGTTGTGCCCAGCAAGGGCGATTGTATGTCAGCAATGTGTCAGTTGAGACGAGGGTAAATCACTTCTCAATTTGGGTGCAAAGATACAACAAAAAAATGACATTTCCAAATTTTTGTCTTCAGAAATGTCATTAAAATTGAAAAAAATAAACTGCGCGTTGCCACGCGAAGCAGGAAACGAACTAATTTTTGAAAACTATTTTTCTGATATAACCCTATTATAGACCGTTTCAATCGCTTGCGCGATATTTGTCCAGGAATAACTTTGCGCTATGTTATGCGCAGATTGCGCCATTTTATTACGCAAATCTATATCTTCCAACAACCTTAATAAGTTGCGCGCAAATTTATCCACATCGCCATATGGAGATAACAACCCGCTTTCTTCGTTCTTGACAACATACGGAATACCACCAACCATCGTACTCACTATTGGCAGGCCTGCTGCCATAGCTTCAACTAACGCTATGCCCTGACTTTCTTCTTGGCTATGGAGCGCATAGATAGAGGCTGCTTGGTAGTGTTGCAATAATTCTTCTTGCGGAATGTTGGTTAATATATCTATGCTATCACGTAAACAGCAATTCTCTATTTCTTCTCTCATTTTAGAAAGATACGCTTCCTCTGCAAGGGAACCAGCAATAACCAATTTTGCGGCAGGGATTTTGCTATGTACTTTCTCAAAGGCTTTTATCAAGAACAAATGCCCTTTTCTCTGCGAAATAGAACCAACGGAAAGAATAATTGGCTTTTTTATTGATTTAGGTGAAAGTGATAAATATTGCGATTGAATACCCTGAGGAATAACATACATCCAGGGTAAATTGCTGATTTTCTTTTTGGCGTGTAATTGCTCTAGTTGTATAGAGACGTATTCCGTATCCACAATAATGTGCTGTGCTTGATTCAGGACATCAAACTCTGCACGCGATTGAACGATAAGTTGGTATAAATGCTTGAGGGAAGGATGTTTGCGTAGCGCGTTCTTCTTTTCAACATGCAGCAAACCATGAACCGTAAGCAAAACAGGAATACCGTAGACCTTAATGGCGCTATACAAAGCTCCGCTAATATTGCCAGTGCCATGTATATGCACAATATCAGGATGTAACGCAACTATATCACGCAGCATCTCTTTGCCTCGTTCGATGGCATCTTGATTGTATTTGCCTAAATTCTTATAGCGATGTATAGTGAGAGAGCCTTGTCGCTCGACAGTGTCCTTCCCCGCTATTCTCGGGAAGTCAAACACATCAACGACATGATTTTGTGATAACTCTTTCGCTAACCCAAACACGGAGGATTCAACACCTCCTCTAATACAATCCGCTGAGAGCGGATATGATCCTACTTGTACAATATTCATAAAAAACGCGGATTTCTTTGGTTGCTTATCCGCTGTTGAGGTCCTAGGAAAACCTTAAGTCTCGAATAAGCAATGCAGAAACCCACGCTGTGTATATACGATACCAAACGTGCAAAAAAAGTGCACGCTGATGTATAAACACCCCATGAGCATCTACTGCTACTTGTTTTCGAAGACTTACATTGAAGTTTCCTAGGTTTCAACAGTCAAAAACAAGCGTTAGTAAACGCCATAAATTATGTCTGCTCCCTCACCTGAGACATCTATGCAGACACCCCAGCGCGAGTTTGCGGTGCAAAATTACAACAAAAAAATGACATACGCAAATAAATGGGGATTTTTCTTTGAAAAAACTAGAGAAGAGGCGCACATAAATGTGCGCGCATAGACGCTACTAATCGCGGAATAGTATTCCGCATAACAAACGACGTAAACCGGAATAAAATTCCGATTCAATAGACGAAAGTCCCCCTAATAACCACAAATGGTACCACATGCCGAATAATATCCGGCGTAAACAACAAACACCACGCTCCGCAGGGGCTACACCCGCGAGTAAAAAACGGCCACAAAAATGTGACCGGGATGCACAATAATAGCAAAAAAACGCGCAAAAACGCGGGCGCGCTTGCGTATGTCATTTTTTTGTTGTACCTTTGCGGCCGATTTTATTTTGGCGTATTGTGTGCATACGGGCACGCATGCCTGTAATGAGGACCAGATTCGTACATATTACCTTGCTTGTGCTGCTCTGTTCGGGGGCGGTATGGGGACAGCGAGTGAGACCTACGCAGAACACTGCGGGAGGAGGCGGTGCGCTCGGCGGGTTGATGTCGGGGATGAGTAGTTCGTCTCAGCAGGATCGGTATAGCAAAGGTAACGATAAGGGACACGACCACGGGCATGATCATGAGGACGAGCACTACGCGCCGCGAGACAGCGCCGAGCGCGTACAGGACAGTATCCGTTGGTCGCAAGTGCGTACGAAGAAAGATTTCGAAGCGCCTGTGAAGTACCAGGCCAATGACTCGATGGTCATGACGCAGGGTGGAAACGCGTACCTGCACGGCAAGGGTGAGTTGCGCTATCAGACGATGGACCTGACCTCCGAATATATCCGCATGAACATCGACAGCAGTCAGATTTATGCGCGGGGTGTGTATGACAGTCTGAACTACGAATGGGTCGGCAAACCAATCTTCGATGACGGCAAAGACCGATACGAGACCAACGAAATCACGTATAACATCAAGACCCAGAAAGGTTATATCCGCCATGCCGTGACGGAACAGGGCGAGGGATATATCATCTCCGACAAGACGAAGAAACTGAGCAATAACGAGATGATGATGGCCGGTGGTCAATACACGACCTGCGACGACCACGAGCACCCGCATTTCTACCTGAAGATGACGAAGGCGAAAGTGAAGCCCGGTCATTATATCGCGACAGGACCGGCATACATGGTAGTGGGCGATGTGCCGCTTCCTCTGGCTATCCCGTTCGGCTTCTTCCCCTTCACGAACACCTACTCCAGCGGTCTGATCATGCCGAACTTCGGTGATGACTACCGCCGCGGATTATATGTCAACGGCCTCGGATACTACTTCGCGATCTGCGACTACCTGGATCTCGAGGTGGTGGGCGACATCTACACGCGCGGTACATGGGCCATCCGCGGAAACATGAAGTATATATGGCGGTATCATTTCTCAGGCAACCTGAACATCAGTTACCGCAACGACGTGACGAGTGAGTTGGGTTTGCCGGACTACCAGGCCAACCGTAACTTCCAGATTCAATGGACCCACTCGCAGGACGCGAAGTTCAATCCCTACTCCACGTTCTCGGCAAGCGTGAACTTCTCGACGAGCGGTTACAACCGCAGTAATATCAACAGCTATTACAACCCCACTCTGATGGCCGAGAACACCAAGAGCAGTACAGTCAGCTACACACAGCGTTTTCCGGATAGTCCCTGGAGTCTGAGCATGACAGCCAGCTTGACGCAACGCACGCGAGACTCGACGATATCGCTTACTGCGCCGCAGTTAAACGTCAACATGAGTAGCGTCTATCCGTTCAAAGAATGGCGCCAGGCGACGCTCAAGCGCAAAGGCAAAGTGGGCGCAGGCAAGGAGAAATGGTACGAGAAGATCAAGATGAGTTACTCGATGGATGCCCGCATCGCCGCCAACAACATGAAGGAGAGCTATTTACCGCACTCCAATTTCTTCAAAGACTGGCAAACAGGTATGCGGCATACCTTACCGATTAACGCAAGCTTCATGCTCTTTAAATACCTGAGTATCACGCCGAACATCAGTATGACGGACCGCATGTATTTCCAGCGCGTGGACCGCAACTGGAACGAGGCGGAGAACAAGCTGCAGATGGATACCACGACCGGATTCTATAACGTGTTCGACTTCAATGTGGGTGTGTCGATGAGTACGAAGATATACGGATTCTACACGCCGCTCAAGAAGTTGTTCCCGCATAGCAAGGTCGAGAAATTCCGCCATATCATCACGCCGCATGTGAGCATGAGTTACCATCCGGATTTCAGTACGCCGGGCTGGGGCTACTACGGGCGGTATAACCAACCGGTGGTCAAGAACGGCGACACGACCTACGTCGAGCAAGTCTATTCGCGTTTCCCGAACGGGATGTACGGAAATGCGGCGAGAGGGACATCCGCGACGATGAGTTTCGGCGTGTCGAACAACTTGGAGATGAAGGTCGTCAACCGCGAAGATACCACGGGCGAGAAACCGTTCAAAGTGGTGAGTCTGATAGATAACTTCAGCATCGACGGAGGATATAACTTCGCCGCGGACTCCATGAACTGGAGCCTGTTCCAGGTCAACCTGCGTCTGAAATTCCCGAAGCTGAACAACTACAGCCTCAACCTCTCCACGGCGCTCGATCCGTATATGTACCAACTGAACGCATCGGGCACGCCCGTGAGAACGAACAAACAGTACTGGCATAACGGCCGATTTCCGCACTGGAGCGGTCTAAGATGGAGTTTTAACTATACGATAAGCAACCAGACCATCAAGAAATGGAAAGAGGCAATCGAGAAACGGCAAGGCAAGCGCTCCGAGAGCAGCGGTTCGGACAGTTCCGGCGGCGACGCCGACCTGTCGGACCTCGAGCATAACGGCGACGGCTCCAACAAGAACGGCAAGCTGAACGGCAAGAAAGACGAGAAAGTGGACGACGGCTATGTGTGGACAGAACTGCCGTGGAGTATCACGCTCAACTACTCGCTCGCCTACGCTTCCGGAAGTACGTTCGACTACGAGAAGATGTACTACAAGATGGTGTTCACCAACAACCTGAGCTTGAGCGGCACGCTGGGTCTGGGCAAGGGCTGGAAAGTGAGTGCGTCGATGAGTTACGACTTCGACCACAAGACCGTGTCGAGTTGTGTTGTCAATATCAGCCGTGACCTGCACTGCTGGAACATGTCGGCGAGCATCAACCCGATCGGGCCGTACAAGAGTTACACCTTCCACATCGGTGTGAATGCGTCGATATTGAGCGATCTTAAATACGACAAAAATAGTAACCAATCGACGAATGGGCGCGTAAACTGGTGGTAGGCGCTTGCATGCAGCTCCTCGGGGAGAGCGTTCGGAATGCTTCTCTTCGGGGTACCGGCCCCCTGCCTACGAGTTTTGGGGCACCCATTCCCCAAAACAGGCCCCCTCAGAGAACATTCCTCACTTAATAAAAGAGAGACTGATAAAAGAGAATGATAAAAGATATGAAAATTGAAAATCAAAAAGTAGTGAAAGCCACATACGCCTTGTATATCAAAGGCGAAGGTGGGAAAGAAGAATTGATGGAGCAAGCAACCGAAGAGGCTCCGTTAGTGTGGTGTCAGGGCGAAGGGATGATGCTCCCGGCCTTTGAGGCACAGATGGCAGGCAAAGAGGTCGGCGACAGTTTTGACTTCGTGCTGGCCGCTGCGGACGCCTACGGCGAGTATTTCCAAGAAGGCTTGCAGGAGTTGCCGAAGAAGATGTTCTTCAACGGCGACGGCGAGTTCGACGAGGAGCGCGTGTATGTCGGTGCGATCGTGCCGATGAACACTATCGACGGACAGATCGTCAAGGCGCAGGTATGCGAGATCACGGACACGACCGTGACCATCGACCTCAACCATCCGTACGCCGGAGAGGACCTGCATTTCACGGGTAAGATACTCGATATCCGCGATGTGACGGAAGGCGAACTCAAGGCGATTCGCAACCAGCGGGGATGCGGCGGTTGCCACGGGCACTGCGGCCAGGACTCCTGCGAGGACTGCAACAAAGACTGCAAGAAAGGAGGCTGCTGTGGGTAATATCGTAGCAATAGTTGGAAGGCCTAATGTAGGCAAATCCACGTTATTTAACCGCCTGACGGGAACACGGAGGGCGATAGTGAATAATACGGCAGGTACGACGCGTGACCGGCAGTACGGCAAAGCCGAATGGTGTGGGCGCGAGTTCTCGGTGATTGATACCGGAGGATGGGTGGTCAACAGCGACGACACCTTCGAATCCGAGATCAACCGTCAAGTGGACCTCGCTATCCGCGAAGCGGATGTAGTGCTGCTCGTGGTGGATGTCAACGAAGGTGTGACGCAGTTCGACACCGAAGTGGCACACCTACTTCGTCAGGCCAAGAAACCGACCATCCTGGCGGTCAACAAAGTGGATACCTTCGAGAACCAATACGGCGCAGCGGAGTTTTACAAACTGGGCTTAGGAGAACCGTTTATTGTGTCCGCAGAGAACGGCTTGGGAACAGGCGATCTGCTGGATGAAGTGGTGGGTCGTTTCCGCAAGGAAGACAACAGCGACGAGGACTTGGAGGAGTTACCGCGCTTTGCGATTGTTGGTCGTCCGAATGCCGGCAAGTCAAGTATCCTCAACGCGTTTATCGGCGAGGAGCGCACGATTGTGACCGATATCGCCGGCACAACCCGCGACAGCATCTACACGCGGTATAACAAGTTCGGCAAAGATTTCTACTTGGTTGACACCGCCGGTATCCGCAAGAAAGCGAAAGTGACGGAGGACCTGGAGTACTACTCTGTCGTACGCTCTATCCGCGCGATTGAGAATTCGGATGTGTGCATTCTGATGATTGACGCCACGCGCGGTATCGAGGCACAGGACCTCAACATCTACTCGCTGATCCAGAAAAACAAGAAGGGTTTGGTGGTATGCGTCAATAAGTGGGATTTGATAGAAAGCAAGACGAATCAGGATATAAAAGCATTCGAAAGTGCCATTCGCGAGCGATTGGCGCCATTTACAGACTTCCCGATTATCTTCACGAGTGCCGTGACCAAACAGCGAATCTTCAAGGTCGTAGAGACGGCTATTCATGTGTACGAGAACAAGAATAAGAAGATCCCGACGGCGCAACTGAACGACAAGTTCCTGCCGCTGATAGAGAACTATCCCCCACCCGCATGGAAGGGCAAGTACATCAAGATCAAGTACTGCACGCAGTTGCCGAACACGCAGATCCCGACCTTTGTGTTCTTCGCAAACTTGCCGCAGTATGTCAAAGAGCCGTATCGGCGGTTCCTCGAGAATAAGCTGCGCGAGTGGTGGGACTTCGAGGGTACGCCCGTGCAGCTGTTTATACGCGCTAAGTAGTTCGTGTGTGCAGCTCCTCGGGGTACCGGCCCCCTGCCTACGAGTTTTGCCGTACCCCTACGCCAAAACAGGCCCCCTCGTGAGCTCACACACTTACTGGATATGAATAATTTTTAAGAAAAAGTGTCCAATTTGCATTTTTATTTGCATATATGCAAAAAAAATCGTAAATTTGCGCCCGATTTTTGCGAATGAAGATAATCGGCTTTATATATCGAGGGGAAGAAAGTGAGATGGTACTCAAGGGCGACTCCTGTCTGCTAAACGGTCGCAAGCCGCTATTCATGCCGGAATGGACGAAGGAATTGGGAGTGACAGAATGCATGATCTTGCGCGTGAGCCGTTTGGGAAAAGAGATCGCTCCTAAGTTCGCCAGTCGTTACTACGACGCCGTAGCTCCCGGAGCAGACTTCATCGCGCTGGACTTGGCGCGCGAAGCACAGAAAGCCGGTCGGCCTTGGACAGAAGCCTTGGCATTCGACTACTCGCTAGCGATTGGAGAGTTTGTGGAGCCGTCAGTAATCAGCAATCAGTATTCAGACTATGTACTGAGTCCGGAAGAGGCGATAGCAAGAGCAAGCAAAGTGATGACCATTCGGCAGGGAGACTTGATTTACATACAGAAAAAACAAGCGCCGAGGACGGTAAGCAAAGAAGAGATCATCCGCGTTGAGATCGACGGAGAAGAGAAATTATACTGCAAAATCAAATGAGAAAGATTCTATCGATAGTACTTTTCGTGGCGATGAGCCTTCCGCTGATGGCGGGTATTCACTCGTACACCGATGAGTCAGTTTTGGCGAACGGGCACTGGGTGAAGATGCGCGTGAGCGAGAGCGGCGTATGTCGCATGACCTTTAGTCAGTTACGCAGCGCAGGTATCGAGCCTACGCAGTTGCGCGTATACGGCTACGGCGGCGCGATGTTGGTACAGGACTTCTCGAAAACCAAGATAGACGATCTTCCGCAAGTGCCGGTATATGTAGGCGCCGACTATGTGCTCTTCTGGGTACAAGGTCCTATCAGTTGGTCGTATGACGGCACGCGCTTCACGCATACCCGCAATCCCTACTCCGACTACGGCTACTATATGCTGACCGATAATGTCGGTGAGATGCTGGCGCCGACAACGGCAGAAGCGATAGAAGGCAAAGCCACCGATATATACCAATACCCGGCTTACCAGGTACATGAGAAAGACTCGTTGAACCTGATTGACCGCAGCGGTGTGGCCGGCGGAGGACGCGAGTTCTACGGCGAGCAGTTCAATGCCAACCAGAAGCGTACGATCTCTTTCTCTACCCCGAATGCAATCGAAGGCGAGTCAAGCCGCGCATTTATCGATGTAGCCGGTTATTCGAAGATCAACTCCACCTTCCGCTGCAACTTCAACGGCACGACCGGATCGATCTCTATCAAACCTTACCCGGATTTCTACACCTTTGCGTGCGTAGGTTCGCTGAGCATGTCTGCCACCACGGCTGCGGAGAAGCAGCAGGTACAACTGACGTTTGCCAACAGCACGGCGGGTGCGCTGGGTTGGTTGAACTATATCGAGATGACCACTCCGACTGAGCTGAAGATGCGCGGCAGTTGGTTGCCCGTACGCACGAACAGCAATTACCGCACGAATGATCCGGTACGCTTCCATCTGAGTGATGCAAGCGCATCTACACAGATATGGGATATCACGGATTTGGCGCATATACGCCGAATGCCGACGACGATGGAGAACGACACGCTCCTTTGGACCGGTTCGCAGGCAAGCGGCGTGCGTGAATATGTAGCCGTCAACCCGCAAGGAAGCTCGTGGGTTAGCGCGCAGATTGTAGGGGCGGTAGCGAACCAGAACCTGCACGCGCTGAAGAATATCGACTATGTCATCATCTGTCCGGAGGGTTACGAAGCGGTATCAACGGACTTGGCGAAAGCGCACGAGCAGAAACAAGGAATCACTTGGGCGGTGGTAACCGACAAACAGGTATATAATGAGTTTTCTTCGGGTACCCCGGACGCCACGGCTTACCGCTGGTTGATGAAGATGCTGTACGACCGCGCCGACGGCAACGGTATCGCCAAGCCGCGGTGGTTGTTACTGATGGGTCACGGTACATTCGACAACCGTAAGTTATTGCCCAACTCGGGTACTTCGCTCTTGCTGACCTATGAAGCGAAGAACTCCGTGAATGAAGTGAGCGGCTATGCGACCGACGACTATTTCGGTTTTCTCGATGATAATGAAGGCGAGAACGATAACACCGGTATGATGGAGATCGGCGTAGGTCGTCTGCCGATCAACAACCTGACAGAGGCCCGCGAGGTAGTGGACAAACTCATCCGCTACATGAACAATGAGCAGGCAGGCAAATGGAAGACCCAGTTGATGTATCTGGCGGACGACGGAGAAGGCGGCACGCACACGGAGACCTCGGAGATAAGCGCCGAGATGATCCGTCTCGCCAACCCGGACTTCATCATTCATAAGATTTTCCTCGACGGTTATCCGCAAGAGGTGAATGCGAACGGCGAGAGTTATCCGTTGGCCAAGAACCGCGTGGAGAACCTGCTCAAGAGCGGTGTACTCTTCTTCGACTACTCCGGTCACGGCGGCTATAACGCCATCACCAATGAGTCGATTCTGAATCTCAAGGATATCGAGAACATGCGCAATACGAACCTCGGTTTCTGGTTGTTCGCAACCTGCAACTTCGCGCAGTTTGACTCCGGTCGCCGTTGTGCAGCCGAAGCTTGCGTGCTGAATCCGAACGGCGGCGCGGTCGGCATCTTAGCCGCTACGCGTACCGTCTATGCGGCGCAGAACAACGAGATCAACCGCGCAGTATGCGCCGCTCTGTTCAAGCACGAGACGCCGTTCCATTACGACGCTACGCTCGGCGAGGCGATTGCTGCCGGTAAGAATGTGCGGGCGGCCAAGAGCGAGATGAACCGCTTGCCGTATGTGCTGTTAGGCGACCCCGCTATCCGCCTGAACTACCCGACGGACTATCAGATCATCACCGATACGAAGATCGACACGCTCAATGCCTTGAGTGTGCAGCGCGTCGAGGGAAGTGTCGTGGACGAGGATATGCAGGTCGTAGAGGATTTCAACGGCGCGGTGGATATCGCGGTGTATGATAAGATCCAGGAGATCCCGACGCGCGACAACGACAATGCCGGCGGAGACCCCAAAGTAGTGAGTTACAAAGACTATCCGAATATGCTCTTCTCCGGTTCTACAGCCGTGAAAGACGGGCGATTTGAGTACACCTTCATGGTCCCCAAAGACATCCGTTATAACTACGGCAACGGGCGTATCGTCTATTATGCGCGTACGGAAGAAGAGGTAGCGCCCATCGAGGCGGTGGGCCATTTCGAGGACTTCACTATCGGCGGAACGGGTTCCTATCTGGTACAGGACACCGTAGGTCCGCAGATGCACATCTATCTGAACACGCCGCTCTTTAAGGATGGCGACAAGACCTACGAGACACCGCGGTTCTTTGCCGACTTGTATGACGAGAACGGTATCAACACCGCGGGCGCAGGTATCGGGCATGACCTGATGCTCATCATCGACGACGAGGCCAAGAAGACCTATACGCTCAACGAGTATTTCACGGCGGCAAACAATAGTTATCAGGCCGGACAGGTAAGTTACTTGATGGAGGCCCTGCCGAACGGTCCGCACAGCCTGATGTTCCGCGCATGGGACCTGCTGAACAACAGTACGACGCAGGTGTTGAACTTCATCGTAGAGGCCGGCTTGGATCCGTCCATCTACTCCATCACCACCTACCCCAACCCGGTTCAATCGACCGGCATACTCAACCTGGTGGTGAACTACGACCAACCGGACGAGTTGCTGCAGACGGAAGTCTATCTGTATAACACGAGCGGACAAATGATTTGGAGTCATACCCAGCAGAATCCGGATCGCGTGGTCATCAACCTGGCCGATATGGGACTGAATGCCGGCGTATATGTATATAGCGTTCGTATCAAATCCGCAAGCAGCGGATACAGCGCTTCCTCCGGAAAAATTATTGTAACGAGATAATGAATTAAAGAGTTAAAGAATTAAAGAATTAAAGAATTAAAGAATGAACGAATAGCCTATGAAGCAAATCGCTGAATAATACTAGGAACCTAGGGGCCTAGGAACCTAGGAAATAAAAACGAGAATTAACAAAACAACAACATAACACAAATGAAAAAAGTATTTCTTACAATCGCAGCCTTGGTATGCGCCATGACGATGAGTGCCCAAGAAGCTGCAGCAGACCAAACTATGAACCCGCTGATCACAGCAATGCCCTCGTTGTCTATTGCTCCGGACGCTCGTTCCGCAGGACAAGGTGATGTCGGTGTAGCTACGGAAGCAGATTTTAACGCGCAGTACTGGAACCCTGCCAAGTATGCGTACATGTACTCGAAGGGTGGTATCACCGCTAACTACACGCCGTGGTTGCGTAAACTGGTAGGTGACATCGACCTCGCATATCTCGCAGGTTTTTATAATTTCGGTGACCTCGGTGGCGGTATCGGTGCGAGTTTCACCTATTTCTCGATGGGTGATGTAGCTTTGACAGATCCCGCCGGAGAGGTGATTCAGAATGTACGCCCGAATGAGTGGGCGCTGGACTTGAGTTATTTCCGTAAGTTGCATGAGTATGTCTCGATGTCTGTCGCTATCCGCGTGCTCTACTCAGACCTCAACAACGGCGTGAACGCACAGAGCAGTTCGATTGACCTGCATCCTGCCGTAACCGCTGCCGCTGACATCGCGCTGTACTATCGTCAGCCGATTGAGTTGCCGATGGGAACGAGTCATTTCAACTTAGGTTTCAGTCTGAAGAACTTAGGCGGTAAGATGGCTTATGCAGACGACCGCAGTAACTTCATCCCGGCGAGCATGAACCTCGGTATCAGCTATGAGTTGCCGTGCGACAAGTATAACTTCCTGACCTTCTCTCTCGAGACCAACAAGATGCTGGTTCCCAGCCGTTATTCTCGCAAAACGACCAAAGAGACGGCAGCCAACCAAGACCGTTGGGATGACAACGGTAATCCGATTAATCCGTCGGACCCGGAGACCTGGAAGATGAGCGAAGGCGCTTACTCGAATATCTCTTCAGCTCGCGGCTGGTTCATGTCCCTCGCGGACGCTCCGGGCGGTGCGCGTGAAGAGTTCAACGAGGTTCGCTGGGGCGCAGGTATCGAGTATAGCTACAACAAGCAGTTCTTTGCCCGTGCCGGTTACAGCTACGAGAACTTCTACAAAGGAAACCGTAATTATATCACCTTCGGTGCGGGTTTCCACCTCTCGATTGTAGCGCTCGATGTATCCTACTGCGTAGGTTTGGCTTCTACCAACCCGCTGGATCAGACGATGCGTTTCACGCTGGGCTTCGACCTTGCAGGCATCAAGGATCTTGTGGATAACAGAAAGAAAAAATAATATCCATGCGTATCGGTTTTGGATATGATGTCCATCAGTTCTCCCCTGACCGCAAATTGTGGTTAGGGGGAATTGAGGTGCCATGCGAGCGCGGCTTGCTTGGTCATTCCGATGCCGATGTGGTCATTCACGCGCTATGCGATGCGCTCCTAGGCGCCGCGGCTATGCGGGATATCGGTTATCATTTCCCGGACACCAAAGGCAACGAATACGAGGGTATCGACTCGAAGATTCTTCTTCGCCACGTGATGGCTATGCTCCGCGAAGCGGGGTATGAATTGGGAAACTGCGACATCACGATCTGCGCGCAGGCTCCGAAACTGAATCCCTATATCGACGCCATGCAGGCTTGTCTGGCGGAAGTGATGGGGGTACAACCTAATCAAGTAAGCCTTAAAGCGACGACTACCGAGCACTTGGGATTTGTCGGTCGTGAAGAAGGTATAGCTGCCTACGCGGTAGCATTGATTCAATGAAAGGACTGATTCTTGCAATAGGACTTTCGATCCTCGCCGATTTGTTTCAAGTAGGCGGGAATCCGCAGGTAGTATATCAAGACGGAGCGTATGAGCGCGTCGCGCTGACGGACAGTACGCAGTTGGAGGTATACAGGGGAGCGGACTCTATTCTGGTCGTTCTCACGGCCTGCGCGCCTCAGTGTTCTTCCTGCGCGCGCATATATAATAAGGAGTGGAAACTGATTGCCACGCCGCAATCTCCTACCCCGTCTATCTTTCCCTTAGCGACCATCGAGAACGGCCGGATCGTGTGGAAAGACAATGATAACTGGGAATACTGATGGAACTTCCGATCTATTTGGTAGGTTATATGGGCGCCGGCAAGACTACTGCCGGTCGTTTGCTGGCCGATAAACTCGGTTGGCGTTTTGTGGATTTGGACGATGCCTTCGAGCAGATCCACGGCTACACGACGGCGGAATATATCCGCCAATTCGGGTTGGAAGAGTTTCGCAAGAAAGAGAAATATGTGGTCGAAGACCTCGCGGACCAGATCCCGTTCGAGCATATCATCTATGCGACGGGCGGCGGCTATCCGTGTTGGGAAGATAACATGGAGTGTCTGCGCGAGTTAGGCACGAGTATCTATATCCGCTGGAAACCCGAACACCTGGCCAAGCGCCTAAGTCTGACGGATCTGAGTGATCGTCCGGTGTTACAAGGGCGCACGGAAGAAGAGTTGCTTTCGTTCATCGCGCCGCAACTAGAAGCACGGGAGCCTTTCTACAGCCAGGCTCATCATATTCTCGATGTAACAATCTGCGATGAAGAATCCGACGAACGGATCGCAGAGGCTTTATTTCGTTTGATACGCGAGCGCGTATAGTTTTATCTGCTTGAGCATCGCGGCAACGCCGTTACTACGCACGGGACTGAGGTGCTCGCGCAACCCTATTCGTTCGATGAAATAGAGGTCGGCCTTGATGATTTCCTCCGGCGTGTGGTCATTCAGCACATGCAGCAAGAGAGCGACGATCCCTTTGACCAAGATGGCGTCTGCATCCCCTTTCATCATCAACTTACCGTCTTTGAGTTCGCAAGTGAACCACACGATGGACTGGCAACCGTCAATCTTATTGCGGTCGTTCTTATCGGCCTCCGGAAGGGGATTATTCTTTAACTCCTTCGCGTAGTCCACGAGAAGTTGATAGCGTTCAGTCCAGTCCTCGAGAAACTCAAATTCCTCGATTACTTCGTCCTGTATCTCATTGATGGATTTCGCCATTCTCAAAGAGCCATTTACGACCCGGGTATAACTCCGGCCAGTTGATATTATGCGTGGACATGAGGACCGTGATGCCGGCCTGACTGATGGAATAGAGCAAGTCCATGATTTCGCGGCCCGTCTCACCGTCCAAGTTACCCGTCGGCTCATCGGCAAGGATGATCTCCGGCGAGTTGAGCAATGCGCGGGCAATGACGACACGCTGCTGCTCGCCACCGGACAACTCATACGGTTTCTTATAGGCCTTGTTCTCCATGCCGACTTGTTTCAGCACTTCATAGACATGATCGTGCATCAGCTGTTTGTTCTTCCAACCCGTGGCACGCAGCACGAAGAGCAGGTTCTCCTCCACGGAGCGATCCGTCAGCAGTTTGTAATCCTGGAAGATGATACCTAAGCGGCGACGGAGGTATGGCAATTTACGGCGACGGATATGCACTACGTCATAGTCCAGCACGCGCGCCTCTCCGGCCGCGATAGGTAGGGCGCCGTAGAAGGTCTTCATCAGCGACGACTTACCGCTACCTACCTTACCGAGCAGGTAGATCATCTCGCCGTTTTGCACATGGAGGTTCACATCATGCAACACCACCTGCTCCGCCTGACGAATCTCCACATTGGTGTATGTGATCAGTTCAGCCATTATTCCTCCTCCAGGCGTTTGTTGATGTCGTCGAGTTGTTTCTTGAGGTCATTGATCTTCGACTGCAGACCGTCCACTAACTTGTTCGCTGTCTTCGATTTGGCGGTGAAGAAGAGGATGTTGTTCTCCGCTACCTTAATCTCCTGGCGCAGGCGCTCGCGGATACGCAGCAGTTGGTCCTCGGTCTTGGCGACGCGTTGCTCCGCACGCTTCTCTTCACGCGCTTTGCGTTGCTCCTCACGGATCTTGCGCTGCTCTGCGCGGGCTTTCCACTCCTCTCGGCGGGTCTTGAAAAAGGCATTCTTCGTCTGGAAGAACTGGTCGCACAAGGCGCGGTATTGGTCGTAGATGGACTGGTTGAATTTCTTCGGTGCAAAACCGATCTTACGCCATTCGGCCTGTATCTCCTGTACTTGCTTGGTAGCCTCTTCCCATACCTTAGCGCCTTCTTGCTTCGCCTGCTCCGTAGCATTGGCCAACAGTTCGGTCAGTTGCTCTACCAGCGCTTGCTTATGCTCGAGGTTCTCCTTCTCTTTCGCGTGGATAGTATCGAAATATGCCTGATGTTTCTTATTGATGACAGACGAAGCCGTCTTGAAGCGATTCCATATCTCCTCGCGCAACTCGCGGGCTACCGGACCTATCTCGGCCCACTCGTCGTGGAGCTGCTGCAAGGCACGGGAAGCCTCCACGATGTTTCCGTTATCCTGCAATTTCTCCGCTGCCTCACACAATTTGGTCTTGAGCTCGAGGTTCTTCTTGAAATCGAGATCGCGGAGTTCGATATTGATCTTCACCAAGTCATAGAACTGCTCCTGGCAACGCTGATAGGCCTTGCGGATGTTCTGCGCTTCGGTAGCCGGCACAGCGCCGATTGCTTTCCACTCCGCTTGCAGCGCTTTCATGCGCTCCGTAGCTGCTTTCCATTCTCCGTTCTCCAGGCCTGACTCACCGGATTCGACGATCGCCTTCATCTGCTCAAGGATGGCATTCTTGCGCTCCAGGTTTGCCTGCAGCTCTTGCGTCGCCTTCGCGGTGATCTCCGCTTTGCGCGTCTTATACTCCGTCAACAATTCTTTGAATTGCTGCTCCAAGGCTGCCTGTGCCTCTTTCGCTTCTTCCTCAACTTCTTCGGCCTCTTTGTAGAAGCGATTCTTGAGTTGATCCACTTGTTCTTTAATCTCCGTCACGTCTTGACTCAAGAGGTTTTGGAGCTCCTCGATAATCTGTTGTCTGGTGTTTGCCATAATTTCAAAACATTTTGCGCAGCAAAATTACAACATTTTTTTCACATGCGCAAATATTTTGACGAAAATTTACATTTTTTATAAAAATAGGACTAATCGGAGCGGACGAGACTCGTCATCAGCCTTTTTGAATTGCAGGAGTATGGGGTCATCGGGTTTCGGCAGGCGCACACCTACCAACTCCGTCCAAGGAGAGAAGGTATCGGCTGCTTTCCGTTTGCGTTGAATAGCGCGTGTCGTCTCATTTTTACGTTTATGGTTCACGTTCGGATGGAACGCTTCAATGATATGTTGCTGCTCAGCCAAGACGATCTGTTCAGCAGAGGCGACCATCAAAGCCTCGTTGGCTGCCCGGCTGCAATATTCGGCAAAACGGGTACGGTCAGACTTACTCATGCCGAGTGCCACACTCTTGGACCGCTCCGGCGGATCTTTCTGCATCATCTTCCGCCACAGCGCACATTCGACCTCTTCCGAGATATAATACGGCTGTTCGGCCGGCACATAGACAAACCGCAGTTTCTTACCATGGATTCGAACCGAACGAGTAAGCGGCGGTTCTTCTTGGACCACTTGCAGCATCGGATCGTTCGGAAGAGTTAGGGCCACACGAAAACCGATATACTCCGTAGCAGTCTCCGGCGTGTACCAACGGCGCACGGATAGATGACTGTTCGCCACGCACTCATCATAACTACCGCCGCGTACAATACGATAACTGCCGGTATCGGCGCCGCAGGGATTCGGCTGCGTGCTGAGCGTATAAGGACCGTAGAGATCCTGGCACCACTCCGACACATTGCCCGTCATATCGTACAATCCTATTTCGTTCGCGTGCTTACTCCCTACCGCGTGCTTCCAGTTGCCGGAACAGGAGTAAGTCCACCCTACACTATCCGGTTCATTCCCGCCGGCAAAACGATAGGCTTTGCTCTTCTCGCCGCCCCGCGCCGCATATTCCCATTGGGCCTCGGTAGGCAAACGGAAGGGCAGGCCCGTGATGCTGTCCAAGCGCCGCACGAACTCCTGGCAATCGAACCATGAAACATATGAGACAGGCACCGTCGGATAACCGTTCGGCACGATTACTTCGCGCTCCGGCATCACCGCACGCCATAACTGCACAGTCACTTCCGTGGTAGCAATATAATAAGGAGAAAGAAAAACAAGATGCGCCGGTTTGTCGCTGTATAAGTCTCTGTCCGTCTGGTCCAGCGTAGCACCCATCATAAACGAACCGCCTTCGATGCGTTGCATCGTAAGACCGATACCGTTAACGTCTATTTCCAAGCGCTGCAACGAATCAGGTACAACCGGTTTATGCTTCCGCGCCATCACCGGCAGCACGGAAAGAAGGGAGAGAACAAATATGACGGCTCTTACACGCACGCCCTGGACTCAACAAATACTATGCCAAAAGAAAAAAAACCATTGCTGGTCCTTTTAAGCGGAGAGTGAGGGATTCGAGGGCACCGACATTGCCTACGGCAATCCCACCTCGAAAACCCTAAAGCCTGCCGGCGGCATCCAGGGCAAAGCGAGAGTGAGGAATTCGAACCCCCGGAACACACAAACTGCTTGTTTAAAGTGTCTTTTCCTGCCTTATACAGCGGATTAATAAATCAATTTTAGAGGATATTTACACCGGTTTTACCCGATTTTTACCCGTTTTTCTTCTCTTGGAAAAACTATGCAAAGGTACAAAATAATCTTGATATATGCAAGTTTCTGAGCGACTTTTTTCTAAAAAAATGATATATAGTTTTTCCAAGAGTTTCCAAAACTTGAAAAGAATATATATTTTACTCAAATTTGAAGATTTTCGATTGATTTATTACAAAATGCTTGCATATATCGAAAAAAAGCAGTAACTTTGCAGCCAAAGTTGCAAAGCTCATGAGTAAGACCCTAAAAGATCGCTTAGATTATCTGATCGCTTTAGTATCAGAATTTGCTGCCACACATCACTTGTCGTTGCAGCAAGCATATTTATATCTACAGCAGTATAAGGGTCTTGACTTTGCAGATGAATTCTACGATGTAGAGCATACACTTTCCTTTGACCAAGCGGTAGAGGACATTACCATGTACTGCAAACGAATGGGAGGAAGCATCGCATGATTCTTTATCACGGAACAAATACGGACTTTCAGCAGATACGTCTTGACATGAGTCGCGTCGGTAAGGATTTTGGTTATGGTTTTTATCTGACTACCGACAAACAGGTTGCTACTCGCCAAGCAGAGCGAAAACTTCTGCAATATGGCACAGGGACCAAAGTTGTTCAATGTTACTATTTAGATGAGAAGAAATTAGACGAACTGAAAGTACTCCGTTTTGATACTTATACGGAAGAATGGGCTGACTTCATTCTCCTAAACCGCCAAAATAAGGAACGCCGTTCATTACATGACTATGACGTGGTTATAGGTCCCATTGCTGATGATACGGTCGGTTTTCAGATCCGTAGATATACAGAAGGAATTATCACGAAGGCACAGTTTTTAGAAGAAATCAAATACCATCAAGTAACGCTGCAATATTTCTTTGGAACGGCGCGCGCACTAACCATATTAGAAAGGAAATGAGCAAGGAAACATTTATGATAGAATCGCTTACGCGGGATGTAGTAGCCCTTTTGATGGAAGAGAGAGGTCTTTCTATGCGAGAAGCTATGGATGCTTTCTGTAGCTCGCGTACGTTTGATGCACTCTCTAAACCGGAAACAGGCTTATTCTTTCAAAGTCCTGCATACATTCTTGACGAGTTCAAGAACGAAAAAAGTAATTAATTAGTGGTCAAATCTGACCACCTAAGAGAATATCGTCCCTCTCCACGACGTAAAACAGGAGATTGCGCAAGCGTGCGCGAACATATTTATTAAAAGTTTATTAAAAGCGTTTGCAATTATTCAGCAACCCGGAATGTAGGAAGTTTTGGTCTTTGCAGTTGGATAAGTCAGCGAACGCTCGCGTGCAAACGTGGGCGTGACTTTAAATCGCTATTATATGCGTAAAATACATATTCTCCTAATATTACTATTACTTCCGCTGGCAGTCGCGGCAACAGGGAATGACAGGACGGACACAGTCGGTTTTGTACATATGCCATTGTATATTGTAGATGGTAAAATCGGTGTACAGCCATCCGATGTTCCCGAAAGTTCCGAAATAGCCTCAGTAACCATTTTAAATGATGAAGAAGCAATAGACTTGTATGGAGAACGCGCTGCCTATGGTGTAATAGTTATCCGAACAAAAGACTTTGAAAAAACACATGCTCAGCAGTCCGCAAAACAACACAGAGGCGAGCCCGGCAAATTGGGGAGATGGGTAAGGAAGGTTACCGGAGGGAATATGTTATTGGGTATCCTAATATGTATCATCATCGTAGTGGCAATTATGGCTTTGCCGACTATTATTCCCCGGTTACTGACTCGTAATAAAAAACACAAACAAGGGCGTAAAGCGATTTATTCTAACTATGACCCGGGTACATTTGACGCAGAAGGAGTGCGGTTTGAAGCGGTCAAGCAACCCAAAAACTATTTTATACCGATAATTTGCCTTGCCATTATTTCGATGTTTGGTATAATATTATACAAAACATTTATTAGCACGCCCCCAATCGGAATATTACTTTTTATTTTAATCTTCTTTGGAGGCCTTTCAGTATTATTTATCCTTGCATTTGTAAATAGTTGTAAACTATTACGAAGTTACTTGGTCATAGATGAAAAAGGGATTCGTGGATATGTTGCAAATACCGAACGGCTGAATCTCAAAATGGATTTTAGGAAGATAGATATCTCATGGGAGCAAATCAAGCGGGCACAAATGGATGGATATTTAATCACATTCTTTAAAAAAGGTACTAAAATTCCTGATGATATGGTAGATTTTGCGGAATTAGCGGATACCGATATAACTGAGAAAGAGATTGAAAATTCAAT
>ONUF01000005.1 GCA_900321005.1 uncultured Bacteroidales bacterium | reverse complement strand
CGCGGCACTGACTGCCCTGGGCACAGCCTTCGGGCTCACGTCCTGCAACGTAGTACGGACCGTAACCAACCGGTCGGAGTTTTACCAACGGGGCGACACGTCTGTCACGATTCAGACGAAGACTATTGAGAGTTACGACGCCTCGCGCAAGCTCTAACTCGTGCGACTACGGGCACAGCCCTTGTGGTAGCACTACGTTAGGCTCTCGCTCTCCCCAAAAATTAAAAATTTTCGGGGGGCCCCAGTTAACTAAAATTAAATTTCTATGGCGAAAGTGGAATTTGACCCGGGAATTGATTCGGTACGGGCGTGATGCATATCGTTCAAGCCCGCCCCGACCGCTCGGGTCATACTCCCTCACCCGCCGAAGCGCACACCCGTATCGTCTTCGCCGAGACCTTCGGCAGACAGAAACACCTCGCGTTCCTCGAACGCACCATGAAAGGACAAATGGAAATCCCGTTTGACTAAACCACTAATCACTAATCACTAATCACTAATCACTAACCACTAACCACTAACCTATGGCTAAAATCACTTTGCATGGCATGTTTGCCCGCGTGATGGGTAAGTTCAACAAGTCGGAAAGCCTGTATTTCAAGCGCTGTCCGTGCAAGAAAGAGCAGTTGGGCGTTGACCTGCTGAACCCCTCCAAGGCAAAACACACCAAAAACATCCAGGCGCAGAACGCGCTGAAGACCGCTGCGCAAGCAGCCAAGACCGCCCTCGCGGATCCCACCGAACGCGCCACCCTCGAAGCAGGCTTCGCGGCACAGTCGAAGTACAAATCCCTCTTCGCCTACACCGTCGCGCAGAAGTACGTCAACCCCTTCGAGTAATTAACCCCTATCATTTAACCTTAACCCCTCTCACCTGGCTTAGAGGATATCGGGAATTTTTTTGAAAGTGTAGTGCAACGGAACGATTTTTTGTAAGTCATGTAATGACGCTTGTTTGTAAGGCAGCAGTATGATATTCATATCAGACTGGAAAGTAAGCAGATAGATATACATCTGAATGTTTACATACAAGTGGATATGTAGCTGTTTACATTCAGGCCATGTGGGCCGTGCTGCCGCGTTTTTGGTTACATACTTATAATTATTATAATCGAGTTATAATTGCTATAATTTTCATCTTTCCCATAGCCCGGAGCGTCGTCCCGTTAATCGGGAAGAGCGGCCTCCGCCGAGAAGGGATTAATTAACAAACTAAACCTTAACGAATTATGGCAAAAGTCAATTGGAGTGCCGGTATCGACAGTGTATCCGGAGCACTCGCCAAACCGACCAAGAACGGTCATCACAACTGTGAGAAAATGCTCCTGGGCACGCACCGCGTAGCGGCTACCACGAGCGACACCTGTAACCGCGTGTATATCCGCCGCAAGGTGGAGCGTTCCACCACGCCGAAGGCGAAAGAGCTCGCAGCTCGCTCGCGCTTCACGGAAGTGAGTGCAATGGTTCGCACGCGCAGCAAGGACCTGATGCAGATCGCAGCCGACCAGGCAGCCTTCCTCGCACAGAAGGACCTCGCCGGCGGCATCAAGACCATGAAGGCTTGGTACTGGTCCGTCTGCGGCGAGGAGTACGATGCACAACATGGTAACTAATCACCGCAAAGCTCCAAGGGAGCGCGGTGAGGAGTACGATGCACAGCATGGTAACTAATCACCGCAAGGCTCCAAAGGAGCGTGGCGCCGAGTACGACCAGCAGCACGCGTAAGCCGCGCCGCATGGCAAAGAAGGGCCCTTCGGGCTCTTTTTTTGTAATAAAGGAAAACGAGGAATCTGCAGTTGCTTGCAGCAACCTATGTCTAACAGTCAACTCGTTTGCTTGTGAGTAAACTCCCAGACAACTGAATTGTCAATTATCCAGCCAGATTCTCTAAGGGATTCTTTCTAAGAAAACGGGATAAGAAAAAGAGCCGAAAACCTCAAAAAAATGCGCAAAAATGCGCAAAATGTGTGTGAATATACGCAAAAAATGCAAAAAAATGCATAAAAAAATCATTTTTTTTTGCGTACATGAGATTTTTTTTGTACCTTTGCGGCGCAAAACGATGAAACAAAAGGCGGTTAATAATCTTGAAGCAGCGAAATGTCTTATCCTAAAGCACCTTCCTACGGAAAGTGTGCATTGTTTGTATTATGCCGTGTTTCAATATATGATGTATCTGTTAAAGCATACTGATAGAAATCCTTTAACATATGAAAAACAAAAAGAACTTACCCAAGGGAAAGACTCGCACCTTCTTACATTGCAGGAGATTAAGAATCGTATGAATGGAAAGCCTAGCGTAATTAAGAATTTTTACGATACTGTGGTAGAATTGAAAAATGCCAGAGTTACAGCAGATTACTCTACAGACCCGATATCCGAAGATGATACGTTGGACTATCAGAAAAAGGCAGAGGGAATCATTAGCAAACTAAAACAAAATTTCGGTAACTTATGAGAAATGCAGAAATAGAAAACCAACTTAGAGATTGGTTTGGAAAAATGGTGAAGCTTTATACGAATTTGTCGTTTAAGTTTGAGTATAGTGAAAGACGACATGTCTATTTGGTTAGTGCCATTGTAAACTTAGACGAGGAGACGTATGAACAGTATTGCTTGGATTCGATGGCATTCGAAGATTTGTTAGCTAATCGTTATGGAGACGATACTCCGTTGTTTACGGATAATGAAGAATTATTCAAATTATCTTCTAATGCGTATGTTGTGGCTCCATATGTTGAGGTAACAGAGAAAGAGATGCAGAATACTAAAGTTCGATTTGCTAAGTCTCCGATAATGGCTTTAGATTTTGTTGATTTATTTGTTATGACTCCCAAGCAATCTCGTACGCATTCTGGTTATCAGTCTCAGTCTTGGGGAGAGGAACACAATCAGAGAACTTATTTATTGGCAGCATAAAATATGGCACAAAATGTAATCCCATTTAATGTAGACGAACTTGTATGCAATAAGTTTGAGATCTACGGAGAGTTATCCCCTGGAGAAACGGACGTGAGAACCGGTTTCACATTTGGTGTGCATATCCCATCGCACCATGTGCGTTGCCGTATTTTATATCAATATCTCCAGAATGAGAAGGTTCTATTGGAGATGGACTTCACGACATCTTATGACGTTCAACCGGAAGCAATGCAAACTATGATCAAAGGCGATAAGTTTGTGATTGAACCGTATTTCTCCCAGTATTTAGCAACCATCAATGTTGGTGCTGCACGAGGAGAAATCCATGCACGAAGTGAAATGGTTAAATCCGCATTCGAGAACGCAATCTTGCCTCCGATTAATTTAGTAGAGGCACTTCCGGAAGATATCGTCATCGATATAGATTCTGCTCAGTAAAATGAAATCCTGCATACGATGTATGTGGGATTTTTGTTTATATAAAATGAATGGATTATGTATGATTATCGGCAAAAGATATTGAATGAAATAGAGGCAGAGAGGGGACTGCTGGATGCGGTAATTCTGGCTCCGTATACTTATCAGATAGGTGCTTCTGTTTCGTCACTAACGAGGCATCAACAGGATTCTGCTGTGTACATCACAAAGGAAGATGAGAAGATTGCAGTAATAGAATTCACATCGCAAGAATTATTCTGGTGTGATGATGAGGTGCGTTTGATGGAAGATGCTAAAGCTGCTGGGTATTCCTACGGACTAATGTATTGTGCCGATTGGCATGAAATCTTAATCAAGGACTTGCGGGAGACCAAGGCAGAGAGTAGCAGAATTGTTCCTCTGGTATCGTTGAAAGATTTGGAGTTTGTGCTCAGTGAGAATGAGTTAGAAGGTCCAACGCAATTGGATTGGAAATGAACTTCGGCACGGAACGTAGAGCACAAATCGAACGCTACCACTATTCTAACGGCAAGCTTTTTGTCTTTTAGATAAAGGAAAATAAAGCAGTATAGCCTATAAATAGGCTATGTGCTATCGTATGGTATGTTTATCGCAAGCGAGCTTCCATAACCATATCATCCGTTATCACCATTATTGCATCATTATACTGCCTTATAAGAAAACATTGCCGAAAACCAGATAAGAAAACATTTTTTAATGCTACACCCCGCATGGCGTTTTCTTGCACGCAGTGCGTTTTCTTAGCCGAAGGACGTTTTCTTAGAATGCGAAGGGGACTGGTTTGCAAATCAGTTGAATGAGTGAATATCGAAGAAGCGTTGAAAGTTCACTTACGAACCTTCTCCGGTATTAACTCATAGATGTATGTTTACATCCTTTCGCATTGTTTTCCTCTTATTAAATACATTCACCCGCATGGGCGGCGCTTTTCTTTTTTGGGGATATAAAGGAAAACGCGGCAGCGCGGTCTTACGCCCTGTAGCTAATCATCCCGAGATATAATTCATAAGGATCGTATGTAAATGAGTTTCCAACGCTCCTTCCGAATTACCTCTCTTGTATGGCTGTCGGCCATACTCTTTCGTCTCCAAGAAAACCGGGTAAGAAAACAGCCTTCGGCAAGAAAACAATCTAGTAATATTACATACTCGCCGCATGGGTTTTCTTAGTTCACTGCGTTTTCTCGATTACTGCGAGACAGTTTTCGGTACGTTTTCTTAAGAAGGAATCCGACAGAGTACTCTGTGTATGGGATTAAGCGGAAGCCTATCCGGAAGCTTGTTTACGAGTAGGCTGCTGATTAAGACTATAAAGTTGCGGGTTAGCAACTGGGGATTCCTTGTTTTCCATAGAGCGTAGCGAGTTTTCCTTTTATTAGTAAGAAAACGATGAAATCGTAAAAAAACGAAGAAAAAATGCATTTTATTCCCCATATGCTTGCATATGTGGGAATTTTTTTGTACCTTTGCGCTGAATTGTGCAGTAAATAATTAGGAAACGGATTTGATTTGCACCACAGCATACCATCCTCATATTACGATTTTATGCGTTGGGTGGAACTTAGGTATCCTGTGTCGTACGATGAAATCTCAAGAACTTTTACGGATGCCGATAAAGAGAGTTGGTGGGCAGATTTTGAAATGGCTTTTGGTTCTCTCATGGAAGTAGACTGCCAAATAGATATCGCGCAAGATTTAGGCTATGTATCTTTGGATGAACATGAAGAGGTTACTGTGCAAATTAGTAAAGTAGCTGCGTTACTCTCCGGAATGCGCCGAAAGATTCTCGGAGAAAACTCTTTAATTCATTAATTCTTTCATTTCTTCAACTTTACATCATTAACTCCTTAATTCTTTCACTCTTTCACTCTTTATAAAAGCCAAATCTTCGTTTTTAGATTAAAAATCTAAGTTTTTTGACGAATATTTGGCTTTTTTCTTGCATATAAGGATTTTTTTTTGTAATTTTGTGCCCAAATTTGCTATACACGTGTATATGGACGCTCGCTTGTGCGTGTGGATGCGCGGTGATGAGAGAAACTTAATATTAAACTAAATCATATGAGACCAAAAATGACCATTCGAGGAGTGCGTGGTACAATCTTCATGCCTCAAGTGAAACCTAGTGCGGAAATTATCAAACAAATGGGAGATGTGTTCCAAGGATGGGTCCCGTCCATTGATAATCCGGATCCAAACCAGCGTGACAGAATTGTGTCGCAAAGCGGACAATGGTTTTTGATTGCTCCTGATAATAATGAGCGGATCCAATTTACTCCACAAAAAGTAGATTATTTATCCTACCTGAACGGAGAATATACCGTAGAGGAAATTGGCCGGAGAATGGAGAGATGCAAAGAGGTGTTCGAAAAGATTATCTCTATGACAGATGCAACTGTGACGAGGATAGCATTTGCTCCGGCATATGTACTCGACATTGATGAAAATGAGTATATGCAGTTGATTGGTTCAATGTTTAGTCATCCAACATTCAAGGACTCTGTGTTGGCAGATACTAATTTTACGCAGACATTCTACGTGGAAGAGAAGTTAGGAGAACGTAAAATTATGATGAATTATATCTCAAAATTCGAATCAGAGAGATATATACAAAACACGAATGGAATCAATCAGATTGTTTCAGTATATACGATAGAATTTGATATCAATACACGTACGAATGAGGCGCTTAAATTTAGCACAGAGGAGGTAAAACTATTCTGTTCCGAGGCTTGCTCGTATGGAGAGACATTCTTAGATTTTTATTTTCAGAGTTAAGATATGATAACTCCATGGAATGAAATATTATCCTCGTCTGCCCTAGATTTGATCAAGGCTTCCGAAGTATTAGCAAAGAAGCCCAACTTGTCAAGTCTTTGGATGATTGAAAGTCCTATTTTAAAAGACTATGCGCTATCCGATTATTTGGAGAATGATGCATTAAACCCAATGCATACGATTCTACCATTTCCGGAGGACTTTTTTAAGTTAGATGCTGTAGAACTAGATTCTACCAGCGATACCTCAATCAATAAAACTAATGAGGAATTCATGATGTATCTGAGGAATCAAGAGGAAGATTTTGTTATCTCGTTGGTTCGCGCGGACTTTGAGGATGGGTATAATAATGAAGTGCTTGATTTTATAGATAAATGTATCAAAGAGAATCGGTATGTAACTTTTGTGTGGTTGTATCAAGTGTATAGCAGACACAATAGTGATCCTCGTGTACTAGCAGGGGCACTTCGAATTGTGGAGAGTAAATCTACTATAGATGATATAGACACATTTTATCCTATGGTAGAGTTAGGACTGAAGAGTCAGAACCCGATGTGTCAAGAGGCTGCTATAATGACTATCGAAACATGGCGCGACAAACAAAGTTTGCAATTGTTGGAATCTGTTAAACTCAATTCTTCAATAATGCAGCAGTATGCAAACATAGTGATTTCAGAATTAAGACGAGAGGTGGCATGAAACTATTACGGATGATAAGTAGCCTAGAACGCTGGGATGGAAGACGTGATGTGCATCGACTGAATCCGACTATCTGCGGAGATGCTATCGCCGATTTGCGAACAAAGAATAATTGCTTGAGCACATGGCTGGCAGATACAGACGAAGAAAAAGATACAGCTGTGGTAGCGCTAGCATTAGGGAGAGATAAAGCAGATAAATTGTGTTATGTGATTTTAGAAGAACAAGACTTGAAGAACATAGAGATTGATATCTCAGCAGAATGTAAAGGCGAAGCGAGGGGGTTAAATGAAGATTTACTTACGAATCATCGTGATTTGGTCGAAATGGATTTTGAGCATATCGGTAAATTAGCAAATTATATTTCTCCATTGGTGCGTAATGGGCAATTTAAGGTTATGACGAAAGCTCAGGTAAAAGCGTTGCTAGAGAAGTTTAAAGGCAACGAACTGATAGATATAACAAAAGTTAATGATAGTTTGAAAACAGATTTAAATTGGGAATAATTATGGTATCCTTAAACATGGGGCTGTCTTACCCCCTAACACAAGACGAAATAGACAGGCTGATTGATCCCGGACGCCCAGGAAATTATGCTTATGGTTATATTGATGATAGGGGCATTTTTATCGTTATGTATGTTGGACGCTCGGATAGTGATTTGCATCAGCGAATAGTTCATGGTATAAGCGAGTATGCAAATAACAAGAAACTTCGCTATGAGCGATTCAAATTCAGTTACGCAAATTCTCCGAAAGAGGCATATGAAAAAGAGTGTCGTAATTATCACGACTTTGGTGGAGATAAGAAACTCTTGGTGAATGACATTCACCCGGATACTCCAGATGGATGCGATTATAAGTGTCCTGTTTGTGGGAAATAATAGATAAAACAAAATGGAAAAACAATTTGATCAAAAGATTCAATATTTAGAAGATAAGGCAGCTGATTATATCTCACAATATATGCATGAGATGTTTTTGGCGAATAGTAAGAATTACGAGTCTCCCAAAAGATTTTATGTGGGCATAACGAAAGATATGGATCAGAATTATTCTCGTCATAAGTCAGAAGATTTTGATGGAAAGGACTTTGAATACATAGTGATTTGCAAGTGTAAGGATGCTGATACTGCAGCGAAAATTGAGCAAACGTTAGGAGATCAAAACTTTTATATAGGGAAAGATAATATTGGAGGAAAAGGAGGTACCGAAGACTCCGTATATGTCTATATGTATAAGATACCAGATAAGGATAATCAATGATGAAAGAAGTATGATTACCTGCTAGAATCTGGATCCGGGATCGTGAATTTAGTGCAACGTCCTAAATAAACCAATCATGACCACATTTCGTAATCTAAATGTATATATCAAATCAAAAGAGTTAGTAAAACAAGTGTACGAACTCTTGAAGAAATTCCCTCGAGAGGAACAGTACGCTCTGAGTGACCAACTCCGCAGAGCGGTTATTTCTATCCCTTCGAATATAGCAGAAGGTTCCGGACGCAACTCGCAAAAAGACCAAGCGCATTTCTATAACATCGCCTATGGCTCTTTACTGGAGGTGTTCTCTCAACTGGATGTTGCATGCGACCTTGGGTATATTAGTCACGAGGAGTTTGAACAAATGGAATTATTAATCAATGAGGAAGCGAAAATGTTATCTGGTCTCATCGCCAAGCGTAAACAACCTATGGCACAGCGTCCTCAAACCTGTAGCTCCGCGTCCTAATCCCTGTAGTGCAACGTCCTAAAACCTATAGCGCAGCGTCCTATAAACTTAAATGACAAATGACAAATAACACCAATACATATACTCCGCCCCCTATGCCGCCGCAAGGACAGATGATGAGGCCCGCAGCTCCGCGTGGATGGCGGGAGCGGTGGATGCACCGATTCGGAATGGATGTGGCAGCCGCTCCCTTGCGGAAGGGGGAGCGAACGATACCTAACTGGTTGACGGGAAAGGCAATGGTGTTTTTCTTTGTGGCTATGTTTGCGTGTTGGTTTGCATATGGTTTTGTCCCGGAGTTTGATTTATGGTTCGTATCTGCCATATCAGTGATATTGTTCTTTTATGGTGGGCAAGCCATGTCGAGGGGTTGGGAGCGAAAGAAAGAAAGAGCGTTTGTGCGAAATGTATTTATTGCAGGATTTTTGATTCGTCTCCTATGGGTGTTGTATTGCTATTTTGTATTCAATCCGGAGCACTATGGAAATACATACGGCGATACAGCAGATGTGGATTGGTATATGCCATTTGCCAAAGATCTTTCGGCATGGCTTAGTGGAGACTCCAAGTTAGGTCTATCAGAGATTATTGATAGGAATGGTTCGGCCATAGATGACGTGGGCTATCCGATGTGGCTTGGACTGATCTATTTGATAGTAGGGGTGGATAATGATGTATTTGTCCCATTTTTATTCAAGTGTGTAATGGGAGCCTATTGCGCTGTGAGCATCTATCGTGTGGCTAACCGGCATTTTGGCGTTGGAGCTGCTCGCATGGCTGCGATCTTTGTGGCAATTAATCCGAATATGATCTATTGGTGCGGAACGATGTTTAAGGAAGCAGAAATGGTATTCCTGGTGTGTCTGGCCATAGATAATATGGATCGAGTACTGACATCCGGAAAAAGATTTTCCTTTGCGAGCTTGTTGCCGGGCATGTTGGCTGCAATCGCATTATTCTTTTTCCGGGCGCCTTTAGCTATTGTGATCTTCATAGCTGTATTTGCGCATATTGTGATGGTATCCGGGCGTGTGATGAGTCTGGGAAAGAAAATATTAGCAGGATTATTGGTGGGGGCAGTTTTGGTTGTTTCTATGGGAGACCGTATAAGAACTCAATCGGAGAGCCTCCTTGAAAGAGCGCAGTCGGATACGCAAGATATCAATATGGAGTGGCGCTCCAATCGACAAGGTGGAAATAGTTTTGCCAAATATGCAGGTGCGGCGGTTTTTGCGCCATTGATCTTTACTATTCCGTTCCCTACATTCAATCAGGCGAATGAGGGACAGATATTGCAAGTTCAGTTATCTGGTGGTAGTTACATTAAAAATATACTTTCATTCTTTGTAATTATCGTGATGCTTATGATGCTGATAAGCGGAGAGTGGCGTAGGCACGTATTTTTATTGGCATACACGGTAGGGTATCACTTAGTGTTAGTTATGAGCGAGTTTGCGCACTCGGGGCGTTTCCACATGCCGGTGTGGCCGATGATCCTGCTGTTTGCGGCGTATGGTATACAGATAGGAAAGAGTAATGCGAGGGTAAGAAAATGGTTCCCCATTGCATTGGTGCTGGAGGTTGCCGTTTGTTTGGCATGGAACTGGTTTAAGTTGGCAGGAAGAGGACTGATTTGATGTTTTAGAATTCAGAATTTGATTGATATGAAAGTAGTTGTTTATCTTGGACATCCGGCACATTTTCACTTGTATAAGAACGTCATAAAGAACTTAAAACATGACGGGCATGAGGTGGAGGTGCTGATAAAGAAGAAAGAGAACCTGGAGCAGTTGCTGCAGAACTCCGGCATACCGTATCATAACATCCTACGTGAAGGACGTAAGGACACCAAACTCGGTATGGGGCTCGGTGCACTAAAGCGCATGTGGCGCGAGTTGGTGTTCTGCATCAAACAGAAACCGGATCTGCTGACGGGAACGAGTGTCGAGAACTCATACGTAGGTCCGCTGCTGCGCATACCGGTGGTGTACTGCGGTGAGGATGATGCAGATGTGATACCGCTGCAAGTGAAGGTTTGTTACCCGGGAGCAACGAATGTGTTGACTCCGGATACCTGCGATGACGGGAAATGGGCCAAGAAAACGACGAAGTACCCGAGTTACCATGAGTTAGCATACTTGCATCCCAACCATTTCACGCCTTCGAAGGAGATTGTTCGTGAGCAGGGGATTGATCCGGAGAAGCCGTATGCCATCATGCGGTTCGTCAAACTGAAAGCGAACCATGATGATAACATCAAGGGTATTAACAAAGAGGTGGCGATGCGGTTGATAGAGATCATGAAGCCGCATATGAATATCTATATCACGAGCGAACGGGAACTTGAACCGGAGCTGGAGCCGTATCGCATCAAGATTAACCCGATATACATGCACGACGTGATGGCATATGCGAGTTTGTATGTGGGCGATAGCCAGACGATGGCGGCTGAAGCGGGAGTATTAGGCGTGCCTTTCATCCGCTTCAATGACTTCGTAGGACGAATCGGGTACTTGCGTGACTTAGAGGATAATTATCATCTAGGTTACGGAATCAAGGCTTCTGAAGAGGGTAGCGTAGAGCAGATGTGTGAGCGAGTAAAGGAGATAGTTGCCCTTACTCCTGCGGAGCGAAAGAAATTCTATGGAGCACGCGTGCAGCAGATGCTGAACGATAAAGTGGATTACGCGAAGTATCTCACATGGTACATTGAGAACTATCCGCAATCCGAGAAAGAGACACGTGCTGCGGATAAAGAATTTTGGAAAAAATTTAAATAACATGCTTAGAAAAGGCTGGGGAAATAGAGTTGTAGTAGATATCATCATTTGGGTGATAGCGGCAGCGCTATGCATCCTATGGCGATGGGCTGCGGAGAAGATGGAAGTGAGTGCATACTGGTCCTTGTTCGGTGTGCTGACGGTGATGTGGATCGTGGTAGGTATGGTGATGCAGCTGTACCGGTCGTACAAGCAGACTTGGTTCTGGCAATCGTTGCTGTCGGTGATAGCCGATGCAGGGATACTGATCGGGTTATGCTGGTGGATACTGCCGCAGTTGCCGTGGACGCTATCGCCGCGTGTCGCTTCGTGGACTATCATGATTGTGGGGGCGTTGGAGACGTTCGTGATAGTGATGGAGCACTATTGGAAGTACGCGACGAACATGACGGTGCCGGCGATGACAATCGAGAAACGCAAGAATGCGCAGGTGCAACGTCCGGACGAGAAACGCAGTAAGGCCTCCATCGAGTCGATTCACCAATCAGTACTGAGTGTAACCACGGAAGCGGACTACTACATGCTACGTAAGAAAGCGCATCTGGATAGTAGGCAGACCAAAGCGGTGTGCGACACGAACCGGTTTGCGTTCCTACAGATACCCGATTATCAGTACAAGACGATCGTGGATCTGAAGCTGCTGAATGATGCCAAGGGTATCAACCGTCGGTTCTGCATCGTGAATCAGAAACTGCCGGATAACGGGATCTATGTGTGCTGCTACCGGCCGCAGGAGTATTACAAGCAGAAGATTTTGAAGAAGTATCCGTGGGGACTAAACTGGATCATCTATAGTCTGTATTTTTTCAATAAGCGCGTTGTGCCACGCATGATGCTGACGAGTCGTTTGTACTACGATATCACCAAGGGCCGGAAGCGTATGCTGTCGCAGACTGAGGTGTTAGGACGGTTGTATTATTGCGGATTTGAGGTGGATGAGATCGTGCCGATGGGCCATATCGAGTATGTGTTTGCGCATCGTCACTCGCAACCCTATCCGCAGGAGCAGATCAAGGTATATGGGCCGCTCATTAAGTTGCAGCGGGTATGCAAGAACAAGGAGATTAAGACTTTCTACAAGATGCGTACTATGCATCCGTATGCGGAGTATATTCAGAAATATGTGTACGACAAGTACGGCACGAACGATGGCGATAAGGCGGTGAATGACTTCCGTATTACGAGTTGGGGGCATGTGTTCCGAAAATTGTGGATCGACGAACTGCCGATGATTATCAATTTGCTACGCGGAGATATGAAGTTGGTGGGTGTGCGGCCGTTGAGTAAGACGAAGTTCGATACCTATCCGGAGTGGTTGCAAGACCTTCGGACGCAAGCGAAACCCGGTTTGGTGCCTCCGTTCTACGCAGATCTGCCGCAGACCCAGGAGGAGATGTTTGAATCGGAAGCGCGATATACCAGGGCGTACCTCAAGCATCCGATCATTACCGATTGGCGGTATTTCTGGAAGGCATTCTATCAGATTGTGTTTAAACATGCGAGAAGCAAATAATATGCGAATTTTAGAAGTTAGTCGATATAAGACAAATCACGCAAGTCATCAGCTGCCGTTCGTTACCGAACAAGGCGAAGCCATTCGTGCGCTGGGGCATGAGGTAGATTATTTCCTCGTCAAAGGCAATTATATCAAGGCGGTTGGGGTACTGAAACGGAAAATACGGGAGTTTAAGCCGGATATCGTGCATGCACATTTCGGGTTGTCGGCCATCACTGCAGAATTGCAATCGATAGTGCCGGTGGTGACGACGTTTCATAATGGGGAGACGCTGAACTGGCATGTGAATCTTTTGTCATCGCTCATGTCACTGCGTGCCAAGCATGTCATCTATGTAGCGCAGCATATACGCGATCTGTCGTACTTCAAGGCACGGCAGTACTCCATCATCCCCTGTGGCGTGCCGATGGAGCAGATGGTGATAACGCCAAAAGAGGAAGCACGTAGGCAACTCGGCTGGGATTCCGACAAGAAGTACATCCTCTTCGGCGGAGCTTTCGACAATCTGCGGAAGAATTATTCGCTATTGCGCGATGCTGTTGCAAAAATTAATGAACAATTACCAATCACAAATCACCAATCACCAATTGAGTGCGTAGAGATGAAAAATCTCACGCGCTCACAATGTGTACTGCGGATGTGTGCGGCAGACTTGTTTGCGCTGCCGAGTCATAGCGAGGGAAGTCCGCAAGCGTTGAAAGAAGCCATGGCGGTGAACTGCCCGTGTTTGGCGACAGACATAGCGGATGTGCGGGAACTATTCGGCGACGAACCAGGGCACTTCATCTTGCGGAACCCGAGGAAGACGCATGAGCGTTGGGACGCTGATGAGAAGTCGTTGGAAGAGATGGTGGCGTTGCTGAAAGACGCGCTGGCTTTCGAGGGAAGAACAAAGGGACGTCAACGCATATTGGAGCTGGAGTTGTCGAACGAACAGGTAGCGAAAAGGATTGTTAAAATATATCAAATGGTTTTAACGTGATAGAAGTATAAGTTTTAATGTAGATGACTATGTGCAGGAAGGGTAGTAAAACAGAGACATTGAAAACGGAGCAAGAGAAAGAAAAGGTTTCTCCGATGATACAATATAAATCATTAGCTCCGAAAGTGGATTTAGGCGACTCAGAATATTTTGAGGCGCTGAAGTTCGCATTGCAAGATCCTTCGGTACATAACATCGCTATAGCAGGAAAGTATGGCTCTGGGAAAAGTAGCGTCATAAGTAGTTTTCTGGCACAATACGGAGAGACGACACAAATCGGTGGTAATCCATTGAAGAGTATAACCATCGCATTAGCAGGAGACAAAAAGGAAGAGAAAGAAGATTCTCTCATAGAATATGAGATATTGGAGCATTTATTCTTCAGTGCGGACGAGTCAGAACTGCCGGATTCTCAATTTTCGAGAATAAAGGAGCATACAGGAGGGGCGATAGCTTGGTATGTTGCATGGCTGATCCTCTTCGTCCTTATAACCTATTTGTTTATCGAAGGGGAACAATACTTTAAGGCATTAGCATGGCTTGATGCGTGGGTGTATGTGAAATTGTCTTTAGGTTTTTTAATTCTCGTCTTATTGGGCTTTGCGTTTGCAAAGTTTATTCCGCGATTAGTTAGTCTATCTCTGCGTAAAATAAGTATAGGCTATGCTGATATGAAACTGGACTCAGATGTCCAGAAATCTGTGCTGAACCAACATATTGATGAGATAATCTATTATTTCAAGAAGACAGGGACAAACCTTGTAGTGTTTGAGGACTTAGATCGATTTGACAATGCAGGTATATTTGTTAAGTTAAGAGAGATTAATCAGATATTAAACAATTCGAGCACGTTGAAGAGACGTATTGTATTCGTTTATGCATTACGGGATGATTTGTTTGATGGACATAATCGGACAAAATTCTTTGATTTTATCATACCTGTTATCCCCTATACGAATTCTCACAACGGGGCAGAAATCTTGAGTAGGGAGTTAAAAGCGTGTAATATAGTAGAGGACACATTGTTCGACCTGATATCCTATCAAGCCAACGACACAAGATTGGTGTACAACATCATCAACGAGTACAAATTGTATTGTAGTCTGAAAATGACTGAGGCGGATTTCGTAACGAAAGAATTATTGGCGATAGTAGCCTATAAAAATATTTTTCCCGAAGATTTTGCAGACTTGCTAAATAATAAGGGCAATTTGTACAAAGCACTGCATAGTAAAGATGCGCTGAGAAAGCAAAAACAAGATGAGATAAAGAAGCGGATTGAGGATTATGATGAGCGTATTAAAAGGGGAAAAGAGATAGGGCTGATTAGTTTGAGGGCTGTGCGGCTGCAGTATATATACCAGTTAAAAGAGACTCTCCATGATCCCAATTTCCTTCGGTTCGGGATGGATACGACAGAATATGCCATTGAATCATTGCTCAGTGATGAAAACTTTCCATTGGTTCAGAATTCGAAACTGAATGAGTATTATGTTCACAGGAATGGATATACTTATCAAGAAGCAAGGCCATGTCGATATAAATTTGCAGATATTGAGAAGGCGGTTGACCCCAATCAAACGTACGCAGAAAAGGAGCGTGCAATAAAAGATCAAGGCTCGATGACCAAGTTGATAATATTGCGCGCTAAGGAAGAAAATGAGCTGAGATTGCTAGAACATAAAACGATACAAGAGTTATTAATAAAAGGCACGGAGGAACTAAAGGCAATCTTATTACCCAGTGTAAAAGAACAAAATGATATCGAAAAGAAGTCACAGGTTAGTTACATAGCGACTATGTTAAGCGACGGATATATCGATGAGGCGTACGAAGAATACCTCTCTGTATTCCAAGAAGGTCGATGGACTCGAAATGATTACTCCAATTACATGAAGATTATCAATGGCGATGCAGTGGACGCAGAGTATGATTATCAGAACAGGACATTTGTTTTGGGTAGGTTAGATGACCGGTTATTTGAAACGAATAGGGTATATAATTACTCCATAATGGATGAGTTGTTCGGAACCGGGGCATATCCTAATCGTGAGGAAAGTATCATAAATACATTCAGCGAAGATACATATATGTATTGGTTGGCATATGCGACGCGTGAGACATATTCGAATAAAGCGTTTGCAAAGTTATGTGATATATGGCCGGATATATGGAAAGATCTATCTGATTACGCTAGCGAGCAGGAGAAGAATGTTTTATTGGAGCGCATTCTGCATCACGCGGATATAGATAACGTCGGCACCATCTTAGGCGATGATATACATCGGGTAGAAAGAATCGATATGTTGTTCATGAGCAATATACCTGAGAAGCGGTTGCTAGCGGTTGCGCTAAAGAATAACTTGCATTTTGAATATTTATCGGAGAAGACTCCGGCAAAAGTGCTGGACTATCTATATGACCAAAATTTGTATGCCATCAATTCGGATATGTTGCGATTGGTGGCTCAAGATGCTTACCAAGAAGAAGCATTCATGAGGAATAATTATACGTGGATGCATGAGAGTGGTTTGGAAAAGATGTGCGACTATGTGGATGCGCATATTCAGACCTATGTGGAGCAAGTATGGCTGTATCTATCCATGAACTACGAGAAACCGCAGTATTTGATTAAGTTGTTGCGAAATGAGCATCTGGCCTTTGACGAGAAGAAACAGATAGTCTGCAACTATAAAGCAAACGATATAGATATATCGGAATTGGCTGAGCAGAAAGAATTATGCGTGGAGATATGGCGGCAAGCGAAGATGTTGCCGACATGGGAGAATGTATTTATATCATTTAAGCAGGTGGGAGAGTCAACGATACGACCAGAGTTGGCGTCGTATATCAATAACGAACGGGTTAATATAGCCTTATCGCAGGCTTCATTTATCAGTAAGAGTGAATCGGCCCGCGGAGATGATATTAGATTAATGCTGGAGGAATTGTTAAAGTGCAAGTACATAAAAGTCGAAGTTTTGGAAAAGCTTATCAATGTTTTGCCCGGATATCCAGCAATACCAGACGGAGCGATAGATAAGTTGGCTGAAGTCGTAGTGCATGGTGGTAAAGTTGGATTGAGTACAAGTAATTATTATCAATTGAAAGCAAAGTATGCAGGATTACATCTATTGTTCTTGAATATCCATTTTAAACCACTTTTGAGTATGCTGTTGCAGGATAAAGAATTCCTGTTTGATGCCGAAGATATCAATATGATTCCCCATTACATAACTCGCGTTAATCGACAGCAGAAATTATTGTCATATATATCAGAAAGCAGTATAATAAAAGCAAAAAATCCGGAGTGGATGTTGTCATTGGACAATCTATCTGAGGATCGATATGAGAATTTGTTGAGACATACGGGAATTGCTGTGCAGTTACGAATAAATGCATTCTGCCGTAAGCCAATATTTAACGAAAAGTCGAAGATAGATGAGTTTGTGCAGAGTTTGGGGGAACCTTATAGCAAAATGGCGAGTCAACTCAATTGTGCACTACCAAAAAATGACATAACGACACCATTTGTGGAGAAACTGAGAGAATTGGAATACATTACCACTATTTCAACTCACTATAAGAAGGGGAAAGAGCGATATCGTATTTATATGAGTCAAGAGTAAGCATTTGAAGAATATCTTCGAAAGCGGAGAACTGAATCCGGAAGTGGTTATTTCCAAAATGGAAACTACCACTCAACATGGTGCTATAGCAGGGAAAATGTAGACAAAATTTAGAAATAGCCAAGAAAATGGGGGCAAAATGAAGAAATATTCGTGCAAAATGCAGAAAAGTTTCAAATAAATGTCCATATACTTGCGTATATGGATTTTTTTTGTACCTTTGCAGTCGCAAAGGTATTTGAATATATGACAAAGAAAAAGGAAATAACAATCAGATCGTCTGCGGCTGATGAGCAACTATTCGAAAAATCTGAATAGTTCAAAAATACAGTTGTCAAAGATTATTTGACTACTGCCATATAGATTTAGGACCAAGTTAAATGACTTGGCCTTTTTCTTATATAAAGGAAAACACGCGGGGCACAAGAAAAAAAGGAAGAAAACGGCAAAATAGAAGAAAAGGCAATAAAAATGCAAAAAAATATGCTCAAATATTTGCACATTTGAATAATTTGTAGTACTTTTGTAGCCGAAAATATAATTAAAGTATATATTTTTGGCAATATTCGCTTAAAAATATAACTGCAATTATATAAATAAAGTGCGATATGAATGATATTTATGCATATACGGCTCCGGAGATAATTGCTCGGTTAGGGGAACGGTTTAAAGAGTACCGTCAACAATCCGGGATGACACAAAAATCCGTAGCAGAAAAAGCCGGGTTATCGGTGATGACGCTGCAGAAGTTCGAGAGTGGTACATCACGCGACGTATCGATGACAACCATCATCCGATTGTTGCGCGTGATCAACCAACTTGAAAACATTGAGGCTATCCTGCCTGAGATACCTGAGTCACCTTATTCCGGCAAAGCAAAAGATTATGCAGTTAAAACGCAACGGTAATGAGAGATTGTATTCACATATGGTTGTGGGGACAAGAAATAGGTTCGCTTATGTGGCGTTATGAGCGTCATAGCAGTTATTTCGTATATCATCCGGATTTTATTGCGTCGGATATAGAGCCGTTTCCATTGGTGGCTCCCAAGGCATTCAATAAAGCGTATGTCAGTGAGGACAAGCGCATGTATCAGCATTTACCTGCGTTCTTAGCGGATTCGTTGCCGGATGATTGGGGTAATGCGCTTTTTCAGCAATGGCAGTTGGAACAAGGTTTGCCGGATTCGAAAATATTGCCATTGGACAAGCTGACGTTTATCGGTAGTCGGGGTATGGGTGCGCTGGAGTTTGTTCCTGATGCGCAAGTTAAGCCGCGTGCCGAGAAGATTGATATTGCTTCGTTGGCCAAGTTGGCGAAGAAGATCTTCGAAGATCGGGAGAAAGCGGTTATTAAACCGGGTGAAACGATTACGAAGAAACTGCTGATGACGGTAGGTACATCGGTTGGAGGACGACAACCTAAGGCGCTGATTGCTATCCACCGCGAGACAGGAGAGATTCGTTCGGGACAGATTGCCGGACTGGATGGGTTCGATTATTATATATTGAAGTTCGGAGACAAGGAACGGAGTACGGCAGAGTTAGAGATGACGTACTACGAGATGGCTCGTGCAGCCGGAATCGACATGATGCCTTGTTTGATCAAAGAAGCGGATGGAGAGAAGCACTTCATGACGCAGCGATTTGATCGAATCGACGGAGAGAAAATACATCTGCAGACATTAGCGGCAATGAATCCGAATGCGTACAGTTATGAGCAGTTGATGTTAGTTTGCCGGAATCTTCATCTGCCGGATGCGACCGGTGAGGAGATCTTCCGTCGCATGGTATTCAATTATCTAGCTAATAACACCGATGATCATAACAAGAACTTCTCGTTTATGATGAGTCGCAAGGGCGAATGGTCGATAAGTCCGGCATACGATATGACGTTTATCTTCAATGTGGGAGGTTACCAACCGCATAGTGAGCATTGTCTGCTGATGCGAGGAAAAGTAGCCGAATGGACGAAGGAAGATGTATTGCTTTTTGCGGAGCAGAATGATATAAAGAACCCGGTGAAGATCATTCGTCAGGTGGCTGAAGCGGTTAGGTCGTTCAGGACGTTGGCCGAAAGGAACGGAGTGCGGCAGGAATGGATCGGACGTATCGAAGAGTGCTTGATGGCGCATCTGCGGGAATGGGGATTTGAAGATTGCGAATTGGAGATTGAACCTTGGAGATTGGAGGATGGACGAGAGGTGAAGGATGTGCATCTGGAGCAAGCGTACAAGGGGAATATTCATCTGCATGCGACGATAGACGGTGTGGCGCGGAGATGGGTGTTGCGTCCGTCGATGCCAGAGTATGCGCAGATTGTGGAACGGGGAATAGCGAACGTGTCGGAGGAGTGGCTGCGGAGATGGGTTAAGGAGAGGATAAAGTAAGTGCAGGAGCGATTCCGGCAGATGTGACGTGGAAATGTCCGAAGTTTGTGCAAAAAATAGGATGTTTGTAGTGATTTAGCAGCGGATGAGTCCGAAAATGGTCGCAATTGCGACTAAAGTTGAAGTGGATTGGTGCGACGATGTCGCACTTTTTTTCGTGTGGGGTACAACATGTACCCCGGTTGATTTCAGTTATTAAGTTTTACTTAAGTACTGAGTTGTACGGAATATCCGAACCACTGGTGAACTATCCGGAAATACCGGATGGTTGACAACTATTAGAATTTTTCGAATAGTTTGAAAATTCAGTTGTAAAGAAATTCTTTACTACTTCCATAGATTAGGAAGAAAATACGTAGAAACGGGGCAAAAATAAGATTTATGAAAGATTTTCTCGCATATGCTTGCATATGTGGGATTTTTTTTGTAATTTTGCAGCGCAAAATTGATACGTAAATGAAGATAACATTGATTGCAGGTGCGAGGCCGAATTTTATGAAGGTGGCACCGATTATAAAGGCGATTAAGGTTGCTCAGGCAGCGGGGAAGGATATGCACTATCGGCTCGTGCATACGGGGCAGCACTATGACAAGAACATGAGTGATACGTTCTTCGAGGAGTTGGGCATTCCGGCTCCGGACGTGAATCTCGGTTGCGGTGGTGGAAGTCAGGCTGAACAAACGGCTGCTATCATGGTAGCGTTTGAGAAAGAGTTGATTGCTCATCCGGCGGATATTGTACTAGTGGTGGGTGACGTAACCAGCACTATGGCTTGCTCAATCGTAGCGAAGAAACTGAACACGAAGGTGTGTCACGTGGAGGCAGGTATCCGCAGCTGGGATCTGACGATGCCGGAAGAGATCAACCGCATGGTGACGGATAGTTTGGCGGATTATATGTTTACCACATCAGACGTCGCGAACCGCAATCTCATGCGCATGGGATGCGAGATGAACAAGAACGTGTGGTTTGTGGGGAATGTGATGATTGATACGCTCTTGGCGAATAGGGCGCGGTTCCGGAAACCGGAAGTGTGGGATGAGTTGGGTCTAAAGACTCAGGAGTTTGTTGTGATGACGATGCACCGTCCGGCAAATGTGGACGAGGAAAACCATCTGCGTGCCATGATGGAGCAGATCATCGATAATGTGCATGGTCTGCCGGTGATTTTCCCGATTCATCCTCGTACCGCAAAACTTTTCTACGGTTTGTGGGGCGATGAAGCGGAACTGGCAAAACGATTGCCGAATCTGCATATCGTGGAACCGATGGGATATCTGGAGTTTAATTATCTGGTAGAACGCGCGAAGGCGGTGGTAACGGATAGCGGCGGTATCACGGAGGAGACAACCGTGATGGGTGTACCGTGTATCACGTTGCGCGACAATACGGAACGTCCGGAGACATGTACGGTGGGAACCAACGAACTGATTGGTACAGATCCTGCAGCCATCAAACCGGCATTGGACAAGCTCTTTGCCGGAGAATGGAAAAAAGGTGCGATACCGGAGCTGTGGGATGGACACGCTGCAGAACGGATAATATCCATTCTCGGGGAAATAAATGAGAATTAGAGAACCGAAAACATATATAGATAGAGAAAATACCAAAAATAAGTTTTCCCGCAGAATAGGTCGACGTGTAGGGAATAAGGTTATGCAAGTATCAGAACGAGTAAAAGGGATAGCGGCGTCACAGAGTTTGGCGATGGCGGCAAGGGCGAAAGCCATGAAGGCGGCAGGGATCGACGTGATCAGTATGTCGCTGGGTGAACCGGATATGGATACACCGGAGCACATCCGTCGTGCGGCACAAGAAGCGATAGACAACGGATGGACGCATTATGGGCCGGTGGCAGGTGTCGCATCTTTGCGCACAGCCGTAGCTGCAGCGCAGAATGCGAATTGCAGATTGCAGATTGATGATTGCAAATTTGATGCTTCGGATGTGATTGTGAGTGTGGGGGCGAAGATGGCGATATACAATGCCATTCAGACGGTGATCAATCCGGGCAATGAGGTGTTGATTCCGATGCCGAGTTGGGTGAGTTATACCGAGATGGTGAAGCTCGCCGGAGGGAAAGTGGTCCCCGTACAGACGCAATACGAGAACCGCTATTGTCTGACGGCCGACGAGTTACGTGCGGCGCTGACGGAGAAGACACGGATGTTGATATTATGCAGTCCGAATAACCCTACGGGAAGTATATACAGTCATTCACAGTTGAAAGAGATCGTAGAAGTATTGCGGGAGTTTCCGGAAGTAGTGGTGCTGAGTGATGAGATTTACGATGCACTCGTTTATGAGCCGACCCCTAATCCTCTAACCTCTAACCCTCTAACCCTTGCTGTCTTCGGCGAATTGACGGAGCGGTTGATCATCGTCAATGGAGTTAGCAAGGCATATGCGATGACGGGATGGCGAATCGGTTGGCTGATGAGTAAGAACAAAGCGTTCATCGAAGCATGTACGCGGTTGCAGGGACAGCTAGTGACCTGCGCGACGATGGTGGCTCAGAAGGCAGCCGAGGCGGCCTTGACGGGATCGCAGGATTGCGTAGAAGCCATGCGGCAGGTGTTTGCCGAACGCAGAGAATTAATCTGTCGATTGGCGGCAGAGATACCCGGATGGAAGTTTGAGAAACCGCAAGGTGCGTTCTATCTGTTTCCGGATGTGAGTGCATTAGGCGGAGGTGATAGAGTAGCAGAATATCTGCTGGAAGAAGCGCATGTGGCGGTGGTGAGCGGTTCGGCTTTCGGTTGTCCGGAATGTATCCGACTGTCGTATGCGATCAGCACGGATGAGATCATTGAAGCCATGCGGCGCATCAAAGTAGCGATTGAGAAATTAAGATAATGGATGATATGAATAAACCATTAAATTTTGCATTGATTGGTGCGGCGGGATATATTGCTCCGCGGCATATCAAGGCGATTGCTGACACAAGTAATAACTTGATGGTGGCTTACGACAAGTTTGACAGCGTAGGTCGTTTGGACTCGTCGTTTCCGGATTGTTCGTTCTTTACGGAGAATGAGCAGTTTGACCGTTTCTGCTCGAAGCAGATGCGGACGGATAACCCGCTGAACTGGGTGTCGATCTGTACGCCGAACTACACGCATGATGCGTTTATCCGTTACGGTTTGCGACTGGGATGCGACGTGATATGCGAGAAGCCGCTGGTGCTCAACCCGTATAACATCGACAACCTCGTGGAGTTAGAAGCAGAGACGGGACATAAGGCGTATACGATTCTCCAGTTGCGTCTGCACGAGAAGATCCGTGCGCTGAAAGAGAAAGTGGAGAAGGGTCCGAAGGATAAGATCTACGACGTGGATCTGACGTATATCACGAGCCGCGGCAAATGGTACTATAGCAGTTGGAAAGGCGATGTGCACAAGAGCGGCGGTATCGCGACGAACATCGGTGTGCATTTCTACGACATGCTGCAGTGGGTGTTTGGCCCGGTGAAGAAAAACATAGTGCATGTGATGAGTTTTGATCGCGTAGCGGGATACCTGGAGTTGGAGAAAGCGCGCGTGCGCTATTTCCTGAGCATCAACGCGGAGTGTCTGCCGGAAGGCGCAGAACGTACGTTCCGCACGCTACGTGTCGATGGTGTGGAGTTTGAATTCAGCCGGGGTTTTACCGAACTGCATACCGAAGCATACAAACATATCTTAGCGGGGGACGGTTTTCGTATCTCGGAGGCCCGTCCGTGCATCGAGACGGTGGCGCAGATTCGGCATAGCGAGCCGATAGGATTGGTGGGCGACTATCATCCGCTGGCAAAACTGCCGTTGAGTCCGCATCCGTTCGGATGGGACGAGAAACGATGATGGAAGTAAAAGAAAAATGCGCTACGCTTACAAAATGACAGAGCGTCAGCGATAAACATAAATAAAATATTAATGAACAATATCGAGCGGACATATATGGCACAAGTGCGCGAAGCACTATGGGGAGGTGACGAATTAACGAGTGAAAGCGTTAATGAGCTAACGACGGAAGTGCTCGCGATGCATATGCAGCAGGGGACTGGTCCGTTGGTTTACCCTGCTCTGCAGGAAAAATCCCTAAACACTAATTCTCTCAACACTAAACATTTGCTTCTGTTGAAGCAGTTATGCGTGCAGAATATGCAGACGCAAGCGAAGATGCAGATGGTGCTGGAGCAAGCATGGAAAGCCTTGGAGAATGCCGGTATCCAACCTGTTCTGATGAAAGGCGCAGGTTTGGCGGCGCTCTATCCCGATCCGTCGATGCGGCAATGGGGCGATATAGATCTGTTTGTAGGCAAGGAGCAATACCATCCGGCATGCGCAGTGATGCGAGAGACTTTTCCGAAAGCGCTAAAGTTCGACGAGGAGTTGGATCATTACAAGCACTATAACATCATCGCGGACGGCGTGTCGATCGAGACACATCGCGTGAGCGTGAACATGACTCATCCGAGGGACGTGAGGCGCTACGCGAAAATGGAGGCCTTCGGCGTCGCGAAGGCTGAGAGCTTAGAGGTTAGTGGATTAGAGGTGAAGATTTTCGAACCGACATTCAATGCGCTGTTTGTGTTCTTGCATGCATGGGAGCATCTGATCACCGAAGGAGCGAACATACGGCAGTTATGCGACTTGGCGCTATTGCTGCAGCACGAGCGGGAGACGATTGATTGGAAACTACTGGAGCGATGGTTGAAAGAACTGAAACTTTGGGAGGTTTGGCAAGTGTATATTTTTGTGCTGACGCACTATTTAGGGTTAGAGGTTAGAGGGTTAGAGGTTAGCGGGTTAGAGGTTAGGGGTAAGCGACTGATGGAAGCCATACTGCATGGAGAGACTTTTGAAGGAACGAGCGAGATGAGTGCGACGAGGCAATCGAAGAAGTACCACAACCGGTTTGTTCGTAAATGGCATACGATGCAGGTGAGGATGGATAGTGCGGAGTGGGTGGCGCAGTTCAGTCCCGCGTACGCGCGGCATATGAAAGTAGCGATATGGCTCAGCGGCCTTGCACGACTCTTCGCCAAAGACAGACATTGGGAATGAGAGGGTTAAAGTACATAGTATTGTTGACGAATATCGCGTTTTTTGCGGTGATGGCGTGGTTGTTGCCGTTGGGATTCGAAGAGAATGACGACGTGATGATGGCCATGATCGCGAACGGCAGTTATTCGGGCGCACCGGATTATCATCTGGTGTATATCAACGTGCTGTACGGATTTGTGCTCGCCGGTTTGTATAGTTTGACGAAAGCCATCGAATGGTACACGCTGTCGTTTGCCGTGCTGCATGTGATCTCGATGTCGGTGTTGAGTTATTGCCTGCTCACAATGCCCAACCGCGCACGATGGGAAAAAATACTATGGTTGGTCATCCTATACGTGCTCTGGGCACGCATCATAGTAGCGCTGCAGTTCACTACGACCGCGGGATTGGTTTGTTTGGCAGGTTGCGTACTGTTGCTACGCGGCACACCCAAGTCGCAATGGTATGGCGTGGCGTTCGTCATCGTCGCTGCTTTGACGCGGTTCTTAGCCGCAGGATTGGTGGGACTGCTGATGGCTCCGATCATCGTCTATACCTATCGGTTCGAGTGGAGAAAATATATTGCGGTGGTGGTGATGTTGACTGCCGTGGTGGGATGTCGGGTAGCGAACCAGAAAGTGTACGACAGCGATCCGGAATGGAAATACTACCGGACGTATAACCAACTGCGGGCCCATCTGACGGACAACCCCAATGCGTACAAACTGCGACCGAGTCAGTTGCCGGAAAACATTAACTGGATAGACTATCAGTTGCTGTTGCGTTTCATCCCTGATGCAGAACAGATTGATCTGGCTGCGATGCGACAACTGAGTGCGATCGCAGGCGATGTGCCGATACGTGACAAATGGCAGAATCTGCATCGGTTGGATAAATATGTCGTGGAAGTGGTGATATTGATGGCGCTGTTAGCGCTGATGATCATGACGACCGGAAACAGGACGAAGTATATCTTCCTGATTGTCTACACCGCCTTCGTGGCGGCACTGATTATATATGTCAGTTTGGACGGGTTTCTCAAAAACCGTGTATTCCTCTGCATACTGATGCCGCTATTAGTGACGGATTTTATGCTGCTGCCAAACACGACCGGCAAGAAACGGCAGTGGGGAATAGAGATAGCGATGGTGGTGTTGAGCGGATGGTATATGTATCAGATCTATGCGGAAGGCGTCACAGCGAATTATCACCGCTATGTATGGGAACGGCTACAACGACCACTGATTGACTATGTGCCGGACGATGCACAAGTGACGACGATCGGTACGACGATGATTATGGAGGCCATGAATCCGTGGCATATATGGCCATACGAATGCGATAAATATACCTTGGGCTGGATGACCTGGAATCCGCTCAATAAGTCTGTCGGACACGGTTATCGGGCATTGCTTCGCGACGATATGTATATCTTCACGGATGTACAGGGGTATAAACAGGAACGCACGGCCGTGCCGCGTATATGCGAGCAGATTGAGGCTCATTACGGTGTGCCGACCAAGGTAGTACCGGTGTGCCATAACGGAAGATTTGCGTTGATAAGATTGATGATTGCAGATTGATGATTGTAGATATGAGAATGAAGACAATAGCGATTATAGGAGCGAGTTATTTGCAGCGACCATTGGTGGAGCGGGCAAAAGAGATGGGATTGCGCACGATCTGCTTTGCGTGGGCAGAAGGCGCTGTGTGCAAGGATCTATGCGATGTGTTTTATCCCATATCCATTACGGAGAAGGAGCAGATTCTGCATATCTGTCGCGAGGAGCATATCGACGGTATCTGCACGATCGGCAGTGATGTAGCCGCGCCGACGGTGGCGTATGTAGCGGAGCAGATGGGTTTGACCGGCAACAGCTACGAAGCGGCAGTGCGCGCGCATGAGAAACATCTGATGCGTGAAGCATTTATGAAAGCGGATATTCCGTGTCCGCATTTCATGCGTGTGCATCGATCGGGAGACGATTGGATGAAGGGATTGGCGGAGCACGGATTAGCGTTGCCGTTGATAGTCAAACCGAGCGATCGGAGTGGCAGTCTGGGCGTGCAGCGAATAACGCAATGGGAGGAATTGGAAGCGGCAGTACGTAGAGCGCTGGATGTGTCGATCATCGGCGAAGCGCTGATAGAGGAATATATCGACGGACGCGAGATAAGCGTGGAGATGATCAGTTGCAGGGGCATCCATTATGCGCTGCAGATCACCGATAAAGTGACGACCGGCGCTCCGCATTTTGTGGAACTGGAACACCATCAGCCTTCGGATCTGCCGGCCGATATGCAGACGAAGATTTATGAGATCACCCGTCGGGCTTTGGATGCTTTAGGTATCACCAACGGAGCGAGTCATTCGGAATACAAGATCACGAGCGAAGGACGCATCGCGGTGATGGAGATTGGCGGACGGATGGGAGGCGACTTCATCGGCAGCGACTTGGTGAAACTGAGTACAGGGTATGACTTCGTAGAAGGCGTGATACGCGTGGCACTGGGTGAGATCATTCATCCTGAAGTTAAGCAGATAGGGAGTAGCAGCGTGATCTTCGATGCTCCGGAGAACGTAAGTTGCAGCGCCGAGCGGACGGGGTATAAAATTTACCAAAATGGTAAATTAGTGTAAGTAATTAGCAATCAGCAATTTAAATCATGTATAAGCAGAGTTTGTCGGTAGTAATACCGATTTATAATGACGAAGAGGTGATCAACGAACTGCTACGGCGGTTGACGGCCGTCGTAGAGACAATCGTGAAAGAGTACGAGATCATCTTAGTGGATGACGGCAGTCGTGACCGGTCGTGGGAGATCATGCAAGCGGAACGCGCCCAACGAGATTACTTGCGAATCGCGCGCTTGAGCCGTAATTTCGGGCAACAGAACGCTATCGCTGCGGGTTTGAGTTTGACGACGAAGGACCTGATTGTGCTGATGGACAGCGACCTACAGGATCGGCCGGAAGATATCCCCGTGTTGATCGATGCACTGCTCGCTGCGCCCGAAGCGACGATGGCGATAGCGCAGTGGGAGAAGCGCAAAGACAGTAGGATAAAACTTGCTTTGTCCGGTCTTTTCCAGCACGTGAGCAACCGCATCACGGATATCCACACGATGCCGCGTCTCGGTATCTTCCGCGTGATGAAGAAGAGCGTGGTAGAAGAACTTCGTCGCTTCCCGGAGAAGACCGCTACGGCCGTGAGTCTGTTGTACTATATCGGCAATAAATACGTGGCTGTGCCGCTCAAACGTGATGCGCGCTTTGCCGGCAAGAGCGGATATAACCTGAGCAAGATGCTCGCGCTGACCTTCGCCCGTATCTTCTCGTTCTCGATGTTCCCCATCCGCATCGTGACCTACCTGGGCGCGCTGCTGTGCATCGGCAGTATGATCGCAGCCTTAGGATTGATTATCTACAAACTGGTAGGCAATGTGGTTACCGGTTGGACCAGTATGATGGTATTGCTGCTGTTCCTGTTTGGTCTGAACTTCGCGTTCTTAGGAGTGCTGGGCGAGTATGTCGGCCGTATCTTTCTGGAGACCAAGCAGCGTCCGAACTATATAATAGAACAGGTTGTGTAAGGTGTAAAGTGTAAGGTGTATGAATAGAAAAGTAGCGATATTAGGCGGTCAAGGCAATGCGGCAGTGGTAGCTGCTGCGATAGAACATGCGCGGCGCATGGGCGCCACGGACCTCGAAGTAGCAGGCTTCCTGAATGACCGTACGCCGGTGGGGGAGAAGATAGACTTGTTTCCCGTGATAGGCAAGATAGAAGACGCGCAGCGATTGTTAGCCGAAGGCTATTGGTTTATCAATACGATCTTCCGCATCGATGGAAACCGCGAACGAATAGCGATGTTTGAGAACTTGGAAATCCCTGACGATCGCTTGGCAACCTTCGTGCATCCGATGGCGTATGTGGCGCCGAGTGTGGAGTTAGGACCGGGTTGCGTCATCATGCCGAATGTGTCCATGTCTCCGGCTACGAAGTTAGGCAAAGGTTGTCTGATGATGGCGGGAAGTATGATGGGGCATGATAACGTAGTGGGTGATTTCTGTCATATCGCCGCCCAAGCAGCCGTGGGCAGTTATCTGAAGATCGGCAAAGGCGTACATATCGGACTCAATGCCACCATTCATGAGTACATGACTATCGGAGACTACGCCACGCTTGGCATGGGAGCTGTGCTCAAGCATGACATCGGCGAAGGAGAAATTTGGGCAGGAAACCCGGCGCGTTTCTTACGGATGGCAGAATGATTAGCGGTAAGCACATAGTAGCGTTAGTGGGTGTCAACATGCTGTATGCCTGCGTGGGGATTTGCACAAAGATGGCTTCGATGCAAGATACGGGTTCATGGCCGTATCTGCTGTGGTTTGGCGGGGCGGTAGCGATCATCGGCATCTATGCGATTCTTTGGCAGCAAGTGCTACGGCGGATTGAGTTGGGAACGGCATATATGTTCAAAGGCACGACGCTGATCTTCACCATGCTCATTGCGACCTTGCTGTTCGGCGAAGTGATCACGATTCCGAACATCATCGGTTCGGTTATCATCATTATAGGCATCGTTTTATTGGCTCGCTCATGATATACGCTTTGATTGCCATAGGGTCCGTTTTTACCGCCGCTTGCGCACAGATGTTGCTCAAGCAAGGTGCACGCCGTGGGTACAGTCCATGGTGGCGGCAGTATATGAACGGCTGGGTGATCAGTGGCTACGGCATTATGTTCGCGACGATGGTGGTAAACATCTGGTGTATGCATCACGGACTGATGCTGAAAGAGCTAAGTATCATTGAATCAACGAGTTATCTCTTTGTTCCGGCGCTCAGTTGGGCGCTGTTCAGAGAACCCATCTCGTGGCGCAAAGGCCTCGCTATCGGAGTGATCATCATCGGAGTGATTGTATTTTTCTTATGAAGATAAGGGTTCGCAGCATAGTATCGGTTACGCTCTTGGTGGTGGCGCTGGCATGGACGTTATGGTTCGTCTTTGCCGGTTTTGGCAACCATCAGGACCCGCTCTACTGGCTGTACAAATACCAACACTTGGAAGGCGGATGGATGGCGATAGGCACACTGCTTACGGGTGGCGCAGTGGTACAAATCTGCGGCGCCGAACTGCTGCCGCTACGACTCTTCGGATGGCTGTGCACGGTTGCTGCTATCGCTTTGCCATACTGCTGCCTCTTGGATAAAGAACAACGAAAGAACAACCTTCATTGGCTCGCACTGGCCTTACTGCTGATGGGCTACGGCGCATTCCAGGAATTCAGTCCCGGCACTCTGACGGTACTACTATTATCGGCTATTTGGGTGACAGCCGGTAAATCATCAATCAGCCATACGGCGACAGCAGATCGGAAGAATCAGCAATCATCAATCAGCACGGCTATTCTCGCAGGAATAGCGATAGCCGTGCGCTTTCCGAACATACTGGTGTTGTTGGTCTTGATACCGCTTTGGAAAAAACGCAGTCTGTTGTGCGTGCCGATTGTAGCTGCGACGGCAGGCATCGTATATTTGCTCGGCTATCTGTTCGTCACTTCCGCGCCGATGGATGCCGCGATGACGAGTCATGACCTCTGGCCGATGATCACTAAACTATGGACGAATGCCGGCATGCTGATAGGATTTATCTTAATGGGCATTGGAGTTCTCGCACTTGGAGAGAAATTTAAATTACAAATTACAAATTACAAATTACATATTGCCGGTATTGTCACCGGCACAGCTCTCGTGCTGTTTATTGCTTATACGATCAAACCTACGCAGTGGTATAACATCGATTTGACCTATCTGATTTCGGCACTATGCATCGTAATCGCGTTAGCGGCAAGCAAATCACCAATTACCAATGACAAATTACCAATTGGCATCGCCATCTTGGCGATTGCCACGCTGGGAACCGACACCGCTTGGCTCAAACTCTTTCCGGCGATGCTGTGTCTGATGCCGGTAGCAGCGGCACAGTATGCCAAACCGATGCGAACGTATCTATGGTGGGTGATGGTACCTGTAACGCTGATGGTGATGGTGAGGCACAGCACGAACAGCATCGGAAAAAACAACCTGACGGAGGCCACAACGATTAGTGCCATCTCGCCCTACCGCGGTATCGCTATCACCGAGGCGCAAGAAGCACGAATCAGGCAATATAAGACGGACTACGAAGGGTTAGAGGATGAGAGGATTAATGGATTAGGGGAGCACAAAGTGCTAGCCCTCGGGCAGGAGAATCATCTGATGCGGGCAGTGACGGGTTGTGAGGCGGCGCGGTATAATGAGTTTTGGTCGAACATCTTCGATTCGGTCTATACCGCCAAATACCGACCCATTATCGAAGCCGAACAGCCGATGGTGTTCTGCTCCTTCTCGCCGCAGTTCAAAACCAAACCCGAATATAAAGACCGCCAAAGCGCGATGGAGAATATGCTACGCGAGTTGGGTTACCGGGAGATAGAGCGGAGCACTTTCCGCTATACGATTTACATCCCTAATGAGTATGATCAAAAAATTCAATGATATTATTGCCGATCTGAAGGCAGACAAGTACGCGCCGGTGTATGTGCTGTGCGGTGACGAACCGTATTATCCGGATCAGGTGTGCGACTATATCGCGGAGCATGCACTGGATGCGATGGCGCGGGAGTTTGACCAGCAAATCGTGTATGGTCGTGATTTGCAGGGCGCGGATATCGCGCCGATCATCGGAGCAGCACGCGGCTATGCGATGATGGGAGGACGCAAAGTGGTAATTGTGCGCGAAGCGCAACCGATCAAGAAGTGGGAGGCTTTCGAGGCTTATCTCAATAACCTCATGCCGCAGACCGTGCTGGTGATTTGCTTCAACGGCAAACCCGACAAACGGCAGGGACTCTGGAAGACAGCAGCGGAACATCCGGATGTGGTGTGGCTGCAGTCCGACAAACTGCGGGATTATGAAGTAGAGCGTTGGATCAACAGTTATATCGCAGATTTCAACAAAGAGTCGGGTGTGCAGATCGACCCGCGCGTAGCGCCGCTGTTGGCGGATCACTTAGGCACGGATCTCTCGGCGATAGTGGGAGCTGTGCAAAAACTGATAGACGGTCGTCCGGAAGGGGTGAATGTCATTGATGCGGCGCTCGTGGAGCGCAATATCGGTATCTCGAAGGACTATAATATCATTGAGTTGCAGTCGGCATTGATACGCGGCGATATCGCGAAGGCGCATCGTATCACGCAGTATTTCGCGTCGAGCAAAGACCATGTGATGGTGCGAGAACTCGCTCCGCTGCATACGTTCTTCTCGAACCTGCTGATGTACCATTACCTGCCGGACAAGAGTCAGGCGAACGTGGCGAAAGAGTTGGGCATAAACCCGTTCTTTGTGCGCGACTACGCTACGGCCGCAAAGCGTTATCCGGCCGGAAAAACATTCCTGATCATCGGGTACTTGCGCGAGATGGACGCGCGTTACAAAGGTATCAACAACCCCTCGGCGAAAGATGCCGATCTATGGAAGGAGTTGATCTACCGCATCATGCACTAAGTGCTCGGGCATCGGTTCCCAGAGAGTAGGGTAGCCGTGCTGCGTCACCCAGAGCATACTGTCTAACTGGTGCTTTGTCAGCGCCGGTTTTTTCTTGGGTCTGGGCGTATATAGACTTGGGCGGAAAGTCAGTTCAGCTTCATGCGCCGCCTCAAACGCTTCGCGCTCCGCGTCTAATTTCGCCAGCACTTTCGGGTAGATCTTATCGAACAGTTGCGGATGGGCGGTGTACCAAACCAGCGATGAGTCGAACTGCGCTTGCGTCACGCCGTGTTTCTCGAGTACCTCTGCATAGTAGATATCGGCTGCATCGTTATGCCCGTACTGCATCCCCGCCACCTGCAGCAACGCGTCGGTCTTATGCAGATCGACCATGATGTCCCGCATCTCCCACGAATGCAAGATGCCCTTGGGGCGGCAGCCTGAAAAGAATATTAGGCTAAGCAGCAATATCGGTAGGATTCTCTTTGCCATTCAGTTCTTTCATGTAGAAGAGCAGGATCACGATCACGGCGCAGGTGATGCAACTGTCGGCGAAGTTAAACACCGGACGGAAGAAAATCACTTCCCCCGCGCTGTTATGGATGAGCGGGAAGTAGAACATATCCACCACGCGGCCGTAGAACCAACCGGCGTAGCCGAAGAGTTTGCCGTAGAACACGCAGTCAACAATGTTACCCAGCGCCCCGGCGATGATGAACGCTATTGTCGCGAGAAAACCCGTTTTCGTCTCGGGTTTGTGAATCAGCATATGGGCGTACCAGCCGAGCAGACCCACCGCCAGCAACCGGAAGAGCGTCAGTGCCAGTTTGCTAAACCACTCGATGCCGAAGGCCATTCCGTTGTTCTCTATATAGCATATCCAGAACCAGGAGAACACAGCATGACTCTCGCCCAGCGCAAAATGCGTGGCGATATAGAGTTTGATGGCCTGATCGATGACCAGTGCACCGAGAACGATGCCTATTACAAGCCAAACGCGGCCTTGACGGCTGCAAGTCGGTCGAGTTTCTCCCATGTGAACAGTTCTACTTCGCGTGTATATTCTTGATCGTCGGAGTCGAGGAAGGTCTTGGTGACAATCTCGTTCTTACGTCCCATATGGCCGTAGCGTGCCGTCTCTTCGTACATCGGCTGCGTGAGCTTGAGGTCGCGCGTGATAGCGGCGGGACGCAGGTCAAAGAGCAGACGTACGACGTTCGCTATCTCCGCATCGGACATGTTCACTTGTGCCGTGCCGTTGGTGTTGACATACAGCGAGACAGGCTCGGCTACGCCGATAGCGTAACTCACTTGCACGAGCGCCTCATGTGCCACTCCGGCAGCTACCAGATGTTTCGCGATCCAACGTGCGGCATAGGCAGCCGAGCGATCCACTTTCGACGGGTCCTTTCCGCTGAACGCACCGCCACCGTGAGCGCCGCGTCCGCCGTAGGTATCGACGATGATCTTTCGTCCCGTGAGACCTGTGTCGCCGTGAGGACCACCGATGACGAAGTTACCCGTCGGGTTGACCAACAGTTTCGCTTTCGGATCGTCGAGGAACTGCTCGAGCAGATGGCCGTAACGCGAGTCGCGGGTCGCTACGCGCGGCAGGAGGATCTCGATGATGTCATGCTTGATCATCTCCGGCGTCACCAGCAGGTACTTGTCGCCGATATGCAGTTTCTCGTCATGCTGCGTGGAGAGCACGATGGTATCGATACGCACGGGGCGATTCTGCTCATCATATTCGATCGTCACTTGCGACTTGCTGTCCGGACGAAGATAGGTCATCTGCTTGCCTTCCTTACGGATGCGCGCGAGCGTGAATACTAAGGTATGCGCGAGATCGAGGGTGAGCGGCATGAAGTTATCCGTCTCGTCGGTCGCGTAACCGAACATCATTCCCTGGTCTCCGGCGCCTTGCTCTTCCTCTTTGCCGCGACTGACACCCATGTTGATGTCCTGGCTCTGCGCATGCAACGCGGTGAGGATACCGCAACTCTCCGCTTCGAATTTATACTCCGACTTGGTGTATCCGATCTCGGCGATGGTCTTACGGGCAATCTTAAGCAGATCGACCCATCCTTTACAGCTCACCTCACCGGCGATGACAACCTGTCCGGTCGTACACATCGTCTCACAAGCTACGTGCGCATGCGGATCCTGCGCCAACATATTATCCAAGATAGCGTCCGATATCTGGTCCGCCACTTTATCCGGGTGTCCTTCGGACACCGACTCTGATGTAAATAAATAATGCATAGTATTGTCCATAAAAAATCCACAAGCGACTGTTTTAGCTTGTGGCACAAGTTTTAGCATTGTTTTAACGAGGTTGCAAGCAGTCAAATCCATCCTCTGTTTCAAATCCGCTGCAAAATTACAACAAAAATTGCACATACGCAAATTTATATGTTATTTTTTCGCTTTTATTTGCAAATTTGAAAAATTTATAGTATCTTTGCAGCCGATTTTGGAAATAACTTATTGTAAACAATAAAAAATCAAATAAAATGGCAAAAAAGAAACAAGAGTTCGTGAAGCAAGACGAACAGTTGCAAGAAGTGAATGAAGCGCTGACTGGCGCAGGTAAATGGATTGAGGACAACGCTAACCTCATCAGTTGGATCGTATGCGGTATCGCCATCGTAGTGATGGGTGTTATCGCGATTAACAATTATGTCATCAAGCCGAAGGCTGCCGAGGCGGCTAACGAGAACGCCAAGGCAGAGGCGTATTTCCTCGCCGGTGATTTCGACAAGGCCCTCAACGGCGATGAGGCGGAGTGCATCGGTTTCGAGGCTATCGCCAATGACTACAAGCACTATCAGCAGGGCGAGCTCGCTGCGCTCTATGCAGGTATCTGCTATTTCGAGAAGGGCGAATACGAAGAGGCTGCCAAGTATCTGAAGCGTTTCGATGCGGACGATCTGAACATTGATCCCGCTGCACATCAGTTGCTCGGTGACGCGTATGTAGAGCTCGAGGAGTTCGGTAAGGCGGCTAAGGCTTTCGAGGCTGCTGCCGAGTCCGGCAACGAGATTATCGCTCCGATGAGTCTGAAGAAAGCCGGTCTGGTGTACCTGCACGAGGGCGAGAACGCCAAGGCGCTGCGTGTGTTCCAGGCGATTAAGAACGACTACCCGCAGTCCGCAGAGGCACAGGATATCGACAAATACATCGCTATCGCTGAGTAATGACAACGGATTTTTCGAAATATGATGCCAACCGATTGCCTAGCGCTGAAGTCCTCGGACGTCAGCGCTATGCTATTGTGGTAGCAGACTGGAACAGCGACATCACCTATCCGATGATGTTCGGCGCAATCGAGACGCTCACCAAGCACGGTGTGCCGGTGGAGAACATCGACGTGCTGCACGTGCCCGGAGCGGTGGAACTGACCTACGGCGCAGCGCGTATCATGAAAGAGGAGCGCATCGACGCAATCATCGTCATCGGTTGTGTGATCCAGGGCGACACCCCGCATTTCGACTATGTATGCCAGTCTGTGACCCAAGGCGTTGCGACGCTCAATGCGCAAGGCAAAGTGCCGGTGATCTTCTCCGTGCTGACGGTGAAAGAGAAACAGCAGGCACTCGACCGTTGCGGCGGCAAACTGGGTAACAAAGGTGTCGAAGGCGCAGTGACAGCCATCCATATGGCTAACCTGTAAAGTTTAGTGTTTAGGGTTTAGAGTTTAGTGAAAGTTTATAAGTTCGGTGGGGCATCGGTGAAGGACGCGGCAGGCGTTCGCAACCTCGAGAAAATCGTTCGCGCGGCGGACGATGAACTCATGGTCGTCGTTTCGGCTATGGGTAAGACGACGAATGCCCTCGAACGTGTGGTGGAGTTTCTCGATGCCGGCAAGGAAGAAGCGGCGCTCAACCAATGGGTGGATATCATCGACTACCATGTGGCTATCATGAAAGAACTGGGGCTCAAACCCGGTTCGGACATCCGTCTGCAAGGCGAGATACCGTTTGACCCGCAGTTACCGCTGGATGAGAACTACGACCAAGTCGTTTCCCTCGGCGAGATTATGTCCACCCAGATTGTGGCGGTCTATTTGTTGAAACAAGGCCTGTCCGTCGAATGGTGGAACATGCCGAAACTGCTGCGCACGGACGACACCTGGCGCGAGGCGAAGGTCGATAACGCTACGAGTGCAGCAACCATCCGCGCAGGGTGGGAGAGAGCCAACCGGCCGAAGATCGTCATTGCGCAAGGTTTCATCGGCGGCACGGCCGAAGGCAAACGCACGACGCTCGGTCGTGAGGGATCGGACTATACGGCGGCGCTGCTCGGAAACTATCTTGATGCCGAATCGGTGACGATATGGAAAGATGTGCCGGGAATACTGAACGCCGACCCTCGTCTCGAACCCGACACGATACTCATTCCTTCGCTGCGCTACCAAGATGCCGTCGAACTCAGTTATTCGGGGGCGCAGATCATCCACCCCAAGACCATCCGTCCGTTGGAGAACAAACAGATACCGCTCTTCGTCAAACCGTTCGGTGACCCCGAAGCGGCAGGATCAAAGATCGCGGCGGACGGCATAGGACCGATTGACATTCCGGTCTATATATGGCGCAAGAACCAGATTCTGATCACCATGCGCGCGAAGGATTTCGCGTTCGTGCTGGAGGAGAGTCTGAGTGAGATCTTCGAGATCATCCATCGCCATCGTCTGAAGGTGGCGCTGATCCAGTCTTCGGCTGTGACTATCTCTGTGTGCGTGGATAACACGCGCTTTGTGCCCGAAGCGATTGAAGAACTGAAACAACATTTTAATGTAACCTATAACGACCACCTGTCGCTGCTGACGATTCGCGGTACGACGCCCGAGATCCTCGAGCGCGCGAAGGCCGGCCGAACGATCATGCTCAGTCAGACCACCCGCCGCACGGCACGATTAGTGGTGAAAGAGTAATACCATGGAACACCTCAAAATCTATTTCACCGCAGCGTATTGGCGTGAACTGTTTTGCAGTTTCGGACACGCGCTGTGTACGCTTAAGTTCTGGAAAGAACTGCTGATGATGACGGTCGGTATGAGTCTCGGCGCAGCCGCTGTCTATTATTTCCTGATGCCGAGTCACCTGATTGTCGGTTCTATCTCCGGTCTCTCGATCGTACTGAACACCCTTATCGGCGGCAATGCGGATACGTTCTCATATATCGTGATGGGTATCAACGCGTTCCTGCTGTTGCTGGCGTTTGTGCTGATCGGCAATGAGTTCGGCGCAAAAACCGTCTATACGGCGATGATCCTCGGTCCGTTGACGCAGATGTGGGACCGTATCTATCCGTCCTATCTTTTCACCCACCAAGTGATTGACAATCCTGATATCCTGGCGCAACTGCAAGCGGGCCAGACGGTGTTGGACGCCAACGGTAATCCGTATATCCTGAGCCATGCAGGTGAGCTGATGGAGCAAGTGCGCGAGTCGGTGATGAGCGGCGGCTTGGGACTGGGCGATGTGTGGTTTGACCTCATCTGCTTCGTGCTGTTGCTCAGTGCCTGCCAGGCATTCCTGTTCCGCATCAATGCTTCGACCGGCGGCCTCGACATCCTTGGCAAGATCGTCAATAAATATCTGCATTTCGATATCGGCACGTCCGTCGCTATCGGCGGTATCATCATCTGCTGCACGTCCTTCCTGATCAACGACTTCCGCATGGTCGTCATCGGTATCATCGGTACGATGATCAACGGACTGGCCATCGACTATTTCACGGCTTCGCTCAACAAGCGCAAACGCGTATGTATCATCTCGAACGAGTACGAGCGTATCCGCGAGTTCATCATCAAGAAACTGCTGCGCGGCTGCTCGCTGTACGACGTACAGGGCGGCTATAGCGGCGAGGCACACAAGGAGATACAAGTGCTACTCACGCAGGATGAGTTCTCCAGCCTCATGGCTTTTGTGCGCGACAACAAACTGCAAGCTTTCATCACTGCCGGCAACTGCTCCGAGGTATATGGCCTCTGGGCAAAGCACTACAAGCACAACGGTAAGTTGGAAGCTGTGACCGAGGAATAAAATCATCAATCATCAATTTGAAATTATAAATCAACTGATATGAAACCAACATTATTCATCTTAGCTGCCGGCATGGGAAGCCGTTACGGCGGCCTCAAACAACTGGACGGACTCGGCCCCAACGGCGAGACCATCATGGACTACAGCGTGTTCGACGCGCTGCGCGCAGGCTTCGGCAAGATCGTGTTCGTCATCCGCAAGGATTTCGAAGCGGATTTCCGCGAGAAAGTGCTGTCCAAGTATGCCGACAAAGTAGCTTGCGAAGTATGCTTCCAGGCGATTGACAAAGTACCGGAGGGTTGTACCTTCAACCCCGAGCGCGCAAAACCCTGGGGAACCAACCACGCCGTGCTGATGGCGAAAGGCATCATCCATGAACCTTTTGCAGTCATCAACGCCGATGATTTCTACGGCAAGGAGTCGTTCCAAGTGCTGGCGGATTACCTGCGCTCCATCGAAGGTACGGAGGGCAAGTACTGCATGGTAGGTTACCGCGTAGCGAATACCTTGAGCGAGAACGGCGCTGTGAGCCGTGGCGTGTGTACGACCGATGCTGACGGACTGCTGACGGACGTGGTAGAGCGCACGAAGATAGAGGACAAGAACGGTACCATCGTCTTTACGGAAGGCGAAGTGGATACGCCGCTTGACCCGCATACGCCCGTCTCGATGAACATGTGGGGCTTCACGCCGGAGTATTTCCAATATACGGAGAAAGCGTTCCGCACTTTCCTCGCCGAGCATGGTCAGGAACTGAAGTCGGAGTTCTATATCCCGACGCTCGTCAACCAACTCATCGGCGAAGGCAAAGCTACTTGCCGCGTACTCGACACCCCGTCGAAATGGTTTGGCGTCACCTACGCCGAGGACCGTCCGCAGGTAGTGCTGAAAATCAATCAACTCATCGCCAAAGGCGAATACCCGTCGAAATTATTCTGAAAACTGATTACTGAATACTGAATACTCATGGCAAGAATACTTGTTACCGGTGGCACCGGGTATATAGGATCGCATACAACGGTGGAACTGATGCAACAGGGCTACGACGTAACCATCGTGGATAACCTCAGCAACTCCTCCATCGACGTGTTAGACGGCATCGCCGAGATAGTAGGACGCAAACCCGAGTTTGCGAACATCGACTGCGGTAACTTCATGGACCTCGATAATGTCTTCCGCGCTTATCCTGATGTCGTCGGAGTGATTCATTTCGCGGCCAGCAAAGCCGTAGGCGAGTCAGTGGAGAAACCGCTGCTCTATTACCGAAATAACCTTGGCAGTCTCTGTACGCTGCTCGAAGTAATGAGACTTCACCAGGTACCGAACATCGTCTTCTCTTCGTCCTGTACGGTCTATGGTCAACCTGATAAGAACCACCTGCCTGTGGATGAGACGGCGCCGATTCAGAAGGCTCTCTCGCCCTATGGCAATACCAAGCAGATCAACGAAGAGATCATCTGCGACGAGGCGCATGCGGACAAGAACCTGCAGGCAACCATCCTGCGGTACTTCAACCCGATCGGCGCGCATCCCTCGGCACTCATCGGAGAGTTACCCAACGGCGTGCCGCAAAACCTGCTGCCGTTCATCACCCAGACCGCTGCCGGGCTCCGTCCGGAACTGAAGGTCTTCGGCAATGACTATAACACGCCGGACGGCTCATGCATCCGCGATTATATCTATGTGGTGGATCTGGCGAAAGCGCATGTGAAGGCTATCGAGCGTATGCTGCATGCCAAGGACCGCGAGCAAGTGGAGGTCTTCAATCTCGGTACGGGAACGGGTCTGAGTGTGCTGACGCTCATCCATGAGTTCGAAGCTGCTACGGGTGTCAAGATCCCTTATACCATCGTTGGTCGCCGCGAGGGCGATATCGAGCAGGTGTGGGCTGCCCCGAAGAAAGCGAACGAAGTGTTGGGTTGGAAAGCCGACACACCTATTCGCGATGTACTCGCCTCCGCATGGAAATGGGAGAAACATATCCGCAACATAAAATAAATCACCAATTACCAATTACCAATTACCAATCATAAATCATAGATTTATGTTGTATCCTTTTAAGTTTAGCGCGCAGCTGTTCCACAAGATCTGGGGCGGACATACGATAGAGCAGTGGTATGACCATGTGCCGGCGGACTATGAGAACGTCGGCGAGGCATGGGTGATGTCGGATGTGGAGAAATATCCGACGGAGGTGGTGAACGGTTCGCATGCCGGAGACAGTCTGCAGGACTTGCTGGAGGTATATATGGATGAACTGGTGGGTGAGCGTGTGTATGAGATCTTCGGAAACCATTTCCCGCTCCTGCTGAAGTTCATCGACGCGACGGATGACTTGTCTATCCAGGTCCATCCGGACGATGACTATGCGCTGGAGAACGAGCAGAGTCTGGGTAAGACGGAGATGTGGTATGTGCTGCCGTCGGCTGAAGAAGCGGCGATATACCTGGGTTGGAACAAAGAGATGAATCCCTCGCTCATCCACTCGGCTATTCAGGACGGTTCCCTCGCGCGTTACCTGCGCGAATATAAGGTACGCGCGGGCGATGTTGCGTATATCCCTTCGGGCACGGTTCATGCCATGCGCCGTAACACCATCGTCGCGGAGATCCAGGAGAACAGCGATGTCACCTACCGTCTGTATGACTACAACCGCGTCGGCAACGACGGCCGTATGCGTCCGCTCAAACTCGATAAGGCGCTGCAAGTCATGGATTTCAGTCCGAAGAACGAAGCCGAACTGACGCATCCGGAGGGTAAAGAGAACGGCGCGGTCAACTTACGCAAGACCCCGTATTTCACCGCCAACCTGCTGACACTCAGTACGATAGCTCAGCGCGACTATGCGCCGTTAGACAGTTTTGTGGCATACATGTGTGTGGACGGAGCCTGCACGATCGAGGCACTCGACTGCGAAGCGGAAGACAAAGCCGTGACGATGCGCAAAGGCGAAGCGGTATTGGTTCCCGCGACGCTCAACGACATACGCATCACTCCGCAGGGCACATGCCAACTGATAGAGATCTACTTGGAGGAATAAAAGAAAAGAGGCGCTTGCCTCTTTTTTTATTGGAAAAAACTGAAATGCACACTACCGTAGGTACGCGTCTCTACATGCCGCGGATGACCGGTGAAATCGGTATCCTTACCGTGCTCAATCACGAGCCATCCGTCTTCTTTGAGAATAGAATCTGAATACTGACCACTGACTGCTGACGACTTTAATATAAGATCCGGCAGTTCTTCGATACGCTCCAAGGCGTAGGGTGGGTCGGCAAAGATAAGGTCGTACTTCGTACGGCACGCGCTGAGGAACTTAAACACATCGCCGCGGATAACACTCAGGTTGCGGATGCCGAGTTGCTTGCAGCAAGCGATGATCCAGTTCTGCTGCACATGCGCAATCTCCACCGCCGTCACTTCGCGTGCGCCGCGACTGACGCATTCAATACCGATACCGCCCGTTCCCGCAAAGAGGTCAAGCATGTCGATGCCCTCGAAGTCCATGCGGTTGTTGAGCAGATTGAACAGACTCTCCTTGGCAAAGTCCGTTGTGGGCCTCGCGGTGATATTTTTAGGGGGCGACAATCGCCGCCCCCCATATGTACCACTAATGATTCGCATAATTTCAACAACACGTAGCGCTATACAAGGGCAGTGCCCGTAGTCGCGCGAGTGTTAGTGTAAGCGCTACTCCCAGTTACCTGCGTTATTGTTCGGCGAGAAGACGTCACCTACCTTCAGACCCGGGAAGTGCTCGAGTTTCTGCTCGCGGTCAATGAGGTTAACCAACTCCTGCTTGTTCAGGTCGCCCAGATAGCTCTCGAACGGCGCGCGTGCCTCGAAGAGCGGAACGCGGATACCCTGACCGGTCTTATAGTCGTTGTTGACCTCCATCTCGAATTGCTTGCCGTTGCTGAACGGGATCTCCGTGATGATAGCGATGCTCTCTTCGTCGTACTCACCCTTATAGAGCGACTGCAGCATGTTGAGCTCGATGGTATCGCGGCGGAAACCGGCCAGACCGTTCTTGATCACGTCTGCGTCATTAGCCCAGATAAAGGCATAGAGCGCTTCCGGCGTGTCGAAACTGTTCTTCTTCAGCGCTTTCTTCTTCGCCTCGTTGAGAATCTTGATAGCCTTCGGCTCGGTCAAACCAGCCTCGAGTTGCTTATCGGTCAGACTACCTTCCTTGAGCACTTCTTTCTTCGGAGCCGTGCGGAGGAAAAGAAGCAGACTGTCGAGGTTAGCCGTGAAGCGACCGTTCTGGTGGTGAAACTCCACCTCGGCAGTACGCAGATCAACGAGGCGTTTGATCACTACTACCTCGCGCTCAGCGCGCTTGTTCTCAAACTTAATAGGGGTCGTGACGCTCTGTACGCAGAACACAGTCATCAGTACTGCACAGATAGCGAGCACACAAATTACAAGGGGTCTTGTCGTTTTCATTATGATTAAATTTAGTATGTTTGCACAATTTCGCCGCAAAATTACAAAAATATTTTCATATATGCAAATTTTTTCTTACCTTTGCAGCGATTTTTTGATTGGACCCGTATGGAAGACAGCAATAAAGTTCTTTTTGACATCCTCAACGAGCGGTTGGAACTGCTGCGTCAGTTGGACGCCGAAGGCGATTCGGAGCGTCGTCGTCATATCGCGAAAGAGACGCAGACGCTGCATGCGCCGATGGCGCATCGTTTGGGTCTGTATCAGATCAAGACGGAGATGGAGGACCTGGCGTTGAAGTTCCTGGACTACGATATGTACAAACATATCGCCCATGAGTTGAACGCCAAGAAAGCGGAGCGCGAAGCGTATATCGCGTCGTTCATCGCGCCGTTGGAGGAGAAACTGAAGAAAGAAGGCTTTGTGTTCACCATCAAGGGTCGGCCGAAGTCCATTCACTCGATATACCATAAGATGCAGGCGCAGCACTGCGGCGTGGATAAGATATACGATCTTTTCGCGATACGCATCATCCTCGACTCGCCGCTCGAGAAAGAGAAATCGGACTGCTGGCAAGTCTATTCGCTCATCACGGATATCTTCCCGCCTAACCCGAAGCGATTAAGAGATTGGTTGTCCGTGCCGAAGGAGAACGGCTATGAGTCGTTGCACACGACGGTGTTGGGACCCGAGAACCGCTGGGTAGAAGTGCAGATCCGCACGAAGCGCATGGACGAGGTGGCTGAGAAAGGGGTCGCGGCGCACTGGTCGTACAAAGGTGTAAAGGGTTCGATCGTGCAGAAGTCCGGCGATGTGTTTGTGTTCACGCCGACGGGCGATCTGCGTCGTCTGCCGGAAGGCGCGACGGTACTCGACTTCGCGTACTCGATCCACAGTGAGGTAGGCGCGCACTGCGTAGGCGGAACGATCCGCAACCAGAACGTGTCGATTCGTCAGAAACTCGAGAACGGCGACCAGGTGTCGATCCTCACGTCCCCGAACCAACACCCGAATGCGGACTGGCTCAATTTCGTAGCGTCCACCAAGGCGAAGAACAAGATTCGTCAGGCGCTCAAGGAGATCGAGTACAAGCAGGCGGCGGAAGGCAAGGAGATCATCGACCGCAAGTTCAAGAACTGGAAGATCAACTATACCGAAGGCGACATCACGAAGATGGCCATCAAGTTGGGCTACAAGGCGGTGTCGGATATGTACCAGGCGGTGGCGACCGGCAAGGAGATGATCCAGCGCTTGCGGGACGTGCTGCAAGAACCCGAAGAAGCGCCGACACAGCGCGAGCATACCGAATATGTGGATAAGTCGGACCTGAAGGGCTTGGCTATCGAGGTGGATATGAATGTGAAGAACGTCGATTACAACCTCTCCAAGTGCTGCAACCCGCAACCCGGCGACCCGATCTTCGCCTTCGTGTCCGTGCTGAAAGGTATCCGCATCCACCGCTGCGACTGCCCGAATGCGGAAGATATACGGGCCAGGTATCCGTATAGAGTTTTGCCCGCGAGATGGGCAAAGAAGGGTTGAGAGTTGAGAGTTGAAAGTTGAAAGAAGTCGTATAGTTAAAAGTCGTCTAGTTGAAAGTTGAACGAGTATCCGAGCATATTGTTAGAGCAGGCGGTGAACCAGATGAGTTCGCTTCCGGGCGTAGGGCGGAGAACAGCCTTGCGGCTGGTGTTGCATCTTCTGCGGCAGTCGGACGAGAGCGTCGAGGCTTTTGCGGGGGCGTTCACGAGGCTGAAGAAAGAAGTGGTGTATTGCCGCGAATGCCATAATATCTCTGATACGGAAGTGTGCCCGATATGCGGTTCGATGCATCGCGACCATGCGACGATATGCGTCGTGGAGAGCGTGCAGGACGTGATGTCCATTGAGAACACGGGCCAATATACAGGCGTGTACCACGTGCTTGGCGGCATCATCTCGCCCATGGAGGGTATCGGACCGAAGGATATCGAGATAGACAGTCTGATAGAGCGTGTGGCGAAGGGTGGCGTGGACGAGATCATCCTCGCGCTGCCGACGACGATGGAAGGCGACACAACCAATTTCTATATCTACCGCCGCATACAGAATGCCGGAATAGACGTGAAAATCTCGCAAATAGCCAGGGGAGTTGCCGTAGGCAACCAACTCGAATACACCGATGAGATCACCCTCGGGCGGTCGATCGTCAACCGAACAGAGTTTAAAGGATAACAACATATGGAACAGACAGTAAGAAAACTCAATTGGATCTATTACAGCCAGATGGTCATTGCGATGATCGTGCTGAGCGCGATGTACTACGCTTTCACGAAAGGCCTGTACGAACCATGGGACCGGATGTCGCAGTTTGGCCAAGCCGTTCAGTATATCATCATCTTTGATGCGCTGATCACCATTCCGCTGGGATTATATCTCGTCAAACTGTTCAAGCCGAAGACGGACCGGCAGTATTTCAAGGTGGCAGCCACCCGTATCCTGCTGGCGAGCAACACCATGCCGCTCGGTATCGCCGCTTATTACGCTTTCGGGTGCTATCAGTCGATGCTGTGGGTAGCCGCTATCGCCGCTATCGCATGGTATTTCAGCAAACCGACGCTCGGCAAGATGGAGCAGGAGATGAAACCCGAAGACCCTAACGTACCGACGTATTGATTGATGATTGATAATTGGTAATTGATAATTTTTTATGATTATAGCTTGTGATTTTGACGGGACGATCGTGACCCACGAGTACCCGAAGATTGGAAAACCCATTCCGTTTGCCATTCAGACACTGAAGAAACTACAGGAAGAGGACCATCACCAGATCATCCTCTGGACGGTGCGTGAAGGTGACTTGTTGCAGGAAGCACTGGATTACTGCAAAGAGCGCGGACTGGAGTTCTATGCTGTCAATTCCAACTATCCGGAGGAAGAACCGGAGCACGGCACGGCGCGTAAGCTGGTGGCGGACCTGTGGATCGACGACCGTAACTTAGGCGGACTGCCGGACTGGGGCGTGATATACAACATGATCCATACCGGTCATCCGTTTGAACCGGCGCCGCAAGGCAATATGGAAGATCTGCGTCCGAAGAAAAAAGGATTCTTTGCCCGCATGTTCGACTAAAATTATCAATCATCAATCATCAATCAGCAATGTTACGCTTGCGTAAGCTCGAGCCTTCTGATTTGCCGTTTCTCTACCAATGGGAGAACGACGCTTCGGCGTGGGCTGACGGCGCGAACCATAACCCGCTGTCCCAGCAGGATCTGCGCAACTATATCGAGTCCACCACCGGCGACATCTACCGCGACGGTCAATTGCGGCTGATCATTGAGCAATCAGCAATCAGCAATCAGCAATCAGCAATGACTCTCGGTTGCATCGACCTCTTTGATTTTGATCCGCGGAACAGGCGTGCGGCGATAGGGATGTATATCGCGCCGGAGCATCGCGGCAAAGGAGTGGGGAAGGAGGCGCTGCGTCTGTTAGAGGACTACGCGTTCGGGCACTTGAACCTGCGTGTGCTGTATGCCGTCATTGCAACCAAAAACACAGCCTGCACGACGCTTTACCGCCATGCAGGCTATAGTCCGTCACCTCTGCCGAGTTGGACGCTCGAAGATGACGCGAATATTTGGCTAAAAAATCATCAATCATCAATCATCAATCATCAATAAAAAATGGCACCGTTTGGTGCCATTTTTGCTGCATAGCGTAACTGCCTGCGGAGGCTCTCCGCTTACATCATGCCTCCCATGCCTCCGGCGGGCATGGCCGGAGCCGGATGCTCTTCCGGATGATCGACGATGACGGCTTCGGTAGTGAGGAACATACCTGCTACGGAAGCAGCGTTCTCCAGTGCCACACGGGTCACCTTGGCGGGATCTACTACACCGGCTTTGAACAGTTCTTCGTACTGGTCCGTACGGGCGTTATAACCGAAGTCTGCCTTGCCGGCACGCACTTTATCTACGACTACTGCGCCTTCTTTGCCGGCGTTGTTGACGATCTGACGCAGCGGTTCTTCTATCGCACGGCGTACGATCTCGATACCGGTCTGTTCGTCTTCGTTATCGCCTTTGAGTCCTTCGAGGGCTGCCTGCGCACGGATGTACATCACGCCGCCGCCCGGCACGATACCTTCTTCGATAGCTGCACGCGTTGCGGAGAGGGCATCATCGACGCGGTCTTTCTTCTCTTTCATCTCGACCTCCGATGCTGCGCCTACATTCAGTTGAGCCACACCGCCGGCGAGTTTCGCCAGACGCTCCTGCAGTTTCTCCTTGTCGTAAGTCGATTTGGTAGCCACTATCTGCGCCTTAATCTGCGCTACACGCGCTGCGATAGCGTCTTTGTTGCCTGCGCCGTTGACGATGGTGGTGTTATCTTTGCTGACGGTGATAGTTTCCGCCGTTCCCAGCATCTCGAGCGTCGCTTGCTCGAGCGTAATACCTTTCTCTTCGCTAATGACGGTACCACCGGTGAGGATCGCGATATCTTCGAGCATCTCTTTGCGGCGATCGCCGAAGCCCGGAGCCTTGACAGCGCATATCTTGAGTTGCGCACGCAGACGGTTCACTACGAGGGCCGTCAGTGCTTCGCTATCTACATCCTCGGCGATGATGAGGAACGGACGTCCGCTCTGTACGGCGGGTTCGAGAACCGGCAGGAGTTCTTTGAGGTTGGATATTTTCTTATCATAGATAAGAATGTAGGGTTTCTCCATCTCGACCTGCATCGTCTCGGTGTTGGTTACGAAGTACGGGCTTATATAACCGCGGTCGAACTGCATACCTTGTACCACGTCGATGGTGGTGTCCATACCCTTTGCTTCACCGATGGTGATGACGCCGTCTTTGCTGACCTTGCGCATCGCGTCGGCGATCAGTTTGCCGATCTCGGCATCGTTGTTAGCCGATACGGTAGCTACCTGTTCGATCTTGTCGAAGTCATTACCTACCACTACGGCGTTCTTCTTGATCTCTGCTACGACAGCTGCGACGGCTTTGTCGATACCGCGCTTGAGGTCCAGCGGGTTTGCGCCTGCGGTCACGTTCTTCAGACCGACACCTACGATAGCTTGTGCGAGCACAGTCGCGGTCGTTGTACCGTCACCGGCTTGGTCACCGGTCTTGGAAGCAACCTCTTTGACGAGCTGTGCGCCGAGGTTCTCTGCGGCGTCTGCCAGTTCAATCTCTTTGGCTACCGTCACACCGTCTTTGGTGATATGCGGCGCTCCGTATTTCTTGTCAATGATGACATTTCGTCCTTTCGGACCCAGGGTGACCTTGACGGCATCTGCCAACTGGTCCACTCCACGCTTCAGCGCATCCCGCGCCTCCGTATTATACGTAATATCCTTGCTCATAATAAATTTTATTGTTGTTTCTTTCTAGTGAGGTATGTACTCACGAGGGGGCCTGTTTTGGCGTAGGGGTACGGCAAAACTCGTAGGCAGGGGGCCGGTACCCCGAGGAGTAGCATACCGAACGCTTTTACTTAACTATAGCGAGCACATCACTCTGTCGCATGATGAGGAACTTCTCGCCGTCGAGCTCGAGCTCTGTTCCGGCATACTTGCCGTACAGCACTTGGTCTCCGGCCTTGAGTACCATCGCCTCATCTTTCGTTCCTTCGCCTACGGCGAGCACTTCGCCGCGTAGCGGTTTCTCTTTTGCACTGTCAGGGATGATGATTCCACTGGCTGTCTGGGTTTCTGCAGCCGCGGGTTTAACCAGCACGCGGTCTGCTAAGGGTTGAATCTTACTCATTGTATCTACTTGTTTTAAAAATTATCAATCATCAATTACCAATCATCAATCTACAAACGCTGTGCCAACGGGCGCAAAACTGCCAAAATGGCAGATTGTCATTTCTCGATGATCTCGTATGCCCACGGCGCGAGGTCGAACTGCTCGCCACTCTGGAGGGTGACGCTCTGCGGTTCGCCGCTCATGTTCATGACGGCGAGCACGGAGTTGGTATGCCAGCGTCCTTCTTTGGTACGACGGCACGCGAAGATAGCGTCGTTGTCGCATGCCACGCGCTCCATCGGCGCTCCGACCTCCGGACTGAACAGCGCTTTGTTGCGCTTACGCATCGCGTTCAGGCCTTTGTAGAGCGCAGCCTGCGAGAACGATTCGTCGGTGTCGATCAGGTCTTTCTCGAAGAACTCCAGCCGATGGTGGTTACCGCTCAACTGACCGGTGTAGATCAACGGCATGCCGGGTACGACATAGCAGAACGCGGCAAACAGGTTCACGGCATCGCCCATGCGCTCCTGCTCCGTACCTTGCCAACTGTTCTCGTCGTGGTTAGAGATAAAATTCATGCGAATCGCCTCGGGACGAATGGTGGAGTCTGCTTTCGCGAAGTAAGACCACAGGTCTTCTACGCTGTTCTTGCCTTGCGCTACGCCGTTCATCAGTTTGTGCAGCGTCCAGCCGTAGTACATGTCGAAGGCGGTCTCGGTCAGTTCGTCGGCTTTGTCTTCATCCTCCGCGAGGGTGAACATCTTCGGGTAGGTGAGGCGCAGGTCGGCCATCGCCCAGTTCCAGAAATCCGTCGGCACTTCGCCAGCTACGTCGCAGCGGAAACCGTCGATACCGATCGAGTCCATCCACCAGTGCATGCACTTCAGCATCTCGTTGCGCATGTCCTGGTTGTCATAGTTCAGTTTGGAGATATCCGTCCAGTCGTATTGTACCATCAGGTTACCCAGACTGTCGCGGTAGTGCCATCCTTCGTTCTTGGTCCACTCGCTGTCCGGCGCGGTATGGTTGGCTACCCAATCGAGAATGACCTTGAAGCCTTTCTTATGAGCCGCTTTGAGGAAATGCTCGAAGTCCGCGCGTGTACCGAACTCAGGGTTGATGGCGCAGTAGTCGATGATCGAGTAGTAACTGCCGAGCGTGCCCTTACGGGTGATGACGCCGATCGGTTGGCAGGGCATGACCCAAATGATGTCGATACCGTTGTCTTTGAGGGTAGGCAGCAGTGCCTCTGCGGCCTGGAAAGTACCTTCCGGCGTAGCCTGGCGTACGTTCAGTTCATAAATCGTCGCGTCGTACGCAAATTTCGGGTGACGCAACGGGGTGTTGTCAGCGCAGCTGATGAGTGCCATCGCAGCCAGCGCAAGCCATAATGTCTTTTTCATATATTAAAATTTTAAATCATCAATTATCAATTATCAATCATCAATCCTTCAGGATCTGATAACTCATGTCTTTGCGATTGATAATCACGGTGATTTTCTCGCCCAGATAGACACGCTGGTAGATGATTTCGTCGGGACGGTCGATGAGGGGGATGAAGTCGCCGTAGAGCAGCGGCATCGAGTGGCGGCGCATATGGATCAGTTCCGCTACTTTGTCGCGCATCTCGCGTTCGTCCAGACTGAGGGTCTCGAACCGCATCATATGGCGGTTGTCGGGGTCGTTGCCACCCACTTCGGCATACTCGTCACCCTGGTAGATACAGGGCACGCCGGGCAGCGTCATGTTGAGAACCTCCAGCAGCAGCGCGCGTTTGTAGGCCGTCTCGGCATCGCCGATACCTACCTCGCGGGTCCAGCCTTCTTCCTTGCCTTGGCTATGGATGTCGATATCGCCGCCGGCAATGGAGGCGAAGCGTATCTGGTCGTGGTTACCGGATATATTACCCATTGTGTGGTGTGCGCCGTAGGTACGGAGGGAGGTCAGTTCGTTATTCAGCACTTCGTCCAGACCCTTCAGTCCGCACAGCGCCTCGCGCGCCGTGAAATAGACGTTGAAGTCAAACTGCGCATCGAGCATACCGGATTTCACATAGCTGCCGATGAGTTCCGGACTGCCGTAGGTCTCGCCGATCATCCATATCGCGCGACCCGGCCAGCGGGTGGCGATCTTCTGACCGAGCATACGCCAATACCCTTCGGGTATATGCTTGCATGCGTCGTGGCGGAAACCGTCCAACTCGTAGTTAGCTAACCAATAGAGGGCGCTGTCCGTCATCGCTTCGCATACCTCCGGGCGCTCCAGGTCGAGCGACGGGATATGGGTGTCGAACCAAGTCGTGAGGCGCGCTTCGTCCCATAGCTCGAAGTTACGACGGCCGTCGGGTAGGATAGAGTCCGTGTGCCAGTCAGGGTGATCCTGCAGCGTCGGCGAGTTGATATGCATATGGTTTGCTACGTAGTCGAGTACCACGTTAATTCCGTGCGCGTGCGCGGTATCCAATAAGGTACGTAACTCGTCCGGCGTACCGAAACGGTCGTCGAGTTTGGTGGCGTAGATAGGCCAGTAACCGTGGTAACCGCTGAACTTTGTGTAACTCTTTGACGGATCGTATTTATTGCCGTTCTTGAACTCATACCGTCCCCATGCGTCGTAGGGGTTCTGGGTGATAGGGCTGATCCAGAGGGTGTTCACGCCGAGTTGGTCGAAATAGCCCTCGCTGATCTTCGCCGTGATGCCGGCGAGGTCTCCGCCCTGATAATCGACGATGTCCAGTACCTCGGGACTGTTCATCTTCCAGTTGTTGGCGGTGTTGCCGTCGTAGAAACGGTCCACGAGCAGCGAGTAGAGCACTTGCGCCTGCGGGTCGTGACGATTCAGTTGGTCCGCACTCGTCACTACCTTGCCGTCTTGCAGCGGCAGCAGCATGTCGTTGTACAGATAGGTCTCGTCCTCGGCAAAGATCCGCAGGTATGTGCGACCGCTGAAGGCTGAATTCTGATCACTGATAGCTGACAGATCCAAGGTCCATGTCCCGTCCTCTTCTTCCTGCCAGAGGCTATGGTCGATGAGGCTGTTCTGCACGAACGCTTCGAAACTCGGGTTTTCCACCGTGTCGTAGAAGCCGACGCGCAGTTTGTTGTCGGCATAGCCGAGCGATATCAGCGCTTGCCGAACGGGTTTGTTGGGCAATACGGGGATAGCAAAACTGCCGCTCTTGTCGAGGAAGGTGATGGCGTGGATGCCGCGGTCGCGGTTGACGATGTCCATCTCGCGCAGCACGCCCGGCGTGCCGATATGGTTGATGCACTCCAGGTCTTCACCCGTCGTCCATTGCAGTCCTTGCCACAGACTCGTGTCGCCGTACAGCGCCGGCACATAGTCGGTCAGCACGACATGCGTCGTGTCGCTCAGCATACGGATCGGCATGATCGGCTTACTCTTTGCGATCGTGTCCGCGATTGGATTACTCGGTTGACAACCCGCCCACAACAGGGCCGTAAAAACGAAAAACAGTACTTTTCTCATGGTTACACACATTTTTGCGCCGCAAAAATACAAAAATATTTTGACATATGCAAAAAAAAACGTATCTTTGTGCCATAATTTTCAATCTTATGACTATTCAGGAGTATATTGCGGCGCATAAGGCGCGATTTATGGAAGAGTGGGCGAGCTTGATTCGCATCCCCAGTGTGAGTTGTCAAGAGGAGCACAAAGCCGATATGAAGCGGTGTGCCGAGCGGTGGAAAGAACTGCTGCTCGAGGCCGGATGCCAGAAGGCGGAAGTGCTGCCGAGTAAAGGGAATCCGTTTGTGTATGGAGAATACAGGAGTCAGTGGTCAGCAATCAGTAATCAGCAATCAGTTTTACCCACCGTATTGGTCTATGCGCACTATGACGTGATGCCGGTGGAGCCGGTGGAGCAGTGGAAGTCGGACCCGTGGGAGCCGGAGATACGCGACGGGCGGCTCTATGCGCGCGGGGCGGATGACGACAAAGGGCAGGCGATGATTCAGGCGAAAGCGTTCGAATACATGGCGAAGACGGGTCGGTTGAAGTGCAATGTGAAGTTCATCTTCGAGGGCGAGGAAGAGATTGGTTCGCCGTCGCTCGAAGCCTTCCTGGAGGACCATAAAGAGTTGCTGAAGGCCGATATCATCTTGGTGAGCGACACCTCGATGATCGGTAAGGATACGCCGTCAATCACCACCGGATTACGCGGACTGGCGTACTGGCAGATCGAGGTAGATGGTCCGAATAGAGACCTGCACTCCGGTCATTTCGGCGGGGCGGTGAAGAATCCCGTCAATGCGCTATGCGAGATGCTGGCGAAGGTAGTGGATAGCGACGGCCGCATCACCATCCCGGGTTTCTACGATGACGTGCTGCCTATCCCCGAAGAGGAACGCAAGATGATCGCACAGATACCGTTCAGTCAAGAGGCATATAATAAAGCGATCGACGTGGACGACGTGTTCGGCGAGGTAGGGTATAGTACGCTTGAGCGCAACTCCTGCCGCCCGAGTTTCGACGTATGCGGCATATGGGGCGGTTACACGGGCGAAGGCTCAAAGACCGTACTGCCGAGCAAGGCGTTTGCGAAAGTGAGTTGCCGGCTCGTAGCGAACCAAGACCACGAGAAGATATCGCAGGCGTTTATCGACTATATGGAGGCTATCAAACCAAAGGGAGTGCGCTTGCGCGTCACTCCCATGCATGGTGGACAGGGTTATGTCTGTCCGATTGATATCCCAGCGTATAAGGCGGCTGAGAAAGGATTTGAGATTGCCTTCGGCAAACGTCCGTTGGCGGCCCGTCGCGGCGGTTCGATACCTATCATTGCGGCATTCGAGCAGATACTCGGTTGCAAGACCATCCTCATGGGCTTCGGCTTGGAGCAGAACGCTATCCACTCGCCGAATGAATCCATGGATCTCGAGGTCTGGGAGAAGGGTATCGTGGCCGTGACAGAGTTTTATAAAGCGTTAATTTAAGAAAAAGTTTAAATTTTTTTGCGTATATAAAATATTTTTTGTACCTTTGCCGCGAATTTATCTCAAAACGGAAGAAAAAGATGGAAAAAGACGAGAGAAGAGAGCCGGAGATCGTGTTCAGTCGTTCGGTAAAAGCAGGCAAGCGTATCTATTATTTAGACGTACGCAAAGCGCGTAACGAGGATCTGTATCTGTGCATCACGGAGAGCAAGCGCCGTCAGGCAGAGGGCGAAGAAGCGCCTTCGTTCGAGAAGCACAAACTGTTCCTCTACAAAGAGGATTTTGCGCACTTCACGGAAAGCCTGAACGAGGTGATCGGTTACATCCGGGAGCAACTGGGTACGATCGAGGAGCGTCCGGAGTGGATTCCGGAGGCAAAGGAAGAGGCTGCTGAGGAAGAAGGGGAAGAGTCTAAGAAAAAAGGACTCTTAGGATTTCTTCGGAAATAAGCGCTTTGGACTGAAGGGGTAGGGCGGTAACAGTACCGTCAGCTTGGAGGATAGTAACGACGTTAGTATCCGTTCCAAACCCTGCGCCCTTGTCGCGAAGCGAATTCAGGATAATAGTGTCCAGATGTTTGCGTTCCAACTTATGGAGCGCATTCTTTTTTTCGTCGTTTGTCTCGAGTGCAAAACCAATGAGTTTTTGGTCAGGACGCTTGGTCTCGCCTAAGCTGCGTGCGATGTCAGCTGTCTCTTTGAGAGACAGGCTGATTGCTGATTGCTGATTGCTGATTGCTGATTTCTTGATCTTCTCGGCGGCGGGGGAGGCGGGGGTGAAGTCCGCGACAGCGGCACAGAGGATGGCGCTGTTCATCTGCGGCCATACTTGCGTGCACGCTTCGTACATTGCCTGAGCGGACAACGCATCGATGCGATGGATGCGTCCGAAGGGATTGGCGAGATGAGCGCTTACGGATCCGCATACGAGCGTCACTTCGGCGCCGCGGCGTGCACAGGCTTGCGCCAGGGCGAAGCCCATCTTGCCGGTGGAGTAATTGCTGATGAAGCGCACGGGATCTATGGGTTCCTGCGTTCCGCCGGCGGTGATGAGGACCTGTTGGCCGCTCATTGTTTGCGGCGTGAGAGCGTACTCGAGTGCTTCCTGCAGTTCGTCTATCTCCGGCATCCGTCCTTTGCCCGTCGTGCCGCAGGCCAGAGGACCTTCGGCGGGTTCGAGCACGCGTACGTTTTCCCATGAGCGGATGGTTCGGATAGCAGCCTGCGTAGCAGGGTTCTCCCACATCTTATCGTTCATCGCCGGGGCAATGACCATGGGTTTGCGTGCCACACACGAAGCGATGGTGGTGGTGAGGGCATCATCGGCAATGCCGGACGCCATCTTACCGAGCACGTTTGCCGTCGCGGGCGCGACGATCATCGCGTCACACCATTCGGGCAAAGAGATATGCTCGGTGGCATGCTCGTTGATGGCTGCAAACACATCTGAATAAACCCTGCTGCCCGAAACGGTTTGCAGGGTTAACTCGGTCACGAACTGCAGCGCGTTTTGCGTCGTCGTTACCCGTACTTCCGCGCCCGCTTTGACGAGCGAACGGATGAGTTCGGGTATCTTATACGCTGCGATGCCGCCGCTGATACCAACCACTATTCGTTTGTTGCACAAACTCATGTGTATTGCACTTCGTGCAGTTTATCTCGCTGCGCGAGGTTTAGAGGTTTATTTCAACGCGTCATCGCGGTTACCGGAGCGGTAAACGAGTTCGCCGTCGATGAACTCCTGAGTAGCCATCAGCGTGGGTTTGGGCAGACGCTCATACTGGCGACTGATCTCGATCTGCTCTTTGTTCTCGAAGGTCTCCTCGAGGTTGTCCTGCGGAATAGAGAAATCCTGCAGCTTCGCGTCCAGTTCTTTCTTGATGCCGGCGCTGATTTGGTTAGCGCGCTTGGCGATGATCGCTACGGTCTCATAGACATTACCTACCGGCTCGGTGAGCTGGTTGATGTCGCGGGTAACCGTGTTCTTAGGTGCTTTCGATTCTTTGTAGTTCATATGTTACTCTTTTATTATTTTACGAATGGTGGTCAGCATCTTGTCTGCTTCTTTGCGGTGCTTGGAGTCGGGGAACTCGGTGATGAAGTTATAGTACTCATCCTGCGCATCGCGGGCGCGCTCCATTTTCAGCTCCTCGTACGAATTGACCGTCTGCTGGTATTTGGACTCCAGGATGAGCCAGTTGAACTCCTCCTGGTACTTATTGCTCGGGTAGTTCTTGAGCGCGTTCTTGCATACGATCTCGCAGCTGAGGTAGTTGTTGCCGAGGTACGAACCGAGGTTATAATACAACTGCGCGCTCTTCAACTCCTTATACGCCAACTTGTCGTACAGTTCGTTCATCTCGCGGTACGCCTGCTCGGCATAAGGGCTCTCCGGGAAGAGTTCTACGAAGGTCTCAAAGGCGGAGATGGCCTGTGCGGTGATCGTCTGGTCAAGGCGTGCGTCGGGCGAGTCGAGATATTGGCAGTGACCTATCTGGAAATACGCTTCGGCGGCATACTTACCCTTCGGGTAATTACGGATATAGGCTTCGTAGTAATTGGTAGCCGACTCATATGCTTTCTGGCCCATGTAACAGCGCGCAAGATAGGCTGTAACATCCTCCGAACGCTCCGTACCGCGGTAGTAGGCCGTGACATCATCCAAGAGCGTCTGGGCCTTCACATACTGCTTGTCGTCGAAGTACTTCAGCGCCGCCTGGTATTTCTCCTCCGGGTCACGCGACTTCAACAGACGCTGGTAGTCCCCACAGCTCGTGAGTACTACCACTAATAAGAGCAATATGAGATATATGTTTTTGCGCATTTCGCCAAATTTAGCCGACAAAAGTACTGCTTTTTTCTGATATATGCAAATAAATTCTTTATTTTGTCGTCATTTCTTCCCATTTTGGGGATTGAATGACGCGTAAACTGTCATTTTCTGCCACGATGAGGTAGCATGCTGCGTCTTTCGCGCGGTCAATCATCGCGATCGCTTCTTCGGCTCCCAACACCATGCATGCGGTTGCCAAGGCATCGGCACGCATGCAGGACGAACTGACCACGGTGGCGCTCAAGAGCGAGTGCTGAACGGGATAACCGGTTCGCGGGTCGATGGTATGACTGCGGCGCTCGCCGTCGGCGTAGTAGTAATTGCGGTAGTTACCGCTGGTAGCCATGCATATGTCGCTGACCGCCAGCACTTCTTGCAGGTCCTCCTGCGCCCCTTCGTTGTTGAGGTTGGGTTTGGTGATACCGATATGCCAGGGCGTACCTTTATCGTTCACGCCGTGCGCCACTACTTCACCGCCGATATCTACGAGCCAGTTCGTACATCCCTGCCGACGCAGCACATCGGCGATCATGTCGCATGCCTGTCCTTTCGCCACGGCTCCGCCGTCTATCTGCGTGCGGTAATCGTCCTTGATCACCCGATGATTGACCAGCGCCACTTTCTCGAAGCCGATGAACGACAGGAGGCTGTCGATTGGAGATTGGAGATTGGAGATTGAAGATTGGAGATTGGAATAACTGTCTCCGGCGACTCGCCGGCCGAAACCCCAATAATTCACCAGCGGAGCGACGGTGATGTCAAAGGCGCCGTTAGAGAGGGCATAGACGCGTTCTGCTTCGGCCCACATAGCTTCGAAGGCGGCATCGGTCGTGGTGTCGCGGTTGGCGTTGATCGCCGAGAGGATGGAGTGGGGATTGAACATACTCAGGCTGTTGTCGAAGGCGGTCAAGGCAGCATTTATGCTGTCTTGCAAATCCGCCTTGGCTTCGTAGCGAATGTTATAATACGTCCCGAAGACCTTCTCTTCGTTGCGGAAATAGCGCAAGCGAGGTTCGTCTTTCCACCCCCAGATGAGCAACGCTGCTACGGCTAAGCCGACGAGCGCACCGATGCTATGCTGTTTGCTTATATGCCGCATGGCTTAAACGGGTGTCGATCCTATCGACTCAAAACCAGATACCGAGGCCGACAACGCCGTTGAGTTTCTGCAGGTACAGTTTCTCGTCACCGGCTTTGTTGATATAGATATTATAGTTCGGGTCATTTTTATCCGTCACCAAACCGTTGGGGTTCAGGCTGCCCTGTGCGAACAGGTTGAGGGAGAAATGGTCAAATTCCCATTCCTTGTCAATCTTGAGGCTGATGTTCGTGACCGCAAATTTCTCATTGCTGTACATATCACTCTTCCAAGGCGACATACCTACCTGCGCGCCGACGGTCACGCCGACATCCTCAAAGGTGTAGTCATAACCAATCTCGAGGTAACTGGACCAAGCGCGTTTGGCCTCCTCCTCACCCGTCTGCTCGTTGAGGATGTAGATGAGGTCACCTCCGGCCACAGTGGTGTACCAGTTGATATACGCGCCGGCTTTGTCGCCGAAGATCTGCGAGAAGTTATAACCCGCCCATACTTCCGTGGTAGATGTACCGCCTTGTGCATCGATATCGGCTACGCTCTTCCAGTTGAGGAAGCTCGTGCCGTCGCAGTAGTAATAATGGTTAAATCCGACCGTCAGACCAAACAGCGAGAACGAACCGATGATGTCCACCTCCGGCATGAAACGGGTGTTGGGATTGATTTCCTCCACGGGCAGACCTTTCTGGAACTTCCAATCCGACGCTCCGATGCTGGCCCATGCGCCGAGACGCAAGGACGTGTGCTCGCCGTCAAAACCGATCAATGCTTCCGGTTGGAACGACAAACCGCCGTTATACTGACCACGCCAGATATAGGCGCTGACAAGCTCTGCGCCTGCCTCGTAAGCAAACGCTACTTCTGCTTTAGCAGAAACTACCACCGCCATCATAGCGGCAACAAGAACTAATACTTTTTTCATTTTGATTGTTTGTTATGTTATTTGAGATAAAATCCTAATCCGATATTCGCATTGACACTCTGCCGATGCGGGTTGGACGGATGCCATTCTGCGGTACTATGGTTGGCCGCCAGGCGCGTGGGGTTCATCGCAAACTCGGCTTGCAGCATCATACCGCAGTGCTCACTCAGGCTCCAGTCTTTGCGCAAGCGGATGTCGATATTCGCTACTCCGAAACCCTGCTCAAAATGCGTGTAAAGGCTGCGCCAAGGCGTGATGCCTACTGCGCCGTACAGACGGATGTCGTACGGGAAATGATGGGTATAACTCAGTTCGATATAGGTAGAGTACGCCCGCACGATATCGCCTGCCTCATTGAGATATCCGTCTGCGGCTGAGACGCGCGTCGCCCAAAGGAAACTGAGCGGCAACTTGCTGCTGACGGTATAGCGCAGATCGACCTCCAGGACATTCCCGTGATCGGGGTAGTTATGGAAATCAAAGAACCCGCTGTTGAAGTTATGGATATAGACCACACTGGCATTGAGTCCCCATCGGTTGAAACCGATGATGAAGTCGAACTCCGGTTGAAAACGCGTGAAGGCCCAGTCGGTTGTACCGATACTCCACCATGCGGTGGCATACAGACCGCCGTAGCCCACGCTCGCACTCGGCTGAAGACACAAACCTCCGGCATACAGTCCGCGCCAGAGATAGTTGGCGTTGAGCGTGACATCGGCGCCGTAGGTGAGACCGATATGCTGATGATAATCATCGAGCCAGCGATTCTCGACCTTTGCCTCCTCCTGTGCGTATGCGCGTGCGTTATTCAAAAAAGGTAACGCCCCGATGCAGAGCACCAGAGCTATTACCCGTTTGAAAATCGAAATTCGAATACCGTTCACTGCCGTTTAAAGGGCATTCTGAACCTCCCACGCCTTGCGCAGAGCGACCTCCAGGATACGAGTATTGCTGAATACTACAATACCTCCGTCGGGACCCGGCTCAAGGTGGTAGTCGGCATTGCCCTCACCATTGAAATAAGCTCTTACTTCATCGCCGCTAACTTCCAATTCTGCGGCGATAGCATCCATGCTTCCGTGGGGAAGACTGTCCTTTACTGCACGGAGACGATTAAATGTTGTACGAACCATAATTGCTTGTGTGTTTTATGAATGTTAAAATGTTTTTTTCAAATTTGCCGCAAAGATACACAAAAATAATCAATTGTGCAAATAATTCGGTCAAAAAAATAAAAATGCTCGCATATTTATCATTTCTTATAGCCTAAACTGGACCGTTCCGGAGACCCAATGCCGCGGTTGGAGCACGCCGGAGAAGTCGTAATAGATCCGGTCGGCCATGTTATGTGCCTCGACGCTGATCTTGACATGCGGGTTTTGCCAATAGACGCATCCATCCAGCAACCATACCGGTTGGTAGTGTTGGATGGTACCTTCCAAGGAGGTATATTCGCCTTCCCGCTGCCGGAAGGACAGACTCCAGGACGCGCCGAAACCTTTGTAGATCGTGTGCTCGATGCGCAGGGTGGCTTTGTGGCGCAGATAGTCCAGCACGTAGAGCGAGAGCATCCCGCCGGCATCGGCTTGCACGTCGCAGAAAGCATAACTCAACTCGATGCGTTTGATCCATTTATGTCCCTGAAAACCGACGGTGGCTTCTGCGCCCGCCGCGTTGACGCGGGAGTTGTTGGTACTACGCCAGACGGTAACATTCGGGTCCGGCACTTTGATCCAATCGATGATGTCTTGTCCCCAACGGTAATAACCCGCCGCGGAGGCATACCAATAACCTTTGGAGAATTGGATAGACCCTTCTAACTGCAGCGCTTTCTCCGGTCGGGTTAGGGGATCCGCTTCCTGGGTGGCGGAGTGGTAGTAGAGATCGGTGAAGGTCGGTACACGGATGGCGCGGTTGACATTCACGAAGAGATGCAGTCCTCGGATGGGTTCGTAGCCGATGTTGGCGCCTGCCGTCCAGTCATGTCCGAACTGCGCATTCCATATCCCTGCGCCTCCGACGGCGGCACTCAGTCCACGCCAGTAGAAACGCTGCTCGGCGAAGTACCGGAGTTGCACGCGGTTGTGCACGCCCATGTTCGACGAACGGATGAACTCATCACGCATTTCGACGCCCGCCGTGGTCTTTGACCACGTATTCGACCACGAACCCTCGAGATGCGCGCCGGAGGTGTGGGTCCAATGGATATTCGGCGCATACCATGCGGGAGCGTCATGTCCCTCCGCATCTTTGCCGCCGCGATATAATTCAAAGCGGTCGTAATGGGCACGGTAATAGGCGTTGGCATGGATGGCCCATCCGCTTGTCCAGCGATGCTGGTACGCCGCTGTGGCGAAAGCTGTGCGCGTGGCGTCGAACTGATTAGGGTATTTGGTGGAATAGAAGCAGTTGGCCCCTGCATCTTTCATCTGTGCGCCCGCTTGGAAATCCAGATCGTGAAGACCGGCTTGCAGGAACGCATTGACAATCTGATAGTCGGTGTTGACGGCATAGCCGCCGGAGCGGTTATAGGACACGGCGCTGTTGAGATACCATGCTTCCTTATCTACCTTCACCGCCAAGGCCGGATTGACCAACCCGAACTCGCCGGCCGTCAGTTTGCCGCTAACCTCTATGTCCCTCACTCTCTCATTCTCTAATTCTTTCACTCTTTTCGTGACAATATTGATAGCTCCGGAGAAGGCATCGAGGGCGTAGTTGGTACCTTGCAGCACTTCGATACGCTCGATGATCAGGGCGTCGATCGGCAGGTCCATGGTGTAGTGCTCCGTCTGCGGGTCGGTCATGTCGATGCCGTTGAGAAAGACCTTCGCCTGTTTGCCAGTTCCGCCGCGGATGGACAGGTCGGCTTGCACGCCGCTCGCGCCGCGTTGCCGGATATCGACACCGGGGATATACTGCAGCAGGTCGGCAACGGTCGTCACCGGCAGGATGCGGATATCGTCCTGCGTCATGGTGGCTACCAGGCGGTAACCGCTTACGGCCAAGCCCTCACCCGCATGTCCCGTCACGCTCACTTCGTTCAGTTCGCGTAGCCGGAGGTCGGTGGTATCCGCCGCTTCGCCTGCCCATAAGGGCAGTGCTAAAAAGATTAGAGAAAATACAACAACTCGCCTCATACTACATCTTTTGCGGGCACAAAGGTACTACTTTTTTTGCATATGGACAAGTTCCTGCATAATTTTTTAAGAAAAAATTCATGCATTCTTGCATATATTATTTTTTTTTACTACCTTTGTGCCGTAATTTGCCTTAATTGGGGCAAGTGGTACAAAAAAGGATTTAAATTTTAGTTTTATGGACAAGCAAACACAAGCATGGGTGGACGGTTTTATGGCCGAACTCATTCGTAAGAACCCGGGCGAGCAGGAGTTTCATCAGGCTGTTCGCGAAGTAGTAGAGAGCGTAGCTCCTATGATCATGGCATACCCGTATCTGCGTGAGCAGAAAGTGATGGAGCGCATCGTTGAACCCGAGCGCGTGATCATGTTCCGCGTGCCTTGGATGGACGATCAGGGCGAGGTACAGATCAACCGCGGTTTCCGCGTGCAGATGAACAGCGCTATCGGTCCGTACAAAGGCGGTATCCGTTTCCACGCGAGCGTGAACCTGAGTATCATGAAGTTCCTGGCGTTCGAGCAGACCTTTAAGAATGCGCTGACGACCCTGCCGATGGGTGGCGCAAAGGGTGGATCGGACTTCTCGCCGCGCGGCAAGAGTGATGCGGAGGTGATGCGTTTCTGCCAGAGTTTCATGACGGAGTTGCAACGTCATATCGGCGCAGACACCGACGTGCCGGCAGGTGATATCGGTGTGGGCGGTCGCGAGATCGGCTTTATGTTCGGTCAGTACAAGCGTCTGCGCGATGAGTTCACGGGGACCTTAACGGGCAAAGGCCAGACATGGGGCGGTAGTCTTATGCGTCCGGAAGCTACGGGCTACGGCGCATGTTATTTCGCAGAGGCGATGCTCGCTACCCGCGGAGAGAGCTTTGAAGGCAAACGCGTATGTATCTCCGGCGCCGGTAACGTAGCGCAGTTCGCGGCACAGAAAGCCATGCGTCTGGGGGCGAAAGTGTTGACGCTGAGCGATAGTGACGGCTTTATCTACGATCCGGAAGGACTCAACGAGGAGAAACTGAACTATGTATTCGAGTTGAAGAACGTGCGTCGCGGACGTATCAAAGAGTATGCGGCTAAGTTCCCGCAAGCCCAGTATTTCCCGGGTGAGCGTCCTTGGAAGATCGCCTGCGACATCGCCATGCCGTGTGCTACCCAGAACGAGATAGAGAAAGCGGATGCAGAGAACCTGCTCAAGAACGGATGCTTCTGCGTGACGGAAGGCGCTAACATGCCTACCACGCCGGACGCTATCGCTTTGTTCCAGGGCGCGAAGATTCTGTACAGTCCGGGTAAGGCATCCAACGCCGGCGGCGTAGCTACCTCGGGTCTGGAGATGACGCAGAACAGCATGCGTCTGAAATGGACGGCCGAAGAGGTGGATCAGCGTCTGCGTACCATCATGGCCGATATCCACGCCGCTTGCCTCAAATACGGCACGGAAGAAGACGGCTATATCAACTATGTCAAAGGCGCTAACATCGCCGGCTTCATGAAAGTCGCGAATGCGATGGTCGAGCAAGGACTGGTTTAATGGAAAGCAATTATACATCGTTGATGGAGAAGCGCGTGAAGCGCATCTTGCTCGTGTGCAATAACTACGACAGTTTTGCGCTCGAGGAGGACGGTCGTATCGACGTGCAGATCGCGCAGGAGTACGCGGAGTTGAATCTGAGTAATCCGCCGGCTATCACCCGTGCGGAGACGACGCGCGAGGCGCTCGCGATCATCGAGGAACGCAAGGCAGCCAAGAAACTGCCGTTTGACCTCATCATCACGATGTACAGCGTAGGCGAACTGGATGTGTTCGAGTTCGCCAAAGAGGCCAAGACCCTGATGCCGGACTGTCCGATCGTGTTGCTCTCGGCTTTCAGCAAAGAGATATACAACCGTATCGAGCAGCATGACAAGCGCGACATCGACTATTTCTTCAACTGGAACAACTCCACGGACCTCATCATCGCGATCATCAAACTGATAGAGGACCGCATGAACGCGCCGCACGATATCCTTGAAGAAGGCGTGCGCGCAATCATGCTGGTGGAGGACAGCGTGCGCTATTACTCGACCTATCTGCCGCTGCTCTACAAACTGGTACTACACCAGAACAGCATCGCTATCCGCGACGCCCTCAACGAGAAGCAGCAGTTGCTGCGTAAGCGTGCGCGTCCGAAGATGCTCATGGCTACATGCTACGACGAGGCGGTCGAACTGTACCAGCGCTACGGCAAGAACATGATCGGCGTGATCTCCGATATCGGCTTCGTGCTGCATAAGGGCGACCCGTCTTCGAGCGAGAAACTCGATGCGGGTGTGGACCTGTGCCAACTGATACGCGAGGACAACCCGACGATGCCGTTCCTGATGCAGAGTTCGCAGGAGTCGATGCGCGCGACGGCCAACAAACTGAAGGTTGGTTTTGTGGTCAAGACCTCGAAGACCCTGACGCAAGAAGTGAGCGAGTATATCGAGTCGGAGTTCGGTTTCGGTGACTTCATTGCCAAGGACCCGCGGACGGGGAAAGAGATCACCCGCGCGAGTGACTTAGAGGCTTTCGAACGCGTGATATCCACTATCTCGCCGGCGGCTTTCCGTCGGCTGAGTGATAACAACTACCTCAGCAAATGGCTCTTTGCCCGCGGATTGTTCTCCGTAGGCCGCCCTGTGAGTGCGCTGAAGATCCAAGACGACGCGGACATCGAGCATGTGCGCCAGCTGAACATCCGTCTTATTCACGACTACCGTATCAACCAAGCGCTTGGTGTGGTAGCCAAATACAGTCCCGACACCTATAACGACACGATCTGGTTCGCGCGGGTGGGCGAGGGACCCATGGGCGGCAAGGGTAGAGGACTCGCGTTCCTCAACCATGTGCTGCAGAAAAACGACCTCTATGATCGATGGGAGAATATCCGTGTGCTCGTGCCGCGTACGATGGTATTGACGACGGAGTTCTTCGATAAGTTCATTCACGATAACGGCCTGCAATACGTCATCAACGCCGACCTCACAGACGAAGAGTTGCTCTCGGAGTTCGTGGCTGCGGCTTTGCCTTCGGCGCTGATTCAGGCTCTGCGGCATTTCATTAAGGTGACCAACAAACCGCTCGCCGTGCGGTCGTCTTCCAAACTGGAGGACTCGTATTATCAGCCTTTCGCGGGCGTGTATAGCACCTATATGATCCCGCATACGGAGAATGCCGACCAGCAGTTACGACTGCTCACCAAAGCCATCAAGTCGGTCTATGCCTCCGTCTATTACGCCGCCTCGCGTGGCTATATCACCTCGACGGGGAATGTGCTGAGCGAAGAGAAGATGGCGATCGTGCTGCAGGAGGTGTGCGGCGAACCGGAAGGGAACTATTACTTCCCCGTCATCTCCGGCGTAGCGCGCAGCATCAATTTCTATCCCGTCGGCAAGGAGAAACCCGAAGACGGTATTGTGAAGGTGGCGTACGGTTTGGGCAAGGTCGTGGTGGACGGCGAGCAAGTGCTCCGTTTCAGTCCCAAATACCCGAAGAACGTGATGCAGACTTCGACGATTGACCTCGCTATGCGCGAGACGCAGCAGTCGATGCTGGCGCTGAATCTGAATCCGGAGAAATTCAAGACATCGGTGGACGACGCGGTGAACCTCGCGCGCTTCCCGATACACGAATGCGGTCAGTTCGAGAGTCTGAAACTGATTGCCTCGACCTATGACCGCGAGAACATGCGCATCGTGGACTCCTGTTATCCCGACGGTCCGCGTATCGTGACTTTTGCGCCGCAGTTGAAGTTCAATACCTTCCCGCTCGCAGAGATCATCCGCTCGCTGCTCGAGATGGCGCAAGAGGAGATCAAGTGCCCGGTAGAGATCGAGTTTGCAGTGAATCTGGAGTGCGACCCGCAGATCTTCCATGTGCTGCAGATCCGTCCTATCTCGGCCGACAGCCTGACGGCGAAAGTGGAGTGGGACAAGATCGATGAGAGCGATGCGCTCCTTCGGAGCGGCAATGCCCTGGGCGTGGGACAGATAGAGGGTGTACAAGACATCATCTACCTGCGCCGCGACACCTTTGATATTTTACGCACGCGCGAAATGGCGGCTACGATTCGTGAGTGGAACACCCGGATGCGCAAAGAGGGACGGCAATACCTGCTTATCGGCTACGGCCGTTGGGGTTCGCAGATCTCTACACTCGGAGTACCCGTCGCATGGGGCGATATCAGCGAAGCGAAAGCGATTGCGGAATGCAGTCTGGAGAACTTCCGTATCGAACCCTCGCAGGGCAGTCATTTCTTCCAGAACCTCACGTCGTTCAATGTCGGATACATGAATATCGACCCATGGGCGCGACCGGACGATATCTATGATATCGAAGCGCTGGATAAACTGCCGGCCGTCGAAGAGACGGAACTTGTGCGTCATGTGCGCCTCGACAAGCCGTTGGAGATGTATATTGACGGCTATAACAACAAAGCGTTAATCAAATAATACTATATGCAATTAGTTTTACAAATTATCACGTTGATCGGGTCCGTCGCGATGTTGATGTACGGACTGAAAGTGATGTCTGAAGGTCTGCAGAAGATGGCGGGTAGTACCATGAGTAAAGTACTCGGGACTGCCACGACGAATCGTTTCACCGGCGTCCTTACCGGAGCGGCTATCACGGCGGCAGTGCAGTCTTCAACGGCTACGACGGTCATGACGGTCAGCTTCGTGTCGGCGGGAATTCTGAGCCTGGCGCAAGCGATCTCCGTCATCATGGGTGCGAACATCGGAACGACCTTCACGGCGTGGATCATGGTTCTCGGCGGCGGTTCGTTTGACCTGCGATTAGTGGTTTATACCGCGATTGTACTGGCCGTCGCGCTGATTTACACGAAGAAGAACGCCAACCTCGGTGATTTTCTGATGGGTCTTAGCTTGTTGCTCTTGGGCTTGACGACGCTGAAGATCAACGCGACGGAGATGCACTTGGATGAGATGCAACCCGTTCGGAATTTCTTCCTGGCTACCTCCAGTTGGGGCTACGGCAGTTATTTCCTATACCTGCTGGTCGGCGGTATTCTGACCTTTGCCGTACAGTCCTCGGCGGCGATTATGGCCATCACCATGACACTCTGCTCGACGCACGTGCTGCCGATAGACATGGGTATCTCGCTCGTCCTTGGTGAGAACATCGGTACAACCATCACCTCGAATATCGTGGCCCTCTCGGCTTCGGTACAGGCACGCCGTGCGGCTATGGCCCACCTGGTATTCAACCTCTTCGGCGTGATATGGGTGCTCTGCGTGTTCCGTTGGTTTGTAGGCGGCGTATGTCGGATATGGGGCGTGGACTTCACGCCGGGTGTTCCGTCTGAGGTCTCGCCGGATAAGCTGAACGCGATACTCGCTACCTTCCACACCACGTTTAACGTCCTCAACACCTGTATCCTTATCGGATTCATTCCGTGGTTGGAGAAACTGGTGATGCTCATCATCCCGTCCAAACCCGAGCAAAAAGATACGGACAGCCAACTCAAGTTCATCTCCGGTGGTCTTATGTCCACCTCCGAGTTGTCGATTCTTCAGGCTTGGAAGGAAGTGCATGTCTTTGCGCTGCGCGCACAGCGTATGATCGGTATGGTACATGACCTGTTCTACGAGAACGACGATGCGCAGTTCACCAAGGTGTACTCGCGTATCGAGAAATACGAAGGTATCTGCGACCGCATGGAATACGAGATTGCGCAGTACTTGAACCAAGTAGCCGACGGTCGTCTGTCCGATCAGTCCAAGCACGAGGTACATAAGATGCTGCGTATCGTGAGTGAGTTGGAGTCGGTCGGCGATGCGAACTTCAACCTCTCGCGCTATATCAAGCACAAGCACGAAGTCAACATGGCCTTCACCGAGATGCAGGAGAAGAATGTCGAGCAGATGATCTATTTGCTCACCGGCGCACAGGCGAAGATGGTCGATGCCCTCGAGCGCGTCAACATCACGCAGGAGGAGTTCTACGAGATGACGAATATGGAGAACGAGATCAACACCTTCCGCGATGAACTCAAGAGCCGCAACATGCAGGCTATCACCGATAAGGAGTACGACTACTCAACCGGCGTCAACTACATGGATATCATCCTCGAACTCGAGAAGATGGGCGACTACATCATCAACGTAGATGAAGCACTTTATGAACATAAGCATGATAAGTAGTATGAAAAGTAATCTTTTAGCCGGCGCATTGATCGCCGTAGGTTTATGCCTTGGTGGACTCTTTATCTACCTGGGTATCAGTAAGATCGCGAGCAAAGATCGCGCAGTGAGTGTGAAGGGTCTGAGTACCCGCGAGGTGAAGGCCGATTATGCCGTATGGCCGTTGTCTTTCGCCTGGAGCGGCAATGACCTGCCTGCGCTCTACGAGAAAGTGGAGCAAGTGACGGCACGCGTGAAGAAACACCTGCTCGCGCTGGGTTTTGAGGAGGCTGACATCCGTCAGGGTTCTATCTCCGTCAACAACAACTGGGACAGCTATTACGGCGTACGTCCGGAGTTCAAGTACACGCTGAGCACTTCGCTCATCGTCTCGACGGACAAAGTGGATCTCGTGGTAGCCAGCCAAGGCAAAGAGGCCGAACTGCTCAAAGAGGGTATCATCGTCAAGACCGAGAGTTGGAACCTCGATTACCAGTTCAACGGTCTGCCGGAACTCAAGCCGTCGATGATCGAAGAGGCTACGCAGAATGCCCGCGCCGTAGCGCAGAAGTTCGCCGAAGATGCGAAATGCAGTCTGGGAAGCATACGTCGTGCCAGCCAAGGTCAGTTCTCGGTCGAGAGTGACCAATACCAACCTTGGGTAAAACACGTACGCGTCGTAACGACGGTGGATTATTTCTTGGATTAAATCAGAATAATCCGAGTCTGCGGATCAGTCTGAGCAATCCCGTAGGGATTAGCAGAATGATGAAGCACAATACCTGCCAGAAAACGGTGGGTATTGTTGTTTTGGCCCATCCGTGGAAGAGCGCAAAGAGTCCTCGGCGGGCGAGGGTCTGCGGACTGACGATGATGCCTAAGCACTTGCCGATCTTCGTGATTGTCGGCGAGATAGAGTAGAGACCTGTATCCACGGCGCCGGGGCTGACGTTGGTCACGCTCACGCCGTATTTGCGTAACTCGATATGCAACGCGCGGGTGAAATGCGCGAGGAACGCTTTCGTGCCTCCGTAAGTACCCAAGCGCTGCGCCGCCATCTTGGCGGTGACGGAGCAGACATTGAGGATATAGCCCTTGCCGCGCGCACGCATGTCCTGACCGAAGAGGTAACAGAGCATCGCGGGCGTGTACATATGCAGGTTCATGATGAGGCTCGTGAAGCCTTCGCTGTCATCGAGGATGTCCTTGTCGTGATAGACGCCGGCGTTGTTCACCAGCACTTCGATCTCCATTCCGTGCGCGCGTGTGTACTCATATAGTTCGCGCGCGGAACTCTGCTGACCGAGGTCCATGACGAGACCCACGACCTCGATTGGAGATTGGAGATTGGAAATGGAAGATTTTATTTTCTCTACCGCCTCATGGATCTGAGGCACATTGCTGACGATGAGCAGGTTATAGCCGCGTTTGGCCAGTTGCTCCGCAAAAGCGTAACCGATGCCTGAAGAGGCGCCGGTTACGATTGCGAATGTGGAAGAATTATTCCTCATCTTCTACTGCTGCTTGAGCGGCTGCCAGACGAGCGATAGGAACGCGGAACGGCGAGCAGGAAGCGTAGTTCATGCCTACGCGAGCGCAGAACTTAACCGAACTCGGCTCTCCACCGTGCTCACCGCAGATACCGGTACGCAATCCCGGACGAACGGCGCGACCTTTCTCAACGGCCATCTTGATCAACTGACCAACACCGTTCTGGTCGAGTACCTGGAACGGATCCACTTTGAGGATCTTCTTCTCCAGATAAGCCGGCAAGAAGGATGCGATATCGTCACGGCTGTAACCGAAGGTCATCTGCGTGAGGTCGTTGGTACCGAAGCTGAAGTACTGAGCCTCCGTAGCGATGCGGTCAGCGGTCAGCGCTGCACGCGGGATCTCGATCATCGTACCGATCTCGAACTCTACCTCGATACCGTACTCCTCGAATACCTCTTTCGCTACGCGCTGGATGATCTCTTTCTGCTGCTTGAGCTCATAGAGAATACCGATCAGTGGTACCATGATCTCCGGCATCGGGTTCTTGCCTTCTTTCTTGAGTTCGCAAGCAGCGCCGAGGATAGCGCGGGTCTGCATAGCGGTGATCTCCGGGAAGGTGATACCAAGACGGCATCCGCGGTGACCCAACATCGGGTTGTTCTCTGCGAGAGAAGCCACACGTGCCTGGATCTCTTCTACGCTCACGCCCATCTCTTTCGCCATTTGCTCCTGACCTTTCAGATCATGCGGAACGAACTCGTGCAAAGGCGGATCGAGCAGACGGATGTTCACAGGCAGTCCGTCCATAGCGTCCAAGATACCTTTGAAGTCAGCCTTTTGATAGGGAAGGAGTTTAGCCAGTGCTTTCTCGCGACCTGCGCTGTCCTTGGCGAGAATCATCTCACGCATCGCGAGAATCTTCTTATCCTCGAAGAACATGTGCTCCGTACGGGTCAAACCGATACCCTTAGCACCGAAAGCACGTGCCACAGCAGCGTCGTGCGGGGTGTCTGCGTTCGTACGAACCTGCAATTTGGTATATTTGTCGCACAGGTCCATCAATGCCTTGAAGTCACCGCTCAGCTCAGCAGCCTTCGTCGGGATCTCACCGGCATACACTTGACCTGTTGTACCGTTCAGCGAGAGGTAGTCACCCTCTTTGTAGGTCACGCCCTCGATCTTCACGGTCTTAGCTTTATAATCTACTTGGATAGCACCTGCACCCGATACGCAGCATTTACCCATACCGCGAGCTACTACGGCTGCGTGGCTGGTCATACCGCCGCGTGCGGTGAGGATACCCTCAGCTGCCGACATACCTGCGAGGTCTTCCGGCGAGGTCTCGATACGAACCATCACCACCTTGTGGCCGTTAGCGTGCCACTCCTGAGCGTCGTCAGCGTGGAAGACGATCTGACCGCAAGCAGCGCCCGGAGAAGCGGGCAGACCTTGCGTGATGACTTTGGCTTTCTTCAGCGCGTCTTTGTCGAAGACAGGGTGGAGCAGTTCGTCCAACTTCTGCGGCTCGCAGCGCATGATCGCCTCTTTCTCGCTGATCTTGCCTTCGCGAACCATGTCCATTGCGATTTTTACCATCGCCGTACCGGTACGTTTACCGTTACGGGTCTGAAGGAACCATAACTTACCTTCCTGAACGGTGAACTCCATATCCTGCATGTCGCGGTAGTGGTCCTCGAGCTTCTGCTGGATAGCGTTCAACTCGGCGTACATCTCCGGCATAGCCTCTTCCATAGACGGATATTTCGCCAGACGCTCAGCCTCGCTGATACCAGCGCGCTCTGCCCAGCGCTGCGAACCGATCTTGGTGATCTGTTGCGGCGTACGGATACCGGCTACCACGTCCTCACCTTGTGCGTTTACAAGGTACTCACCGTTGAACAGGTTCTCACCGTTTCCGGCATCGCGGCTGAAACATACACCTGTTGCGGAGGTGTCGCCCATGTTTCCGAATACCATTGCCATAACCGAAACGGCCGTTCCCCACTCGTCAGGAATACCTTCCATCTTACGGTAGAGGATTGCGCGCTCGTTCATCCAGCTGCGGAAGACAGCGCAGATAGCGCCCCACAGTTGCTCCATCGGATCATCCGGGAAATCCTTGCCGGTACGCTCTTTGATAGCGGTTTTGAAACGAGCTACGAGGAGCTTGAGTTCATCAACGTTGAGGTCCTTGTCCAGCTTCACGCCGCGGATCTCTTTCACCTCTTCGATGATGGCCTCGAACGGATCGATGTCGGTCTTGTTCACCGGCTTCATACCGAGCACTACGTCGCCGTACATCTGTACGAAACGGCGGTAGGAGTCATATACGAAGTGCGGGTTCTGGGTCTTGGCTACCATACCCTCAGCCACTACGTCGTTCAGACCGAGGTTGAGGATGGTATCCATCATACCCGGCATGGATGCACGTGCACCCGAACGAACGGAAACGAGCAGCGGGTTCTTCGGATCGCCGAACTTGCAGTTCATGAGGTTCTCTACGTGCGCTACCGCAGCGTTTACCTCGTTCGTCAACTCTTCTACGATCTTCTCCTGACCTACCTGATAGTACTCGTTGCAAACCTCCGTGGTGATCGTGAATCCGGGAGGAACAGGAACACCTACGAGGTTCATCTCTGCGCAGTTAGCGCCCTTGCCACCGCCGTTACCGAAGGTGTAAACTCTTTTTTTCTTTTCCATTGTGTGTTATGTTATTGAATATGTAATTGTTTGTCCTAATGTGTTTTTACATGTCTGCGAGCCAACGCCCACACTTTTGCGGCTGCAAAATTACTACAAATTTTTCAAATTTGCAAATAAAAATGGATTTTTTGAGAAAAATAGTTTGTATCGCCTGCGTCATCCACCGACTCACAACCGAGACACAACCGAGACACCTCTTAATAATCGGCAACAAGAATTTCCATGAAATGGAGTATCTGTTCGCTTTTGCGAGGCTCAAAGAGAAGGTGCTCAAAATCACGCTGCTTGGTCTTTAGATCTGTATGAGTGACAGTTTCTTGCAGTTGTACCAATAGTTGTTCCTTGTTCTCTATCCCGTGACGTTGTTTCAAGAATTCGTAATCCGGTTTTGTGCGTTGCCATAAAAAAAGGACATCGTAAAAGTCACGCCCCTTTTGACGGGTCAAAAGAGCCGATAGTTTCATAGAAAGAAGAATGCTCACAGGAGGAACAGGAACGGGAAAATAGAAGCCTAAACGGCTGATTGTCGCCATTTCTCGCGGATAAACAATGCCTTGATCTTGTGCCTCTATCTTCATTAAGAACCGCTCCTCCCGATGACCTGTTAATTGAAGCGAGAAGAGCAGTTCCGGGAAATAGACATTTCGACGGAAGGCAGTCAGATTCGGATTCTCTTTATCGCGTGCCTCGACCGTCAAGCCTTGCAGCGTCAGATAGCGCATAAGACCGTCTGTCATTTGGACGAAATCCTCTTGGCTGAGGTCTTTGCAATCGAAGTCCATATCCTCAGAGAATCGGTCAATACCCTGTATCAGCCGCAAGTTCGTGCCGCCGATGAAAGCTAACTTGTCCGACCATGCCGACTGAGAAATCCATTCCATCGCCATACACTCAATATATTCCTTAAGCAGATGTTTCTGGAAGTTGGCATTGTTGGCGATTTGCGGCGGATAGAAACCGCATATGTACGTTAAATCAATCATAAGTCGTATGTTTTGAGCATGAGTTGTACCCGCTTGTTGAGAATCGGACTTCCGATGCGGGAGGTGTATTCTAAAAGCCGTTCTTTGTCTAACTCGTTGTGCATGAAGTCTTCATCCAGACGCAACTCGCGCATCTCTTCTTCCGTTGAATACTGCGGATAGAGGTAAAGCAGGTCGATCAGCGCTTTCTCCGGCGTAGCTAATAGATAGGTCTTTCCGTCGGATAACTGCTTTGGCTCGTAGCCCCAGAAGAGAGAAGGCTTGATCGTTTGGTAGCTATAAGACGCAAAAACGTTCTCAAACTGTGCAGTCTTACGCGTAGTAATACTCGTAATGGCCACCACCGCTTCCGGAATTATTCCATAAAAGGACAAGGCGGTATGCAAGCTGATATATGATGGGGTATAGATCTTCGACGCAATATAGCGTGCGTAATCCGGCTTGTTCACGTAATCCGCAAAGGCATACCATCCCTGTCGCAATGGAACAATATATCCCGCTTTTTGCCAATGCAGATAATTTCCACGCGGAAAGTCCGGGTGTATTGCTCTCACTTGTGCAGTAGAAAAACAAGCCAAATGATGCCACTGATTATAAAACGAATTATAGGTCATAATGTGCTAATCATTTCTGTAATGCACTAAAATTAGTGCGTTATGGAAACAAATCCGCTGCAAAAGTACTACAAATTTTTTAAATTTGCAAGGTTTTGTGCAAAAAAATTAGTCTGTGCTCGCACAAGTGTGATTTTTTTGTGCAAAATCTTGTAGTTTGCACGACAGTGCGAACGTACTTTCGGTGGGTCCCGCATGCGGGAGGACCGAAGGTACTACAAAAAATGCACATATGTAAATAAATTTAAAGAAAAATCACTCAAAACCCCTAAACATCGCATAGCGATATAAACTGCCGAAGGCAATACACCCCATAAACTGCCGGAGGCAATAAACGATATAGACGTACAGAATTGTCCAAAAATAGCATAAATTTTCAAATAAGTCAAAATTTATTTGCATATTAGAAAAAATCTTCGTACCTTTGCAGCGTGAATTGGTGTATAAATAAACGACATTTCGGAAAAAATGAACATTTTGTATTCCTAACTCACATTATAAACCCTTTAAATCATTTATCTTATGAGAAAATTTTTTCTATTTATTTTCGCGGCATTGCTGACAAGTAATGTCTTCGCGTACAGTTATGCTCACCGGTATGTGGACCAAGTACCGGACGTGGGGCACTACACATGGTACCATGAATTCAATGAGTATGGTTATATATGTTTCTACGACAAGTTCCATCTGAGTGTCCCCATAGATCGCTTGTACGTAATTCATATCTATGAGCGTATCCCCGGAAAGACCGGCATCGTCTATACATACGATATGGACAACCCTGAGATGCGTTACTGGTATCACTATGGTGAAATCACCCCGCAGGGTTTCCGCTCTACTGAATTAGCTACTATGAGAGATTTAAATCATGTAGATTATGATTCTCCGGGAGGGAATGTGTGTAAATATATAGGGGATAAAATGGAAGAACTCCGCCAAAAAGGCTACACCCATTTTCGTATCGCGATAGAGGTGCTTGGTCGAACCACCCAGTTGTCCAAATGGTATCCTGCAGAGACGGAAGACAGCAACGATATCGACAGAGGGCTTTTCCTGAACAATTACCTTGACGTGGACTTTCCGGCATGGATAAATATTAGTCATTTCTTCGCTCCGGAGGAGGTTAGGTACGGCAAGGAATTGTTGCTGGAAGGAATTATTAAGGCAAGCGGAAGTGTGAAATATAAATTCCAGGAGTGCGATAAATATGAGAAAGAATCAGGGCATTTCGTATGGAAGACAGTGAAATCGGGAACTCTCTCTACGGCAGAAGCCCGTGAGGGTCAGATGGTTCAATACAAGCGTGTATTTACCGGAGACGGTGTAAAGCCGAATCATCTCTATCGTCTTCTCGTTACGGACATACTGACCGGCAAGTCCGACTCCACGGGCGAGCATCTTGTCGTCCATAAATATGCGTGGGTGTACAATGATGGTGAGCCGGTCTATCGTCCCGCGGGAGAGAAGATAACATTCCAGAAACCCGCTGATTGCCAGGAGTATAGTTGGACCAGTGCCTGTCCGATGAGTAATACCGAAATGGGCAACTACATCGAATATACCATGCCGGCTTGCAATGTGTGGTTCGATGACAAGACCCCGAAATACACGGTTAAGTTCCTCAACGCCGATTACAGTCTTCTCAAGACCGTCGAGGTAGCGTGTGGTGAAGATGCTACGGACTTGGCTCCGACGCCGACCATGGGCGATTATACCTTCATCGGTTGGAACAAGGACCTGACGAATGTACACAGTAGTTTCTCCGCTGTAGCCAAATACGACATCGGCGATAACTACTGGTTGAACGCTTATGTTACCGACCATAAGAACGAGGTCTTCCCGTTCCCCGGCATGGAGAAAAACGATGCCCGCGCTATGGTAGGCGACAAGGTCACCGTGACTGCAGATGTCTTTGCATCAGCTAAGGCAAGCGTTTATTATGAGACGGCTCCATGGAGCAGCAGCGAGCAACGCTTCCTCTGGGATCCTAATAGCGGAAAGAAAGTAGGGGACTACAACGATCCGAACCAAGAGCGTTTCTTCGACCAGGAGATTTCGATAGCTTATGATGCTAACACCCAATACGTTCATCCGTTCGAGTACAAGGTAGGCGTGCGTTTCTATATAATGCTCGCGGGCGTGAAGGTATATAGCGATCCGGTAGAGATTGATGTATGCTATCCGATGACGATCACCAGTCTCACGGGGGACAGTATCTTTGCTGAGAACGCCGATGGCGATTTTGTACAAGACCTCACGGCTATGATTCCTGCCCGCTACCACGATACGATTCGCGTGTTTGGTATCAACGGTGCTGGAGGCGGCTGTCTCAGTTTTGCCCGCGTGCTCTATCCTTCGCGTTCGTTAGACAACGGCGTAGATGAGCAAGGCCAGGCATATTTTGTCTGCCCGGGTGAGACCGAGACCATCAATGTGGATGCTGTCAAGAAACTCATCGTCTTCGATGGTGTGTATGGCAACGGCTATCCGAAACAACTCGACTTCACGGCCGAAGGATTCGGTAAACTCAACGGCTATTACGGCGAGGTAGTAACCTGCGGCGGTAGTGTTCAGAACATGCCGGAAGACCCGGAGGAAGAAGGCGCTGTCTTCTTGGGTTGGCAGGCTTGGAATAACGACTATGCAGACGATGATTACCTCCACGTTCCGGCTATCGACGATAATATTCTGGGCTTCACCGCGCAGTTCGAGTATCTGCCGGAAGTACCGCAATATACCGTACGTTTCTATGGCAAGGACGGCGCTGAACTGCTTGATACCCAACTCGTTAACGAAGGAGAGAACGCCGTTCCACCGGCAGCGCCGGAGGTTGACGGGTATCACTTCACCGGCTGGGACAAGGACTACAACACCATCACTGCCGATGTGGATATCACCGCTATCTACGGACAGGATGAAAAGACGTGGTATGTTCATTTCTACGATTTATCAGATGCTTCTTCAGGATACGATGTTCATACCACGGTGATTGTAGCGGACGGCGAGGCTGCCGTAGGCCCTGAACCGATAGCGAAAGAAGGCTATTCATTCGCATTCTGGTGCTTGGAAGGCGGTTCGTTCTACAACAATCCGAACTATGCGAATCCTTACAAACCAGCAGATTTGAGCCATATCACACAGCATATGTCCGTATTCTCTAAATGGGATGTAGCGCAATATACGGTGTCAACGTGGATGGCAAGCAGATATTGAGCACCCATATCAATCATGGCTCCACCGCGACGGCTGATGCCAACAGTGCAGCTAAATATTTTGATCAATACAAGCCGGCAACAGAGTCAGAGGTTTACACGTTTACCGGTTGGACTCCCGAACTGGCACCTGTAACTGCCGATGTTGACTATGAGGCGGTTTACACCACAGCTCCGCGCAAATATACTGTTTATTTCCAGAACTGGGATCATGTGCTGATTGACGAGCAAGAGGTAGAATACGGCAAGGCAGCCCAAGCACCGGCTGACCCGACTCGCGAAGGATATACCTTCGTCGGTTGGGACCGCGAATTCGACAATATCATCGCTAACATGACAGTGACGGCCCTCTTCGAGAAGAATAAAGAAAACGTCACCTCCGGTATATGCGGAAAAGACGGAGAAGGCAACCTCGCCGATAACCTCACCTGGTCTTTTGACCCTGAAACCGGAACTCTCACCATCGAAGGTTCGGGAGAGATGATGGACTACGGCTGGTACCCGGATGAGGCACCGTGGATCTTCTATATTTACAAGATTCAGAAAGTAGTGCTGCCGAAAGGCATGACAACCATCGGAGACTATGCATTCGCAAGCTGCTATGTACTGACCGATGTGAATATACCCAACACCGTTATAACTATCGGCGAATCGGCGTTCGAGAGTTGCTATGTTTTGGCGGCTATCACGATTCCGAGCAGCGTAGTAAGCCTTGGCGGCGGCGCGTTCTGGGAGTGCATCAATCTGAAGTCGATTACGGACCTTGCCGTTACACCGCAAGTGCTGGGCGAGGGCGTCTTCGAATATGTTGATCAGCCGAACTGCAAACTGTATGTTCCGGATGGCGCGGTAGAGGCATACAAAGCAGCAGAGGTATGGAAAGACTTTGACATACAGGGTGGTGCACAAGGCATCGAAGATATCCGCGTGGACGGCGAGAAGGCAATGAAAGTGATGGTTGACGGCGTGCTGTACATCATCCGTGACGGCAAGATATTCGACGCACACGGCTTGCAAGTCAAGTAACAACAACTCAAACGAAACGACAAAGGAGTCCTTCGGGGCTCCTTTTTCATGTCAAATAACCAACTACTACGAAATATTAATTTTTAATTCTTAATTTCTCTCCTGCATGAAGTGCCAATAACCCCCATAAACTGCCGGAGGCAATAAACGATACAGACGTACAAAATTGTCCAAAAATCGCATAAAATTTCAAATAAGTCAAAAATTATTTGCATATTAGAAAAAATCTTCGTACCTTTGCAGCGTGAAGGTTTGAACCTGAGTTATGCTAATTAAATTATAATACAATATGAAAAAGGCTTTATTTTTTATTGCCTTGGTGCTGGTGAGTGTTAGCGCCATGGCGACCAACGTCAGCGGTACAACCTATGCCAGCAACCTTGTTGCCAATGACAACATCGTCCTGACAGGCAATACGGTGCTGTTTATGAATACGGACTTGACGCTCACAGGCATCAGCGGTGACTACACCTTGGAAATCCAAGGCAGCAACACGCTGACGGTGAACAACCCCAACGGGAATGCTATTTCCGTGTCGTCGCTGAATACCATATCCGCGTCATTGGATATTACCGGCAGCAAGGACGGTTTGAACGTGGATCAGGACATTACTATTTCCGGAGGTTCACTTGTTGTCCATGCCGGAGTGGACGGAGTCTATTCGCGCAATGGTAGTATCACGATGAATGGCACATTCAACCTTACCAGTACGAATGGTCGTGCTATATATGCAAGAATAGGTAATGTTGCTATAACAGGAGATATAACGGCCTCAACATCATCATCGCGAATGTCTGCTATTGAGGCAGGCTTGGCTGACAATAGCGGTTTTGCTCCCGGCAATATTACCATTACAGGCAGCACAATCAATGTGAGTGCAGTGAATGTTGCGATACATGCATATGCCGGTTCTGTGAGCGTAACGGGCGATGCGACGGTTACTTCTTCCAATGAAGCCGCTATTCAGACCACATCTATAGCAGGGTTTGGAGAGACATTCAAGAGTGATGTTACTTTGGATGGTACTTTTCATTTAGAAGGAGCACCTTACGCAGTAGTATCTGGAGGCAAACTCATGCTGAAGACTGGTGGAAGCATTACATCGGTTGGCACACTGTACGCATTAGAGGCAATGACATTAAACGGAGATGTTGATGTGGACGGAAGAAATGCACAAGCCATTTGCTGTCGGTGGGGTGATATATCCATAACTGGTAACCTTATTGCCAAATCCGCGTCGACTAGTGAACCTTGTGTCCAAGCCGGATTTGCAGACAATACAGGATTTGCTTCGGGTGGTGTTATCATCTTCGGAGGAACCGTAAATATTGACGCCGTAGCAGATGCCATTAAAACTCATGCTGACGGAGGAATCAATATATCCGGCAATGTTACCGTTAAATCCAAGAAGGGTGCAGCCTTGTTTGCGATGGCAATCGATCTAACTAATTTTAATGATAAATTTTACTCTGGCGATATTACACTGGCCGGAACAATTAATTTGAGTGGCGGCAAATACGGAATAGTGTCAGGAGGTGGCGACATCACATTACAAAGCGGAAGCCTGACCTCTGTGGGGGCTTTATACGCTTTGAGTGACATTACCATTAACGGAGATTTGAATGCCAAGACAACACGCCCTGACGTGCCCTGCATTCAAGCCGGCAACGCTGATAATACAGGTTTTTATGAAGGAAATGTTACTATTACCGGTAATAATATAATTGTCAGTAGTGTCACTGATGCTATAAAGTCTCATGCTCGCGGAAATATCCGTATTTCCGGTAACGCGAATGTCTATTCACTGAAGGGTGCGGCTATATATGCATTTGCAATAGATTTCTTTGGCGAATTATATGCTGGCAATGTTACACTGGATGGAACCATCAAATTGAACGGTGGACAATACGGAATAGTGTCCGGAGGTGGCGATATTACATTACAAAGCGGTAGCCTGACCTCTGTAGGTGCTTTGTACTCCATGAGTGACATTACCATCAACGGAGATTTGAATGTTAAAACGGAACTTGCAGACAGGCCCTGCATCCAAGCAGGAAGCACTACTAATACAGGTTTTGTCATCGGTAATATCACCATCAACGGAGAAACTATTCTGGTCAATTCAGAGCATGACGCAATCAAAGCAATTGGCGGTAATATACGACTCACAGGAAATGCAACAGTTGCTTCCTCTAATGGCGCTGCCGTTTTTGCTTTTGGAATAGAGGCATTTGGTGAATCGTATAAAGGTGATGTTATCTTTGGAACCGGTGAATATAATATTTCCGGTAAGGAATATTCTATTGTATCACACGGTGCCATCACCCTTTCCTCTGCATTAAAGATTGTTTCACCGACAAACGGAACTATTAGTGGATACACAATAGTAGATTCAAATAGCGAGACGGCTAAGTTTGTTCATATTTCCGCTCCCGCTGTCTCGGGTTCGGTAGCATTGACTTCTGAGCCTGCCCCGGGTGACTACGTCAGTTTCACGCTCACCGGCGATGTGGCAATGACGGTTATTAGTCAAGTATGGCAGATAAGCGATGACGGTTCCGTATGGAGTGACATCGAGGAAGACGAACCGGCTGGTGCACCTGCGCTCGACGGCGTGCATCAGCAACGCCGTGCAGTAACCACTCTAACATACACTCCGAAAGAATCTGAGATGGGCAAGTATCTCCGCGTCAAAGTGGCAGCGGCTGGCTATACCGGCTATATCTACAGCCCGAGTCGTCAGATAGCCAAGAAAATATGTACGGATGTACCGGTTGTTCCAACGCTGACTAACATCAACGACAAGGTGTACTTGTCCAATGCAAAGACGACGCAGGAGTATATCATCTTCAACTACTCCAAAGAAGCCTCGTCTCTTACCGCAAGCGATTGGAACAATGCCGTGACACCGGAAAGCGAAGTAGGGTTCTTTGAGTTGGGAGGTTCGTCTAATGCGAATAACACTGTCTTTACTCGTGTCAAAGAGACCCCCTCGACCTTGGTCGGTGAGCAGATAGCGGAAGCAAGACTATATATAGGCACATCGGTTTACATGACAGATGTGGAATTGTCTGTAAGCAAGACGGTAGGCTATTTCCAGAACATTAACAACGAACTGAATTGCAAAGTGGGTGATGTTATCCGCTGTGACGCATCGCCTGTACCCTCTAATGCCACCAACTGGTATGGTGTATCGGGCAGCAACTGGACGGTGGATTTCCACAATACCGGTTCTCAATACGGCACATTCTACGAAGATGCTGAGTGTACGAGACCCATCAGTTCTTCAAGCAACTACACAACTGTTTATCTGAAAACACTTCAAGAAAAGAACTATCTGGATGTTCGCATTTTGGTATATAACAGTGCTATCGGTTACAAGACACGATATGTGCAGTTCAATGTTACTCCGGACGGCTATTTCCCGCTGTTAGACTATATCAACGGTTGCGACCACACCATTGCTGCCGGTGAGAAGATAACAGGTATTGAAGTCAGCCGCCGCCCGTTCTCCGGTTCGGTGTACGGTCTGACCACCGAAGTGAGCGGCGAGGGCACCGCCCCGATAGTGTCGTTCTCGCTCTACGAGACGATGACCATCAATGCTATAAACGCTACACCGGGTGTATATGTCTATACTCCGTTGCAAAACGGCCATCCGCTGAATAACAACACGACCTTTACCATCACCGTCACCGATGGCAAATATGCTGTTGATTCCCTGATCTTGCGTGAGAATGCGATTACCGCCGACCCCAATGAGGAACTCGAACTGGTAGCACAACTGATGCCGTCTAACTCCGAAGCGGCAATAACATGGACAAGTTCCAACCCAAGTGTAGCCACTGTAACAAACGGTATCGTGACGATAGCCGCCAACGCACCAATAGGTGCAAAAGCTACCATTACCGCTACTGCTAACGGAAAATCGGATGAGTGTCAGATAACCGTCAGCGGCGAGGAGTATGACTTGTATGTCGCCTCTACGCGTGTTACCAGCCGCAACCGTGACGACATCCTCGGAGATGGCAAGTTCGCGTTCGATGGTATGAACACGTTGGCGATAAAGGGTAACTATACAATCAGCAACTCGGCTAACTTGGTGCGCAACACAGGCATTGACGGTCTCATCATAGATGTAGCACAGGCTTGCACGATATCACAGGGTTCGGAATCATACAGCACCTTGTTCGACCTTAGAAAGAATACCACTATTCGTGGCGAACAGATGACAGTCAACGGCAACGGAGTGGCATTTGGTACACAAGGAGGAATGACACTGACACTTGACAGCGCAAACCTTATTGTTAACGCAATTATGCCGTTCAAGGGTAGCGGTATAGCTGATGATAGCATGAACATCATTAACTCGCGCGTAGAGGTTAATGCCTCGGGTTCTGCGGCAATATTCAGTTTTACAGGCGGTATATCGCTGACTGATTGTATTTTTGAAACACCCGCAACGGCTGAGGTAGTGGATGCTACTATCGAAGACGGCAACGGTTCGCAGGTTCGTAACTTGCTTATTGTGCCGTATAAGGAAAAACGTACGGCTTGGATGGCATTCCTTCCGTTGGAGGTCAATGTAACAGAAGGTGACGAATTGGAAGAACCGACACTTTTGAATCCCGAGCAGTTGTCAGTAACGTACAGCAGCAGTGACCCGTCTGTGGCAACTGTGGACGCGCTCACCGGTGATGTGACACTTGTGGCGGCCGGTACAACTACCATTACTGCTACGTTTGCCGGCGATGAGAAATACCTGCCAAGCGAAGCATCGTATGTACTAACCGTAGAGCCTTCCGGTGATCCTACCGCTATTGAGGATGTCCGCTTTGAATCGGACAAGGCAGAGAAAGTGCTCATGGACGGCATTCTATACATCGTCATGCCTGACGGCAAGATAGTTAACGTACTGGGACAACCTGTACGGTAGGGCCCGCGAGCACACGGCTTGCAAGTCAAGTAACAACAACTCAAACGAAACGACAAAGGAGTCCTTCTGGGCTCCTTTTTTTTATACCTACAGAATAGCTTGTATTGAGCTCATCCGGCTTGTTCCCTTTTTTTTACCAGCTTGTTCCTTTTGACGCACAAAAAGGGAACAAGCTAAAGGACTCTAATAGAAAGTCAATGTCATTTTTTTGTTGTTATTTAGGTAATCCCTCTCGCAAGCATTGCAACAATCCGATATAGGAAATTCCTTTATCGTCGGTCCAGGGGGCAATATCATCGCCTACAATGACAATCTTTCTGAAACTATCGTCTATACGTTTGAGCGAGTTCAACTCTTGTTCTCGTTTGGTATCATCGTCTAACCGGTATGCCGATTGAATATAGTATTTCTCCTGCCCATTAGTAGCGATAAAATCCACCTCATATTGCACTTTCTGCTGCTTACCATCTCTCATCTCACGTACCTCCACGACACCGACATCTACCAAATACCCGAAAATCCGCAAGTGGTTATATACGATATTCTCCATGATATGAGTAGGCTCTTGTTGCCGGAAATTGAGTCGCGCATTGCGCAAGCCAATATCTACTGAGTAGTACTTCTTAATGGATTCAAAATATCGTTTCCCCTTAATATCATAACGCTTAGCCGATTCAAATAAGAAAGCGTCTTCCAGATACCCGATATATTTATCAACAGTTTCGCGATCCGCTTTCATTTGTTTAACAGAGTTAATAGTGTTCGCTAACTTAGTCGGATTGTTCAGCGAACCCACAGCAGAACATAGTACATCCGCCAAATTCTCTAACAATTCGGTATTCCGGATATTATGCCGCTCTATGACATCTGCCAAATAGGTCTTCTTCCACAAGCGCTGCAAATAAGTGACTTTCTGTTCGGCTGATTTGTGATTTCTTAAACCGGGCAGTCCTCCATAAGTGTAATATTCCTTCCATAGGTCATTAATAGGCTCAGTCCTACCAATACAAAACTCTCCAAAAGAAAGCGGATAGATATGTACTTCATCGCCCCTTCCTCGGAAAAGAGTATTGATGTCCGAACTCAGCAAATGGCTGTTACTGCCGGTCACATATACATCAACATTGGGCTTTGCGTTAAGCCCGTTAACCAAGCGCTCAAAGCCATCAACTTCCTGTATCTCGTCTAACATGAGGTAGTAGTTCCCCTCATCCTTGATTCGCCCGTATAAATAAGTCTTCAGCGCTTTTACGTCCAACAAATCGTCGCGCATGTTCTCATCATCTTGATCGAAAGACAACGCGATAATATGATCTTCCGGTACACCTATCTCTAATAGATAATCCATATACACGTGCGAAAGCATCCAAGACTTACCACTTCGTCTCGGACCGGTTATAACCTTTACTTCACCATTACCTCGGCGAGCAATCAACTTGTTGAGATAAATCTCACGCTTGATGTAGTTCATACCTGCATATTTTTTAAATCCGCCGCAAAGATAGTGTTTTTTTTTGAACTATGCAAATATTTATCCGTATTTTTGTACTAATTTGCACTAAATTGCGATTTTAGCGCTATTCTATCCGTATTTTTGTACTAATTTGCACCAAATTGCGAATAGCAGTAGTCCTATTACCTCCTCCGCGGCGATCACATCTTCGACACCCAAGGAAAGATGGTAAAATAATCTCCGTTTATTGCGTCCAAATTATATTTGGACATAAAAATTAACTTTTTTCAATTTTAATGACATTTCTCTCCCCAAAAAATTTGGAAATGTCATTTTTTTGTTGTACCTTTGCAGTCGAAATCATTCAAGGTGAGCGTAGCGGTCCGGAGTTCCTGGGATTTCTGGCAAACATCCCCGCTCCGAGACACACAACGGACATATATTGCTGACATTAGATCGCCCTTGCCGGGCACAACGAAATTCCCTCGATGCAAAATCGAGGTTTTATCGACCCAAAATGCAGAGTAAAGGGGGTGATTTCAGGGTGATTACAGGGTCGTTTCTGTGTGATTAGGATGATATTCAGCCCGGATGAACACGGGGTTTGCACGAGAAACTGCCAAAAATTGCCAAGAACCGCCAAATTGGCATAAAGTGCTGATACTCAATAATATATACTACAAAAATCGTGCCAAAATATGACCAAAATTAAGTTTTATGCCCCCGTAAAAGAAATGAACGGGGAATTCGAAAAAGGAAGCGGTATTATCATGCGAAAAAAGAAGTACCGCGCACCCAGCGGAAAAGTCATGAAAGAGGGCGTTCAGGAGTCCTATAAGATTGTTAATCCACGCGATTACGAGAAAAATCCGCCTAAAGGAGCCGAACTCGCAAACATCCGACTCTTTGCTCAAACCAAGCAACTATCCTCTGCCATCATCAACTCCGCCAAGATCACAGACGAAGAACTTTCCGCAATGAGCGCGGAGGAGCGTGCACATATCATGTCTATGCGCGCCGAACTCGAGGCCTATCGCACTCGTTTCTATGCCCAATTCAAGCGACCCGATCCGGAAGCGCCTTTTGAGAAGACTTTGCGCCCTGGAGCCAGCGTCCTCCGGCGTAAGCAATATGCCAAACTGGACAACTTCATCCAAGCCATCATCCGCGAGAAACAGAAAAATAATACCTAACTCTTGCATATGTCAGAAAAAAGCAGTACTTTTGCAGTCGCAAAAGTTTGGACATAGAAAACGAACATCATTATATGAAAGTAAACTATTTGGAATCGCGTCATATCGGACTGACGCCCGAGGACGAGAAGAAGATGTTAGAGGCTGTCGGCGCCGAGTCCGTAGAGGCCTTGGTGCGCGAGACGATGCCGGCGGATATCCTGTTGCCGGAAGGTATCGAACTGCAAGAACCCTACACGGAGCAACAGCAGCTGGAGGTCGCCGATGTGATGCTGAGTCATAACGAGTCCGCGCGCTCGTATATCGGTCGCGGCTGGTATGGCACGATCACGCCTGCGGTCATCCGTCGTAACATCCTGGAGAACCCCGTTTGGTACACCTCTTACACGCCCTACCAGGCCGAAGTGAGTCAGGGACGACTCGAAGCCCTCTTTGTGTTCCAGACGATGATCAGCGACCTGACGGGTCTGCCGCTCGCCAACTGCTCGCTGCTTGACGAAGCGACCTCTGCCGCTGAGTCCGTGACGATGATGCGCAACCTCCGCTCGCGCGAGCAGGTGAAAGCGAACGTGCGCAAGGTCTTTGTGGATGAGAAGATATGGCCGAACACCTTATCGGTACTACATACCCGCGCGGCAGGCCAGGACATCGAGATCGTCACCGGCAGTTACGCGGACTTCCAACCGACCGCAGAGTTCTTCGGCGCACTCGTACAGTGGCCCAACAGCGACGGCTCGATCGAGGATTATGAGGCCTTCATCGACGACTGCCACGAGGCAGGACTGAAAGTGACGGTAGTGGCCGATCTGATGGCGCTCGTGCTGCTCAAACCTCTCAACGCGGATATTATGTGCGGCACGGCGCAGCGCTTCGGTCTGCCGATGGGCTTCGGTGGCCCGACAGCCGGATACATGGCTACGCGCGACGAGTTCAAACGCGACATGCCGGGACGTATCATCGGTCTGAGCAAAGACAAATACGAGCATCCCGCATACCGCCTCGCCCTGCAGACGCGCGAACAGCATATCAAACGCGAACGCGCGACTTCGAACATCTGTACGGCCGAAGCCCTCTCGGCGATGATGGCCGGTATGTACGGCGTCTATCACGGCGCGGAAGGTATCCGCGAGATAGCCGAAGGCATTCACGGCAAAGCCGTCTATCTGAGCGAGATGCTGCAGGCCTACGGCTACAATCAGGAGAATGCGGAGTTCTTCGACACCCTTAAGATCACGCGCGACGAAGAAGGATGGATAGACGACCTGCGTGCGTTAGCGGAAGAGAAGGGTATCAACCTCTACTACGACCCGCAAGGGTGGGTGGGACTCTCTATAGACGAGACCGTCGATCTCTACGACATGAACGACCTGATTACCCTTTTCGCCGAAGCGACGGACAACCTGCCGCAAGAGGAAGAGAGCGACGAAGCCTTCGAAGGACTGTGGGCGATTGACGAGCGCCGCGTTCGCGACATCGACTTCCTGCAAGCGCCGGTATTCAAGAATTACCATACCGAGACCGAACTGATGCGCTACCTCAAACGTCTCGACCGCAAAGATATCTCCTTGGCGACCTCGATGATTCCGTTAGGTTCGTGTACGATGAAACTCAATCCCGCGGCTGCGATGATACCGATCACCTACAACGCCGCGTTGGCCGTTCATCCGCTCGCGCCCGCCGAGCAGGTAGAAGGCTATGCCTCGATCATGGAGCAACTCAAAGAGCAGCTGTGCGCTATCACGGGATTCAAAGCCTGCACGCTGCAGCCGACATCCGGAGCGGCCGGTGAATATACGGGCCTTGTGGTCATCCGTGAGTTCCTGCGCCGTCAGAAACAAACCGACCGAAAGGTACTCCTTATCCCGGCTTCGGCTCATGGAACCAACCCTGCCTCGTGCGTACAGGCCGGTTTTGTGCCTTGCGTCGTGAAATGCGACGAGCAGGGCAACACCGACCTCGCCGACTGGAAAGCCAAATGCGAGGAGAATAAAGACACTCTCGCGGGCTGTATGATTACCTATCCGTCCACGCACGGTATCTTCGAGCAGGCCATCCGCGAGATGATTGAAGCTGTGCACATCCACGGCGGACTTGTCTATATGGACGGCGCGAACATGAACGCACAGATAGGATGGACCAACCCCGCCTTCATCGGCGCGGATGTATGCCATCTCAACCTCCATAAGTCCTTTGCTTCGCCGCACGGCGGTGGAGGTCCCGGAGCGGGCGCGGTATGCTGCACGGAAGCGCTCGCAGACTGTCTGCCGACCGAAGACAAGAACCGTGTCTCGTCCGCACTCTACGGCAATGCGAACATGGCGTTAATCTCTTGGGGCTACATCGCGATGATGGGCGCCGAAGGTCTGCGTCACGCGACCGCAGCAGCTATCCTGAGTGCCAACTACATGGCCAAGCGTCTCAAAGATGCCTACGGCATCGTCTATACCGGCGCGACGGGCAGAGTAGGGCATGAGTTGATCCTCGACTGCCGCCAGTTCCACGCGATCGGTATCACCGAAGCGGACATCGCCAAGCGTCTCATGGACTACGGCTATCATGCGCCGACGCTCTCCTTCCCGGTACACGGCACGCTGATGGTAGAGCCGACAGAGTCGGAGTCCCTCGCGGAGATTGACCGTTTCTGCGACGTGCTGCTGCAGATTCGTCAGGAGATAGCCGATATTGAGTCCGGCAAGGCCGACAAAGAAGACAATGTCCTCGTCAACGCCCCGCATCCCGAGTACGAAGTGGTAGCCGACGAATGGACACACCCTTATAGCCGCAAACAAGCTGCATACCCGACCGAATGGGTAGCACAGACCAAGTTCTGGTGCCCTGTCGGCCGCGTGGACAACGGTTTTGGCGATCGTAACTTAGTAGCACGATTTGCATGAAAAGAGAACAAATAAGTCACTTGCGTGAGAACCTGCAGAAGTACTACCGTGCGCTGCCGTGGATCACGCTCAAGGAGTTTCTGGTGATCATCATCAGTACCATTCCTTATGCACTGGCCGTCAATCAGTTGCTCGTCCCGCACGCAATCGTCGGAGGCGGCGTGACGGGTTTGTGCGAGATCATCTATTTCGCGACCAACGCCTATGTGCCGATCTGGCTGAGCAGCGCCTTGATCAACATCTTGCTGCTTATCATCGCGGCTCTTACCGTCGGCTGGCGCTATGCGCTCCGCACGATCTGGGGCGTGATGTGGCTCACTATCTGGCTGAAACTCATCCCGATAGCCGATGTGCCTCTGCTTACCGATCCGTTCATGGCTGTCGTCATCGGAGGTCTGTTCAACGGCTGTTTCCTCGGAATATGCTTCCTCAACAACGGTTCTACCGGCGGCACGGACATCATCGCGATGATCGTCAATAAGTACCATCACCTGCCTATGGGCCGCGTGTTGCTCATTGCCGATATGACTGTCATCTCTTCGGCCTTCTTCCTGCCTACCATCCAGGCGGCGGGTACCCAAGGCGCGATAGAGAAGATCCTCTTCGGTCTTACCTATACCTTCATGGCTTCGACGGCGGTCGATTGGATCATGAACCGAATGCGGCAGTCCGTGCAGTTCATGATCTTCACACAGAAACCCGAGGAGATAGCGCAAGCCATCATCACTCAGGTCCACCGCGGATGTACTTTCCTGGATGGCCAGGGAGGATATAATAAACAACCCATGAAAGTCGTTACCTGTATCGCCCGTTCATATGAGTCGGCTACGATCTTCCGTCTCGTACGCGCTATCGACCCGAAGGCGTTTGTCAGCCAGAGTCAAGTGCGCGGCGTGTTCGGTCAAGGTTTCGACCCCATGGCAAATGGGAAATAATATGCTACGTTATAGTTCTTTTGTCAACCCGCATAACGCGCCGCACGAGTCCATGACGCGCACGGTGTTTGAGTATATCGCCATCATCATCGGTATCGCTCCCATGGCCCTGATGGTCAACTGGGTGTTACTGCCTCATGCCTTCGTCGGCGGAGGTCTCACGGGTATCTGCTCCGCGATTTACTATGTCACGGACGGACTGTTCCCCTCGCTTTTCCCGGCGTACCACGGCGCTATCCCGGTGTGGCTCACGACCTTTGTGATCAATGTCATCTTGCTGCTCATCGCCGGTTTTACGGTCGGTTGGCGCTTCTGTATCCGCACGATGGTCGGCGTGGCGGCCATCACTTTCTGGTATCGCATCATTCCTATTCTGCCTCAACCCATCATCGCGGACCCGTGGTTGGGAGCTATCATCGGCGGATTTGTGTTTGGTCTCAGTCTGGGGATTGTGCTGGCCGCGAACGGTTCGTCGGGCGGTACGGATATCGTAGCGATGATAGTGAACCACTATCATAATATCTCGCTGGGCAACATCATGCTGCTCTGCGACATCATCATCATCGCTTCGGCCTTCTTCCTTCCGCTCCCGGAGAGTATGCTGGCGGAAGGCGGCAATCCCGTTTACCTGCAGATCAAGCGTGTGCTCTACGGTGTATGCATGACGATCTCCTATACGGTCGCTGTGGACTGGATCATCGCGCGCCTGCATCGCTCCGTGCATTTCCTGATTTATTCGTCCAAATACGACGAGATAGCGACGGAGATCAACAAGACCGTGAACCGCGGCGTGACGGTTCTCGACGGTACGGGCTGGTACTCGCAGCAACCTGTGAAGGTGATCTCTGTGCTGGTACGCAAACCCGAGAGTTCGCTGGTGTTGAGCATCGTGAAGAATCTCGATCCGAATGCGTTGGTTTCTATCGCCGATGTAGGCGGAGTCTTCGGCTCCGGATTCGATAAAATCAAGGCAAAATAAGTTTTTTTACGAATTTATTTGCACAATTCAAAAAAAAGCAGTACCTTTGCACCCGCTTTCCGCTTATAGCCCTTTTACCGGGGCCCCCAGCGACTGCTAGCGGAGCGATAGTCGATGGGGAGAGCGTAGCACAACACGTAGCGTTATACAAGCGTGAAACGCGCAGTCACGCGAGTGTTAGTGTAAGCGAGGAGAGTTGACTGAGTGGTCGAAAGTGCCGCACTCGAAATGCGGTGTACCCAACTAGTGGTACCGGGGGTTCGAATCCCTCACTCTCCGCAAAGCGTCGAGTTCGGGAAACTGAACAAAATGCAAAAAAGGAATGGAGGTCATTGACTTCCATTTTTTTTGTGGGCAATAGTGCCTGTTGAGAATTTATTATCATAAAGGTACTATGGTTCACAAAAAGAAAGGGTGCTTACACTCTTTCCTTTGTATTTTGTTTAGTTGGAAGAACGGAAGCTTTGCCCAGGATGCCGCCGGCAGGCATTAGGGTTTTCGAGGTGGGATTGCCACAGGCAATGTCGGTGCCCTCGAATCCCTCAGCCTTTGTCTTTTTTTCGCACTACAATCTTATTCCATGGTACATACCAGATAACAAACCAACCGGCAATAACGACGATATAAAGAACTATCACCATAGGAGTAAAAGTTATGCCACTCTGGTTAGAGAAGTTAAATAACGTGTGGAAACAAGCACAAGCAACAAGACTTTTCGTATCACGGGCTATGCAACCGATTCCCCACGTACCCAACAAAAGGACAGCTAAGAATATCAGGCTACCCATATTGAAGCCTATTGAGATATGCCAGAAAAACCACATTAGTCCAATGATGAGCACGCGCCAGATTGTATTCAATTCTTTCAGTTCCCCTTGCAGATAGCCTCGCCAACCAACCTCTTCGAGAAATGAATAAAAGACAAAACCAAGCAAGGTAAAACTCAGTTCACGATTGAGAAAAAAGCACAGACAGAACGGCAACAATACAGTCAATATGGATTTCCAAACAGATGTGCCCGTTATTGAGCAATAGAATTTTCGCTTAAAGACGAGTACTGCGACGATTGCTCCCAAACAAGGACCAATGCCACGTGCCCAATTCCATAGCCATGTTACGTACGTATGGGTATCGAGGTCTTGGTATTTCAATGCCAGCGCACGTACAATTACTGCAATTACATAGAACAAAGCGATTGCCATCCATCTATTTTTGGACTCTTTTGTTCCCATAGGTATATTTCATGTCAAACCATCATATCACAAGCGTGTAAACGCTTTATTTCAATATGTTCGCGCACGCTTGCGCGATTTCCGGTTTTACGTCATGGAGAGGGACGATTTACCTTATGCGGCTTTCAACAAGTCAAGCACAGAATAGATGCGACTCATGTGCTCGAAGGTGAAGTACTGGTCATCCAGAATCATCCATTCATTCCGTCTCTTAACAGATAAATGTTGTATGTCTGGGAACATAGACACCGGAACAATGATCTCACGTCCGTCTGTCAGTTTTGCGGAAAACTTACCACGCTGAACTGTGAAATCTAATGATTTAATACCTAATGTTACATTTGGAATCTTGCACATAATTGTTCCTCCTTATTTTTCGATATTTTTGGGCTGCGTTTTCTCTCCACGGAATGTCTTCTCAATTTGATTATTCAGAAGTTCCCAGTGCCGATCAATCGCCGCTACTATCATGTTATTCTCTTTGGCCGTTAGCTCAGATTCTGCGATCTCTATACATTTCTCGCCGTTTTTCTCAATCCATATTTTTGCAACCGAACGTAGATGCCGACTACCTTTCTTAAAAACATGAAGATGACGACGATTGTCATTCACATCCAAAGGAATGGCCACGAGTATAAATGTCTTCAAAAAAGCTAACTGTCCCATAAGCTTTGCAACTTCGGCTGCAAAGTTACTGTTTTTTTTCGATATATGCAAGCATTTTGAAATAAATCAATCGAAAATCTTCAAATTTGAGTAAAATATATATTCTTTTCAAGTTTTGGAAACTATTGGAAAAACTATATATCACTTTTTTGGAAAAAAGTAGCTCAAAAACTTGCATAATTCAAGATTTTTTTTGTACCTTTGCATAGTTTTTCCAAGTGAAGAAAAACGGGTAAAAATCGGGTAAAGCCGATGAAATAATCCTCTAAAATTGATTTATTAATCCGCTGTTCAAGAGCAGAAAACAGCACCAAAAAGGATAATAGGAGACCGGGGGTTCTTATCTCGCTTCGCTCGAACGATTATTACTTATCTGCGTTATGCTACATTCCATTGCCGCTTGTGGCGTCAATGGGTAGTAGATACGCAGATGAGTTATTTTCGAATCCCTATCTTTAGAGTGATACCAACAAACTGTAATCCGTGCCGTCATCCACAATGCTGTGACCGGAATTGTCAGCAGCAACTACAACAGGTACAGTATAGTTATTAGAAGGCTCTGCCGGGCGATGAATAAAAAGCCCTATCAGCAGACCAACAGCAGCGGCAGCAGGTGTCGCTATCCAGCCCCAATAACGGGTGTGTTTTTGTGGAATAACAATCGTCTCGGGAACAGAGAGATTACTTTCCGATTGCTTGCGCATACGACGCGCAGAAGCAGATAGTTGGGATTCAAAAGTCTTATTCTTA
>ONUF01000016.1 GCA_900321005.1 uncultured Bacteroidales bacterium | reverse complement strand
TCCGACCACCACGAAGGATATAACCGTGCCTGCTGACGAGAACATGGTGGTAGGCAACAGCTGGACGGCGCCGATTGACATCAATGCCTTGACAACTGATGATTTGGAAGGCCTGTTAGCTAATATCTACTTCTTCAACACCGGTGTGGATAAGACAGGATCAGGCTCCGAAGCCGAAGCACGGTATGCCGGTGGAACCTATGTGACCGTTCCTATTCACGCGGCTCCTTATAAAGACGGCGATGACCACATCAACTCCATGCAAGGATTCTTCGTGAAGAATACGGATAAATCGAACGAAGGTACGTTGCATCTCAACTACGAGCGTCACGTTCGCAGTACAACACGTGGTTCGATTATCGGTGATGCGCTGCATGCTCCCAAACATGCGCAAGCAGAAGAACCGGTGGTATTGAAGATCAAAGTGAGCGGTGAGAACTATGATGACAAACTGTTGTTGTTAGAGCGCGAAGATTTCTCAACAGGCTTCGATAACGGATGGGACGGCGACAAATGGGACGGCAATGAGTCTGCCCTCTATCTCTACACCACCGACAGCGAAGGAACGGAGAACAGCGTTTCCGCTATACCTGAGTTGGAAGGAACAGTAATCGGCTTCCGCGCCGGCGAAGACAACAACTACACGATGTACTTCGATTACCTCAATAGCGATGAAGCTATCTATCTGTACGATATTGAAGCCAATATCTACACACGGATAGAAACAGGCGGTATCTATTGGTTCATGACCAACGATAACGAGAAGCACGATCGCTTTATCATCACCCGCAAGAGTCCGCAGATTGCGACAGGAGGCGGAAATGTACAAAGTGACGATGTACAAGGTACGAAGGCTCGCAAGCTGATTATTGAGGACAAGATGTTTATCATGGTTGACGGCAAACTCTTTGACGCAACAGGAAAAGCAGTTAAGTAATGTTTAATTTTGAATGTTGAATGATTTAAGTAGAAACATTATGAGAATGAATATGTTGCGAAATATATGGATAGTTGTTCTGCTGGTGCTCTTGGGCGCCATGCAGGCAACAGCTGTCGAATACAAGAACCAGTACAAAGTACAAAGAACAATGTACAATGTACAAGGGATAGAAGCACCATCGGTGGCTTTTCAATCTACGAGTGCCTATTCGGTGCAGTGGAACCAAGATGAACAGCAGTCTGTACTCAACGAGGATGGTACCGTGAACGCGGAGGCATATGGCATTGGCCGTGCGAACATAGGTCCCAGACGTGCAGGTAACCCCGGTACGCCGGGTGACGATGAGGAGGAAGAAGGCGAACAGCAACCCCTCGGCGACACCCCGTGGCTCCTGTTCATCCTCCTCTCCATGGCATATGGCGTAACGAAAAAAGTAATCATTCGGAAAGCAGGATGGACTGATAATAAAGAATAATGGTTCAGGTCGGGCATCGGCATATTTTCGCTATCCTGACTGCTGTATGTTGCCTGTTTGGATGGGCGGCCGCTCACGCGCAGAACGTGCTTAGCGTGCAGGTGGATGCTGCCGACCCGATAGAGTTTGCCGATTTCGATACAGGATGGGCTTTCGCGATGACGCAGCAGGAAGCAACAATCACCTTGCTTGCCGATATCACCCGTACGCAGACAATCAACTGTCGCCCTGCTGCGGCGGATGCTCGCCATATCTTTGACCTGAACAATCACACCATCACAGACAATACCTCGGACCGCTTGCTGGTGGTCAACAAAGCGGATGCCAAACTGACCATCACCGATCATTCTGCTACGCAAGGAGGATGCCTCTATAAGCGGATGGAGAGCGATGTCAATATCTATACGGTCGCTGTCTATCAAGGCGAACTGGAGATGGCCGGAGGCAAGCTCTACTGCGAGAACACCATCGATGATCCCGATGAAGATAATTGGCATCCGGCGGTAGCCTTGAATAGCACTTCCAGTCCGGATGCCGTTATACGCGTAACCGGCGGAATGGTGGAGTCGGTCGCTACAATGACAGCCTATGCTATCTCCAGTTATAGTTCGCTCTATATCACCGGAGGACATATGCGCGCTACCGTAACCAAGTATAAGAACGCGCGTGCGCTTTCCCAGCAACGGGGGATAGCTTATATTTACGGAGGCACATTGGAAGCCTTTGCAGTAGGAACGGCTCTTTCCTCCTATACCGTGGCGGCAACGGGCTGGATTGGTACTACGGAGGATGTGGTATATAGCGGAGAAGTGTATATCTCCGGCGGTACTTTCCTTGCTGAAACAGAGACGAACAACGTATGTGTAGTGCGGACGGAAGCCGACATAAAGAAATTCGGCGACCGCATCGTGAAAGCGCGCGGTAAGATGCATATCAGCGGGGGGACCTTCACGGCGCGCGCATCCGACCCTTCTGCCCGCCAGATCTTTGCAGCCGTTTCCAACGGGTCACGTCTCTTTGATGATCAGACACCCCACCATCTACTCGAAGAGAGCCTGAGCGAAATGACTATTTCCGGCGGCACTTTTCTCGTCGATACGCGCGATGACGAAGGAAACTACGTGCCCAATGAGAGTAATATCGACTTACTGCGCAACTGGGGAAAACTCGATATAAGCGGCGGTACATTTACTATTTATCAGTATAAGGGAGCAACCGGTATCGGATGCTACCGGAATAAAGTAACCGTAACCGGTAATCCGACCTTTAATATCTATGGTGCGTATAGTCCCCGAGGAGTAATAGCCGGTCCTTGGAACCACGAGCACTATTGCGACGCGGACGCATCGAAAAACAAAGCCGAAATAGAGATCTTCGGCGGAACGTTTAATGTCGTCAGTGACTCTATTGACGGCAATAGTATCGCGGCATGGGCATCCGGAGGTTTATCCGCTGAGTCCGATAACGGAGCTGCCGGTTATGCCATGCAGGCTACGGTAACCATCCATAACGGGCAGTTCACGTCCATTCATCCCCATGAAAACTATGCTTATATCTTCCGCCAAGATGACACGAAGACAGGTGCGTATGGTACGGCAGAGGCAAAAATAATCGTTTATGACGGCAAAATTCGCGCCTTAACGGGTACGGAAACCGAGAATACGCCTAACGGAAGAAACATCATCTCCCCCCTCGAGTTGGCATACCTTGCCGGAGGATACTATGTCAATTATAGCCAATTGGCTACCCATGCGAACGATGATTGTTGTGTCATCCCGCTGACGGAAGCCGATCCCGAGTATGCCGAAGGCTATCGCTATACCGTAGCTCCCGGACCCGGAGTGGCGAAAGTGACCACCGGTTCAACGGAGCGCTTCTATTCCTCTTTCGCTCGCGCATTCAGCCAAGCGCAGAAACACCCGAAGGCAACAATCACACTCCTTTCTGATATAGACTATATCGGCGAGACCTTAAATTACAACGCCGCGCCCGACAATGCGGTCACTACCTTCGATCTCAACGGCCATTCCCTCGTAGTAAAAGACCTGATTACCACGTTCTGCGTCGTGGATAAGGATAATACGACCTTAACCATCAAAGACAGCGGAACAGGTGGACTCTTCGGAATCACCGGTTCGTCGAGATATGGCTATTTGCTGGTGCTCCGGAAGGGTAAAGCCATCCTGGAAAGCGGAACGCTGTTTAGCGAGAATACATCCACCGGGATGTACACCGTCCAGGTGGTAGCAAACGGAACGAACGATGCCGTCATGGAGATAAAAGGCGGTAAGATCCAAGCGGCTTCTGCGAGCAGTACCTATGCCGTGCTCGCGAAAAATATGTCGGATCAAGCGGCATCCTTGGTAACCGTTTCCGGCGGAGAGGTAGAAGCTTCCAGTACGGGAAGATATGCCTTCGGGCTTACGGCTGCTTCAGGAGGAAAAATCACCGTCACGGGCGCCCCAAAGATCTCTGCTACCGATGCAACTTACGAAACGCAAGCGCTGCGCGCAGAGCCGGGTGGAACGATAGACGTTCAAGGTGGACGCTTCTCTGCCGTAAAAGGACAAATAGCCTATCGCGCCGACGACGCTACGATCGCGCTGCGCGGAGGATATTTTAACGAACTGTCCGACGAGACTTTTCGCCATCAAATCGAGCACTTCTTTGCCCCGCCGTATTACTCTTTCCCGACTACAAATGCCGAACGATCGGCCTACGGAGCGGAGTATAAATGGAAAGTGGAAGAACTGTCGGAAAAGGGCTTCCGCGCCGACATCGTCGATGTCGATAATACGAATCATACCCTCACGCTCAATGTGTCCCATTGGGACTTAGCCGGCTGGCCTTATCATGTGAACAAGACGGCATATGCTCAGACGGCGCGTGCGGCTGACCAGACGATGAAAATCGCTTATACCGGCGAACCGGGCGACACCGCCTATATACTGGTCCAAAAGTACCGCACAGACGGCGCCGTCGCCAGTCATCATACCTATGTCATCCCGCAGGAGATCACTTCCGATACCACCATCACTACGGATCAACACCGACCGCTCTTTGTCAAACGCGCAACGCTCACGGTGGACGGTAATATCTCTACGCAGAAGATCTATGTCGCGCCGGATGCGAAGATAGTGGTCAATAGCGGCAACAAACTGACTGCGGAAGCACTCGTCTTACGAACGAACCCCGAGCACGCAGCCGAGCTGGAGAATGCCGGCGCTGTCGCCGGTCCCGTGTATTACACGCGTATCATTACCTCCAAGGACGCTTACTTCCCCTTCGGCCTTCCCGTGAACTGCGAACTGAGCACCGTCGGCTTATCCAACGGAGCTCCGATTAACTATCTCTCCGGAAGCGGTTGGGTACTCCGCTCCTACAGCGAGAGCAGCCGTGCCGTGAATGGCGCAGCCGGCTATAACTGGGAGACGCTGCCGACAGTAGGTACCATCGCCGGCGGGGTGGGATACGAGATGTTTTCGGGTGTGGACTACTACCGGGAGTTCTATTTCCCGATTGACCTGTCTCAACTAACGAACCGAGTGGCGGTAACGCATAGCGACGGCGAACCGACGGAAGCCGGATGGAACCTGCTCGTCTCGCCTTTCACCCATACTTATACCCATACGCCCGCGCCGGAGGGTATAGTTGTGGCCTGGATGCAGCCGGATGGCTCGTTCTACCAAGAGATGCCTACCTCCATCCCGCCCGCAAAGCCCTTTGCTTACCAGGCGGCAGATAACGGCTATCTGTCCTTTGAAGACCAAGCCCTCGTGGATCAATCGGTTCAGTGGCTCCGTCTCGATATCACGGATGCCGATGGCGCCATCGACCAAACGACGGTCTATAGCCATCCCACGCGTTATACACAGACCTACCAAACGGGTATCGATGTCGCCAAGCAGTCGCTCGAGGCTTCGCGCCCCTTGCTGTATAGTTCGCTCGAGTATGGAGACATGGCCTTTGCCGGCGTGTCCGATGTACGGCTTGACCAAGGTATAGCGCTCACCCTCTATAGCCCGAAATCGCAGTCTCTAACCGTCTCGCTGTGCGACAACGAGTGGCTCGACCGCCTGGAGGAAGTGTGGCTGATTGATATGCAGACGGGCTCTGAGACCGACCTGTTCGATTCGGATTATACTTTCGACACCGACGAGGGCACTACCCGCGGACGACTCTTCCTCCGGGGCCGCTTTACGATTCCGCCAAGCACCTTGGATATCGACCCTGTCTCCGATGCCTCCACGCAAGGAAAAGTGCAAGCACAAAAACTGCTCATCTGCGACAAACTGTATATCCGTACCAACGGCCACCTGTACGACGCCATGGGTAACCTCATTAAGTAAATGTTGACCGGCAACTTCGTCCGGGCAGTACTAATCCACGAAAATTAGCACGTACGTGCGTTTTGTTAAGTAAAAATTGCATTTTGGTATTATTTTTGCGATTTATACATAAAAATTTTGCGTATGTCGAAAAAAAGCAGTACCTTTGCGCCGCTTTTTGGTCGGCGCATGTGCGCAATGCCCGCATATACGTGAGAGAGAAAGCAATAGTTGAAACAAACGAAAGGGACAAAAATATGACAGCGTTACAATTAAATGCAGACATCTATCAGAATCTGGCAGTCTTGTCGGAGCATGAGTCTATGCTTAATAAAGCTGCTAAGTATATCCGCCGCTTGGTAAAACAAGTGGAGAAAGATCCAACGTGTATGACGAAGGAAGAATATTTCGCCATGCTGGATCGTGCAGAGCAAGGACCAACTTATCGAATGCTTCCTGGGGAGGATGTAACGGCTTTCCTTAAAAGACAAGGCTATGATATATAATATCGAGATTAAGGAACAGGCCAAAATGGACTTGTTGCGTCTTGCTAAAGATGAGCCGAAAGTGTTTAAGAAAGCTGAGCGTTTTATCGAAGAACTCAAGGAGCATCCGAAGACCGGTCTTGGCCATCCGGAACCATTAAAGGGCAAACCGGAAGGGCGCTGGAGTCGTGAGATAACGAAGAAACACAGGCTTGTATATCGTATTTACGAGACGGAAGTAGTAGTCCTTGTGCTTGCAGCTTACGGGCACTATGAAGATAAATAAGCAAACATTTTTAAAAACAAAAAAATATGAGAAAACTATTCTTAAAATTATCGATGCTGCTTCTGGGCTTATTGGCCGGAGCAAATGTATTATGGGCAGATGATGATCCGATGTTGGATTATTATTGGGCTCGACTAATTGCAAAACCATCTACAAGTACAGGAGGCTCTGGTAAAGTATGTGTAACCAGTGATGGTAAACCTTTCAACTACGAAAGTCCTGCGTGGAGAGCAGACACAAGTCGTGCAGAAGGTTATTCTCAAATTTACCTTGAGATAAGTGCGGGTAATATGTTTACCGTGGATCTTACGGCGCATGCACTACCGGATGAAGGCTCCTATTTTGCAGGCTGGTCATTTAGTAATGGCGGTACGGATTTAGGCTTAGGACAGTATGAGTGGGAAAAATATGAGTTGCGTCAATTCTTTCTCCCGTCTAAAAAGTACGGCTATTCCAATTTGCGTGAGTATGAGATTTATGCTACGTTTATGCCGTTGCTCATTGAAAGTTATACTATCAGTGGATCAAATACAACGGAATCGCGTACTTGTACTCAGACAGTTACTTTCCGCGTAGCAGGAACCTTGGCGAATGTAAAAGACTTCAATGTGCCGGAGATTATCAAACAAACCGGTTCCGGAACGTGGACGGTAGTGCCGAATACTACTGAGGCATGGGAATATGAAAACGGCGCTGGAACGAAAAACTATACCTATTCTACGACATATGATGATTACGCAGAAATCCGTGTGCCGGTTACTTTTACCGCGGATGATGACAATGCAGGCGAATTCAGTGCTACACTGCAGCTGAGAAGCAAAGCAGGCAAAACGATGAATGTTGTGCTTTCTGCTCGTACCACGGTAGCCGGAGCACAAGCTATTCGTTACAACAAATCGAAAGTACAACAAGAGGCAGGTGATCTGACGGACCTGTTGTCGCATGCCGCAACGGATGATATTATCAAGTTGAACGGCGATTACAGCGATGCTGTGTCGATCAACAAGAGTATTACTTTCGACCTCAACGGTTATACGCTGAGCAATACGCTGACCGTCAGCGGCGGTAATGTAACTCTGGCTTATAGCCCGTTCGGTGGTTCTGCTGATGCACTTAGCGTGACGGGCGGTAAAGCGATTCTTAACGGTGGCACGTTCGGTTCAATGACAATTGGCGCAAGCGGTACGGTAGAGCAGAATGGTGCGACTATTTCGGGATTGGCAACGAACAACGGTTCGCTGACCACGACCGATGGTACGTTTGAGGCCGGTCTGAGTTCGAGCAAGACGCTGATTGTCAACGGTGGTACGTTCCAGGGTGGTACGTTTGGTGACGACAATATCGCTATCAATATTACCGGTGGTACGGCGCAAATCAAGAAAGGCTCGATTACCGGCGATACCTATGGTATTCAATCTGCCGGAACAACGACTATCGAGAAGTTGGCTTCGGTTTTCGGATATACCAAAGCGATGAAATGTACCGGCGGTTCGCTGACGGTCAATAACGGTAAATTCTATGACCCGATGGACTTGATTGAGGATGATCCGGAAGGAACATTTACCTTCAATGCCGGTTATTTCCAAATGAATGGAACCGAAGCTCCTACGGCTTTCGGTAAGCAAATTTGGCGTAATACGGCAGGAGCGGAAGCTCGTGCGGGTTATGCCTTTTTTGCGGGAAGCCAAGAGGCAGCACAGGCCTCGAATGTTAGTGTGTGCCGTATTGGCAAAACTGCCTACGCTTCATTGGAGGAGGCATTTGCGTACGCCAATAATAATCCGAGCAAAGAAGTAGTCATCTTCATGGAGAATGATTATACGCTGAAAGCCGGTTATTACACTATTCCTGAAAATGCTACATTGGTAATTCCGATGTCGGATGAGCAAGATGCAACCTATTCGATTGTTCCTCGAGAGAGTGGAGACACGCCTTCTCCCTATGCATTCCGTACGCTGACCTTGGAGAACGGCGTGAATATGACCGTTTTAGGAACGATTGAGTTGACATGTACACAATATTGTAAATCCGGAAATGAAGCGCAATCCATTCCCGGTGGTCCTTATGGACACATGATTCTAAAACCGGGTAGCCATATTACATTGTCTTCCGGTTCTGAACTCCGTGCTTGGGGATATGTGACCGGTGATGGAACGAGAGACGGCGCGGGTAACTACCTCTCCGGTGAGATTGATGCACGTCGTGGTTCTGTTGTGCGCGAGCAGTTCCAAATGGGAGACTGGAAGGGTGGCGATATTTCCTTTACAATGATTATGGATCAAGCGCCGCAGAATATGACCCGTCTCTTCCCTGTTTATGAATATTTTATCCAGAATATCGAATCTCCTGTAAAATATCATCCGGGAGCATCGTTGATTTGTGCGGTTTCGGTGGATGTGTCGTATATCAATGCGTATGCCAATGAAATTAGATTGATTGGTGTTGAGACATCCGATCCGTCTAAGTGGTCTATGTTTATGATGGACGAGACGGCAGATGCAGAGAATACGTGGGTACGCAAATACTACGACGCGAAAAAAGATCAGCAAGTCTACGAGGTTAACAATAGTGCTCAATTAGGTTCGTTGAAAATTGACTTGGGTGAAGTGCCAGGTGAATTCTTCGGATTACCGGGAAAATATCCTATCGAACTGGATTCTCGTAAATTCGTCCTTCCGCTGACAAGTAACTTTAAGATTCATTTGTTGAGCGGATTGATGGAGTTCACCCAAAGTACCTCTTGTTTACCCGGTATGGAAGTGGAGGTCGATAAGGAGGCGGAAATACAGATCATTCCGAGTTCTGATCCGGGTACGGTTTCAGGTGCGCTTTATTTCTATGACGCAGACCAGTGGAGTTTCATGAATATGAAGTTGGGAAGTTATGTGGGATTAGCAGGTAATCCTAAATATGGTGCTATTGTGACATATTCTGCAACGCTGAACGCACAGCCGTCTGTGCGCAACATAGATTCACCGGAAGCTCTTGGAGATGCCAAACTGATTGTACATGGTACTTTCCGTTCCGCGAGCGGTTGTTCTGTTTATACCACTTGGACGAAAGGAACAGGCAGCACACTGGAGGATAATCCCTTTGTGATTAATCCGGCCGGTACAGGTGGCGCCTCTATTATCTCAACCAACGAAGATGCAGGTACGTTTATTTTCGATGATGCATCGCCTGCTTTTGATGGCGTGCATTGGGATGATCCTGCTAATTTCGGGCAAATTGAGCACCTAACAGGTTTTGGTAATAGTGTACTTGTAAACTTTGATAATAATAATTATGGGGATGCCACTTATCCGATACAGATATACACTGTAATAGAAAAGGAAATGAAGCATTCAGGCAAATATACTCGCATGTACGGCTTTGAACTCTGTACCCCGGCTATGTTGCAGAATGGTGATGGTTCATTAGTCGTAACGGAAGGTTCTCAGGCTGGCACGTCATTCTGCTATATGAATGATCGCTGGACATCCATGAAGGTGGCAGAAGAGAACGAATGTTTCATGAAAGATAACTATGGTGTGTTCTATGCAAAACCGCAAGAATACGTAGCAGTTAATGCAACATGGGATGGCGAAAAGATGGTTGGTAACGAAGACCATACTTTCAGCGACAAAGCAGGTACAGGTCGTCTCTTTATCCTTATGGAAGATTGCCAATGGTGGGAAGTAGAGAATGTGGACAACCTCTATCATTGTCTCCACCCGAATAATGATACCTATTATTATTGGGATGAGACAGAAGGCAAGTGGATGGAACAACGCTTCACTATCACTTGGAAGAACTACGATGGTACGGAGATCAAGTCTTATACTTACGATCCTGTTACCGGTGATCCTGAGGAAGTAGAGTATAGCGTAACGTATGGCACGCAAGCAGAATACCTCGGTTCTAACCCGACACGCCCTGCGGATATCGACTATACCTATAGCTTCGCCGGTTGGGCGCCGGCTCTCGGCAAAGTAACGAGCGATGTGACATACACGGCTACTTATGAGAAGCAGCAGCGTAAGTACACCATCATCTTTACCGAAGAAGGTGGTGCGGAGATTGAGCGTCAGTTCTTGATCCATAATGCACAGCCTGTATGTGAGAACACGCCGAGCCGTCCGGGTTTCACGCTCCAGTGGGAACCGGAAGTGGCTGCCGTTACGGGCGATGCTACCTATCGTGCTACATGGCTCGAAGAACCGCCTACGGAATATGCCGTTACGTTCTTCGACTATAATGGTACCACCAAACTCAAACCGACGGACGAAACGCCGTATATGGTAGCAGTAGGCGCAATGCCTGTAGCTCCGGCAAATCCGTCCGGCAAGGCTCCTACGAACGAATTTACGTATGAGTTTGACCATTGGTCGCCGGCATTGGAAGCCGTTTCAGCAACCAGCGCGAAATCATACACCGCTGTTTACCGCGAGGTAGCGAAGAAATACACCGTTATCTTCCAGGATGAGAACGGTACGGAGATCGAGCGTCATGACTATTCCTATGGTGAGACGCCGGTTTGCTCCGCTACTCCGACGAAAGCGAATACGGCAGAGTTCACCTATTCGTTCGCTTGGACGCCGCAAATCCAAACGGTACAGGCTGCGGCTACCTATCGCGCTGTCTTTACGCCGACGACGAATAAATATACCGTTACGCTGAAATGTAACCTCCCCGGCGCATGTACGTTCACGGGCACAGGTACCTATAATTATGGTACCTACGTAAGCATCGCGGCTACTCCTGCTGAGGGTTATGAGTTCGTGAAATGGCAGGAACGCACAGGTGGTGCCAACCTCGGTTCAGTAACCGTAAATGGCGACATCACGCTGACGGCGGTTGTGAAGGAATCGGCTAAACCGGATCCGGAGGACCTGACGGTGGGTATTAATGGCTCGCAAACAGTAGCGTCCGCAACCGACTATATGGATGTAACGCTTACATCCGACGGATTGGCGCATTCCGGTCAGATTATCAATGCGAACAACATTACGCTCTATGGTAATGCCGACTTCGTACTGAGCAAAGAGTTTGCAAAACGCACATGGTACTGCATCGCTGTTCCTTGGAAAGTAGATGTAAACGGCGGCATTATCATAAATGGTAAAGCGGCGGTACTCGGTACGGATATCGATATCTGCTATTACGACGGTGCTGTACGTGCTGCGCAAGGTAAGGTTTCCTCTTGTTGGGTATATATGAAGAACCTGAGCACGAAGAAGATTCTGGAGCCGGGTAGGGCATATATGATTGCGCTTCTGAAGACTTCTGCAAGTTCGATTACGTTCCGCAAGAAGACCCAAGAGCCGCTGCTCACTACCGAAACGAATGTACAAGAATATCCGTCTGCAACGACTACTGATGCTAACTGGAATGCAATTGCGAACCCGTCGCTCTTCCATGCATTTGTGAATGCCGGATCGACTGAAGATAAGGCACAGCGTTATAACTCGGCGGAAGATAGTTACGAATGGTTCGACCTGGATGAGCATAAACTCGTAGTCGGTGAGCCGATCTATGTTCAGGCTCCGGCTGCTAAGTCGATTGTAGTGGCGAATGGTGCATCATACGCTCCGGCACGTCGTGCAAAAGCGCAGGCTGTTCCGACCAAGTACGAGGTAAGCATAACGGCTGCCGGTGCAACCAAGTATGCTGACCACTTGGGCATCACGCTTAATGAAGACAAAGAAGAGAATGCGTATGTTATCGGTCAAGATCTCGTGAAGTTCGGCGTGAGCGCGAAAGTGGCACAGATGTGGATCGACCGTTACGATGCGAAACTCTGTATCAATACCGTGGCTCCGGAAGGAGATGCAACGAACTTCCCGATGTCTATCTTTGCGCCGAAGGCCGGTAACTACGCTATCGCTATCGAGCGCGAGAAAGCGACCGAGGATTATGATCTCTATCTGACCTACAACGGTGAGGCAATTTGGAACCTGAGCGACGGCGCTTATACGGCGAATTTTGCGAAGGGTACACTCTCTAACTACGGATTGCGCGTAAGTGCGCGTGCACCGCAAATCACCACCGGCATCGACGAAGCCGTCGTAGATGCGAAGGGCGAGACACGTAAGGTTCTTGTCAACGATCAGGTACTCATCATCCGTGGTGAGAAGGTATATACCATCGATGGTCAACTCGTTAAATAAGGAGGAAGAATTATGGAAAAGAAAGTATATATGATGCCTCTTACCGAGGTGGAGGAAGTCAATTTGAGTGCCGCACTACTCATAGGTAGTCCGGATGATAGTTCTCCGATGCCGGATCCGAGTCATCCGGGAGCTCCAAGACGTTACGGTTCGGATATCTTCTGATGAAAGAGTTAATGAGTTAAGTAATTAGCGAGTTAACGACTGCAAAAATCGCATGTACGTGAGAGCGTATGTGCGATTTTTGTGTGTTTTGTAATCTTTAAATAGCAAAAAATAGATTTTTACCACTTTTATATCATAAAAGTTGTACAATTCGAAATAATATCGTAACTTTGCACGCTCAAAGTGCAAAGCTTATTTGCGCATGCACGTGAGCGAGAGAATAAGAGTAACTAAATTGAAACATTTAAGATACAAAAAGATATGGAAACAAATTTATTTAAATCAATCAATTTAATTCGCTGTGTTAGCGGGGCAAACCTAAACCTCTTCCGCTATACGGCAATGGTATTAGTGCTGCTGCTCGGGGTAGGTAATGTCTGGGCAAATTCTCATAGCACTCACTATGGCAAGGCGGTGCTAAACAATGCTACCGGTAATGGTACGGTGTACCTTTCTACGGCATCGGGAAGTAATTCTGGTCAAACTGGAACGACCGGTACTGCTGGCGCGGCAGGAAGTACTTCGTATATTACTTGGAACTGTGGAGGCTCTTCGGGAAGCGATTCGAAAACGTATTATGCTCGCGGAACAGCCAATGACGGATACTATTTTGCCGGATATGCGACTTCTTCAACGGCAACGTCCTACACAGCAAGTTCCACTGGAAAGAGTTTTAGTGCGTCTTCTACTAATTCGGGATCGCCAACTACAACCACCATTTACGGTTTCTTTAAACCTGTAACGGTAACGGCGGCACCAAGTAATGTGAATATCAACGCTACGGATCCGTCGGCTACGTACAATGATGCTGCCGGAACGGTAGTATCTTTCACAACTGCCAATTCTAATAAGATAGGCGACTTCACTACGGCCGAAAGCGGAGATGCTCGTTGGGTGATTTCTGCATGGACGCGCGCCAGTGCTTCCAGTGCTACGTTTAACTACAAGTTTGTGGGTAATGGCTCGTACGGAACAAACAACCGTACCTTCACCAAAACGGTAACACTGACCTCCAAGGGTGATGCGTCCAGCACAAAGACTTGTACCTTGACAGCGAAATACCCGAATCCGAGGGTGGTGGCTTGTGATGCAGAGGCGACCGACCTTACGATTTATCCTACCTTCAAAGCCGCGGATGCAACGCAGGAGACAGTAGAAAAAACCGCTATATTTGATGTAGTGTATGCGGATAATGCCAATAACTTTTCGGCTGCATTCAGCGGAGCAACCGGTAGCGGTACATGGACGGTAACGGGTATTTCTGTTGATCAAGCCAACCAGAAAGCAACGGTAACTTATACCTTTAATGGTAATAAATCGGTTGGTACGCATACTGCTGTTTTAACGTTGACTGCCGCCAACTGTCAAGGCTGGGATGATACCAGCGCAGCTGGTGGAGCATCGGCAACTGTTACTCTGACAGCAGAAAACACGCAAGAAGCAACTAACGATGCGAGCGTAACAACCACAGCTAACGTGACGACGGAATACGCTACTTTTGCTCAGGCACTTGCAGCTGCAAATGCCACTTCCGGCGCTATGCTGACCCTTTTGCGTAATGTGGATCTCGGTACGATTACCGCAACCAACAATATTACCAAAGCGATGACCATTGACCTGAACGGTAAGGAGTTGCGTGCGGCAGTGAATGCTACTTCGGTAGGTATCTTGACCATCACCAAGGCAGTGGCAGTTACTATCAAGGACTCGAAAACAGGTGGTAAGATTATCAACGAGATTGCCCGTAATAGCGAAATCCGTACTATCTTTGTTAATGCAGCAGGTGCCTCGCTCACCCTTGAGAGTGGTACTCTTGCGGTGAACAACCTTGGTCAATACGCTTCTAAAGCAGCAACAGTCAATGGTGTGGCTGTTACTGCATATACTTCTTGTTCCGCCCGTGTCATTCACCAGGTTGCCGGATCTACCGTCAATATCAACGGTGGTAAGTTAGATGCCAAGGGAACGCGTTCGGTATATGGTATCGTGCAGGGAAGTAGCGCATCAACGAATAAAGCCGGCACAACGGTGCTGAATGTTACCGGAGGTGAGATAGCAGTGGAGGCTCCGTATAATGCATTAGGTATCTATGCGTACGGTAAAGTCAATATGAGTGCCGGTGTGATCAATACGCATATTACCACAGATTTGATTGATGCTGCTTACGCTGCCGACAATACTAATAATACGAATAACGGTTACGGCTATGGTATTCAAATGAAAGTGTCGGTTAGTGCAACAGCTTCCAGTTGTTATTATGGTACGCTTAATATGACCGGCGGTACGATTAATGTCATCAGCGACCGCACGAAAGCAGCCTCTCTGTATAACTATGGTATTTATTTGGAAGCTACTGCTACCGGTGTAGGCGCAGGTAAAACGGCAACGGATGGTACGCTTTCGCAAAAAGCATCTGCTAAAGCAAGCATTGAAAATGCTAACATCACTGTACATTCCAATACGTATTACAGCTATGGTATTATCGTCTATGGTAGTTATAACTCGTACGATAATGAGTATTTCACTGTTCCGATTAAGAATTGTAACATTGATGTGCAAGCCTATCTCTATACGTATGCTATATGTGCCAACGCTGCTGTCAATGGCACCTATGGTGGTAAATATTGGGGAGATGTGGAATTGACCGGTAACACGGTTACCGCAGAGAGTGTGACGAGTCACACTGCCCATGCTGTTTTGGTGTCAGCTACTTCTTCTACCGTTTTCAAAGACGCCAATACGACGACTGCACCTATCTATTACGGCGAGTATGCAACGGCTGCAAAGGCGGTTATCAATAGCGGAACCTATACTGCCAAGACGAAAACGACTACTGCATTCGCTGTCGCTTCCTCAACGCGTGCAAAGACGATCTATGATTCGGAGACGACCGTGCAAACCAATCGTAAACCGGGTGGTAATGCAGAGGCATATCCGATTTTGATTATTCATGGCGGTACGTTCCGCGGTGAGGCTACTACCACTACTTCTCGTGCCGTGTCCAGCGGTGGATACACCACGATTGATGGTGGTACGTTCGAAGCATTCTCTACATCCACTACTGCGTATGGATTATATGCGGTTAGTGGAAAACTGACTGCAAGTGGTGTAACTATTTCTGCGAATGCAACGCAGTATGCTTACGGTGCGTATGCTGATTGTGGTGTCCCGGGTAGCAATCAAGCGCAACCCGGTTTTGCGTATGCCGCGGAAATGGAACTGAACAACTGCGACATTACTGCTACTACCCGTACAAGCACTGAAGCGCGTGGTGTGGTTGTGAATGCAACGAATAAGATGCATAACTGGAAGCAGTTCCAAGCAGATAGCACTTCTTATAAATGGGCAACCACAACTTACAATGCTTACAAGAGTGTCTTCCCGTGTACGGTCGCGGGGCATGATAGTGTAGGTGTCGCAATTGCTGCGAAGGCAACTATTAACGGTTGTGATATCAAGGTTACGGCAGGAACGACTACCGCATACGGTGTTTATTCGACCGCTACTTCTGTTCCTGCTTCAGCGGATGCAAGTGCATCGCCGATTGTAAATATTAAGAATACCAAGTTTACCGTTAAGACAGATGCATCAACAGGAACAACGACTGCGTATGGTATGTATGCCGGTGGTCCGACAACGATTGACGGATGTGACTTTACGGTTCAGCCAAAGACTTCGAGTGCGTATGGCGTGTATGTGTATGATAAGAAAACAGCCATCACCAATACGAAGTTCGATGTAAAGGGTACTGCTACCGTATATGGCCTGTATGCTAATGCGGCTATTGGTTCGACCACCGGTTGGGATTATCACGGTGAGTTTGAGTTAGGCGAAGGTAATGATCTGACAGCAGCGGCTACTGGTGGTAACACCTCTCATGTACTGACACTGATTGCGACAAAGAAAAATGTTGCCAGCGGACGCTTTATGGGCGATTATGCCAATGCTGCCACGGCGCTTATTACAGGTGGTGCGTACAAGGCTACAGCAACAGGAACCACGTCTTATGTGCTTAACCTTTCTGCTCAACAAGTACAAGGTAGCGCAATTTCTCAGCCGTCTTGTACGATTGAAGGCGGTAAGTTCTGGGCAAAGGCAGACGGCGGTACGACGGGTATTTGCACGACCAACGGCGTAGCGGGCAGTATCCTCTTTAAGGGTGGAGTTTATAATGTAAACACCACGCTTTCGAAGCATATCCCTGAAGGTTACGAAGAAGTGCCTCTCGCAAGCGACAGACCGGAATATACGGAAGGCTATCGCTATGAAGTAGCAGAAGAAGGCTTCCATGGTATTGATGTATGTAAGATTGGTTCTACCAAATACAAATCGTTGGAAGAGGCACTGCAGGTTGTTAAGTCGGGAGAGACGATTATAATGATTGCCAACTATATTATGGCTACTCCTGGTGATTATATTTTACCAAGCGGAGCTAAACTGCTTGTGCCGTATTCTGGACAAACTGCTACCAAAGAGACAAATTTGGAATATGTTGAGGGAACATCGGCTGCTACACTCAATTTGAAGTTAACATTCGGAGAAGGTGTGCATCTTGTGTCCCAAGGTGTTATTGAATGTGGCGCCAAACAAACTGGACAAGGTAGTTCGGAATTAACAGGTCAGGTTTATGGATCGTATGGTCATATCTATTTGCGTGAAGGTTCCAGTATTACTGTAGAATCAGGAGCCAGTCTATACGCGTGGGGATATGTAACCGGTAAAGGTGAGATAATTTTGAAGAATGGAGGAAAATCCTACGAAATGTTCCAATTTGGTTGGTATAAGGGAGGTAATACTACATCAGACATTAACTCCAATAAGAGTAGTTACAAAATATTCCCGATGACGGATTATTCTTACCAGAATATTGAATGTCCGATTACTTATTATCCCGGATCTTCTGCATACGGTCGTGTGGCGGTTAAACCATCTTCTTATAGTTCTATGCAGACACCATCAGCCATGTTGGTTGGTACGGCAGATAACTCTATGTTTAAGATGACTACTGCCGAAGCCAGTGCCAATACATGGGTCAAGAAGGTATATGATCCGGAAACGGATATCACGAATTGGATCATGAATAGTGGAGCCTCCATTTCCGGTATCTCCATGAATGTTGGTGTTAACGTTAATTCTGCTGATTTTTATCTACCTATCACATCGAACTTTAGAATCACATTGAACTATGGAGAAATGAACATCAACAATGATGTGATATTCCTTCCGGGTTCACAGTTAATTATTAACAAAGAGGCAACAGGTATCCTCAAATCCGGAAAATTATTGTTCTTCTATGACGCTGAGGATTGGTTTACCGGGTTGGGACATGTTTCTGTTCAAGCATCTGGTTGGAGCAAAGCAAAAACCTGTGGCTATTATTACTATCCTGCGACTTATTCTCCAACGTGGGGCACCACCAATCCGCGCAAGAGTGTTTATGCAAGAGACAAGGCCAGCCTAGACAAGGGTGTTACGCCTCTACCAGATGCTGAATTATTTGTACATGGTAAGATGATTGTAAATGGTTCGCTCTATACTTCCGGAGATGGAAATGCTTCATCTATCGGTAGAAATGCGAATATTCACTCCACCAACGAAGATGCAGGAAAGATTCAATTTAATACGAAAGTTACCGGTTCGAAGGCATTGTATAAAGTATGTTTCGCAATAGGAGCTTCTGAAGCGAATAACAGTTGGTCGGATATGATTTACGGTGGACAGACTACGGCATATCCGGCGCACCTGACGAATGGTGATGGTACATACGTACAATCATCAGGAACAGAAGCCGGTAAACAATATGTTTATGTGGACAACCAATGGCAATGCTGGGAAGAGAACGGTTGCTATACATATGATGCCCAAAACCATCCGTATGCGAAACCTGCAGCGTATGTACAATTGACCTCAGATCAACCGGATGCAAACCACCTACTTCACGATGCAGCTACCGGAACGCGTAATTTTGTATGGGATGCGGATTGCTATTGGTGGGAGGTGGTAACTACTCCGACTGCAGAAGGCTATTATCAATCTATTAATCCGGACTATAATGGTAAATATAATTACTATTACTATGACGGTTCTGCCGCTTGTTGGAAGATCAAGAAAATTACCGTTACGTGGAATATAAATGGCAGTACCACCGATTATTCCGTAGGTTATGGTACCAAGCCGGAATGGTTGGGCGCCACGCCGAGCAAGAGTTCCTCTTCGTCCAATTACGTATGGAGATGGGACGGTTGGACCAAGGGCAGCGATGCTACTGTTCTTGCTAACGATGACCTGCCGTATGTGACGGAGAATACCACCTTCACGGCGCACTTCTACGAGAAGTACTATGAGTACAACGTTACGTTCAAGAACTCGGATGGTACTATCCTTGATTCGCGTAACTGGAGAGCGGGCACAACGCCTTCGTATGAAGGAACGCCGACCAAGAATCCTACTGCTGCAGAGACCTACGAGTTTAACGGAACATGGACTCCGGCTATTGCTACCGTAAGCGGTTCGGCTACTTATACTGCGCAATATACGGCTACCCCGCGTGCGTACACGATCACGTTCCTTAATTATGATATGTCTGTATTGGGAACGGCAGAAGTGGCATATAACGGCACACCGTCAAATGCTACCTACTTGGCAGCGGTGGCTCCGAAGACGGAAGACCCGTACAAGCCGGACAATAGTGCGTTCTCGTTTGAGTTTGCTGGCTGGAGACTCCAAGGTGCAAGCAGTAACGGCTTTGCGCAAGTGAAGGGCGACCAGTCCTATATCGCGCAGTTCAATCAGACCACAAAGAAATACAAGATTTCGTTTGTAGATGATGATGGTGAAACTGTGCTCCACTATCTGCAATTGGAATACGGTCAAACCCCGTCTTATACTTGGGCTAATCCGAGCAAACAGGAGGCCGAATGGACCTATTCGTTCACAGGATGGACACCTGCAACCTTCTCCGAAGTGCAAGGCCCGCAGACATATGTCGCTAATTACAACAAGACTAAACGCAAATATGACATCACTTGGGTAGATGGCAACGGTGCGACCTTGAAGACCGATCAAGTGGCTTATGGTTCTACTCCGTCATATAGCGGTGCTACGCCGACGAAAGCATCTACCAATGACCATAGTTATGTGTTTAATAATACATGGTCGCCTGCAATTGTTGCTGTAGTTGGCGAGGCTACTTATACTGCTCAGTTCAACGAGACACCGCGTCAATATAGAGTGACGTGGGATGCTGCCACTAATGGCGGAACCTGCGGAACGGAATATTCCGACTTCTCGTACAATGCCGCAATAGGTACGTTGCCTGTTGCAAGTAAGGAAGGCCATACGTTCAATGGCTGGTTCACTTCTGCTACCGGCGGTACGCAGATTACAACTGCAACCAAAGTAACCGCGGACGTTACCTACCACGCACAGTTTACGATTAATACGCACAAGTTAGCATGGAACTTTGATGGTGGAACTCCGTCCGGCTCATATACTGAGGCGAACAATGCCTTGGCATACGGCAGTGCGATTACGTATCCGACCTTGAGCAAGACAGGTTATACGTTTGCCGGTTGGAGTAGCGATGCAACGTCTATGCCGGATGCCGACCTGACGATTACTGCAAACTGGACAGCAAACACGAACACTGCTTATAAGGTAGAGCACTACAAGCAGAATGTAGCCGGTGAAGGATATGATCTGGCAGACACGGATAATCTGACGGGTACGACAGGTGCAAGTGTAACCCCGGAACGCAAGTCCTATGAAGGCTTTGATGCACCGGCAGCTCAGACGGAAAGTATCCTTGCGGATGGCTCGCTTGTGGTAACCTATAATTACACGCGTAAGAGTTATGATCTGTCTTGGGTAACGGACGGTGATGCACTGACGGGTAGTTATACAAACGGTAGCACGAAGTTTGGAGCAGCAATCACGGCTCCTAACACTCCGACGAAGACGGGTTATACGTTTGCGGGCTGGAGTCCGGCAAAGGCAGAGACGATGCCTGCGGCTGCTACCGAATACACGGCTACGTGGACCATCAAGCAATATACACTGACTGTTCAGGCGAATGACCCGAGTATGGGTACAGTAACCGGTGGTGGAGAGTATGATTACAACTCGGTTCATACTATTAAGGCTACGCCGAATGCAGGCTTTAAGTTCGTGCAGTGGAATGACGGTAATGAGAATGCCGAGCGTTCTGTGACCATTCCGGCAGAGAATGTAACCTTTACGGCTACGTTTGACTATGACATCGCGAACTATACGGTGAAACATTGGCAGCAGAATATAACGAACAACAACTATACCGAATATGAAAGTGAGACGTTGTCGGGTACTATCGGCGAAACTACTAATGCGGTAGCTAAAAGCTACACCGGCTTCATAGCGCAGCCGTTCGATCAACAAACGATTGCTTTGGAGAATACGGTAGTAAATATCTATTATAATAGAGCTACTTATACCATTTCGTGGATTGTGAAACTGAGTGGCGAAACCGTTAATAGCAAGGAGGAAACGTTAAGATACGGTGCTATGCCTTCGTACGGTGAGGATCCGATTATGGAGCAGGATGACCGATATGAATATTCCTTCTCCGGCTGGACACCGACTATCGCTGAGGTTACGGCAGATCAAACCTATGTGGGCTCGTTCAATGCTACCCCGCGCAGATACGATGTGACATGGAATAACATGGATGGCACGCTCATTGCGAAGGAAGTGAGCGAGTACACATGGGGTGTCCAACCGAGCTTCCCCGGAAGTAGCGATCCTGAGTATTCAGACGCCGACCCAAGTAAAGTATATGTATTCCGTGGTTGGAAATATGAGCGGACAGGAGGTGAATATAAGAAAGATGTTGATCTTCCTGGAGTAGCAGGGAATGAGACTTATACAGCAGTTTATACCCAAATGACAGCTCCTGTTGAAGTGGCAAACGGCGAAACCAAGAATATCACAACCAATATCACCACACCAACTACTACCGTACATGAAGGCGGTATGTTGAAAGTACAGGCTGGTAAGGCACTCACCACAACTACCTTCATTTTGGAGGCTTCGGCAAACGCTTCCGGTCAGATTATTGAAGACGGTACGATCGAAGCGGAGCATGTATATTATGACTTGAAGTTGAATTCGCCGCGCCGCCACTGGCATGCATTTGGTGTGCCTTGGGCAGTAGATCTGGCTGCAAATCCGTTGACGGAAGTAGAGACCGGCCGTACATTCGTTCTTGGTAATGACTACGACATCATTTGGTACAATACCGAGACTCGTGCATCGTCCGGTCCGGGTGCTCACTGCTGGGAGTATGTGGCGCATCATGACAAGAAGCTCACTCCGGGACAAGGGTACATGATTGCCTTTACCCGTGACGTCCAGACGGTTCGCTTCGTCAAAGCAGACGGTGCACCGATTCTCTACGACCAAGCGGTGACGGTATCGGGCGTAGGTGAGGGTAATAACCAAGGTATCAATGCACTTGCTAACCCGATGGCTTATCATGCTACGTTGAATGCCGGTCCTGCGGTAGGTTATGTACATGATGGCGGTGAGATCGGTAGCGACGGATATGAAGAGTACGACATTGAAGGTAAGAGTTATGTCGTAGGTAAGACGGTTTATATACAAGTACAGAGCAATACCACAGTGGCTATAGCTCAGTCGAATGCTGCTCCGATAAGTAAGACTTTGGCACCTGCTCGTCGCAAAGCGGTAACAGACAAGGAGTATCTTTCGCTGAATGACTATTACCGGATAAGTATCTCGGGTGCGACAGCCGATGGCGGTAGCGTCTATGTATTGCCGGAAGAGGGCAAGGAGGATAAGTATGTGGTCGGCCACGACCTTGCTAAGTTCGGCATGAGTACCAAGAAGGCTCAGATCTGGATCAGACGCTATGATGCGAACTTGGGCCTGCATACTATCGCTCCGACAAACGGCGAGGCTGAGTTCCCGATTAACCTCTATGCTCCGACGGCAGGCGAATACACTATCGCTAATGCCTTCTCGCCCGATGATGAGTATACCGCCTATCTGACGCGTGACGGCGAGGCTATTTGGAACCTGAGTGATAGCCCGTACACGATGACGTTCAACAAGGGTACGGTCAATGGATATGGCATTCGTCTGGCGAAGAAAGCTCCGCAGATCGCTACCGGTGTGGATGAAGCTGTCGTTGACGCGAAGGGCGAGACGCGTAAGGTGATTATCAATGATAAGGTATTCATCATCCGCGGTGATCAGGTTTATTCGGTTGACGGACAACTGGTTAAATAAGGAGGAAGAATTATGGCCAAGAAAACATATATAATCCCTCTGAGCGAGGTGACGCAATTAGGTCCGGATGTGATAATGGATGCTTTCGGCCCGGCAAGTATGCCGATTGATCCGTTTGCTCCTGCTCCGAAAAAAAGTGACAGCAAGGTATTCTAAATCCTATGGTTATGAAGCGATTGTATAGTGCATTCATATGCGCATGCGCCCTATTATTAATAGGAACGTGCGTGCCCGCGTACGCAGGGCTCCCGGGATCCTCGTGCTCCGATGCTATTCCGATGGGAAAGAACTATGAGGCGCGCGTGGAGAAAGGTCAGACGATATGGTATTCGGCTTGGACCTTTGATCTTCCGTTGACGGTGACCTTTGCTCCGGATAACGGAGAGAGCGATCCTGCGCCGGAAGTGGAGATGGATTTTACCTGTCTTCCGGGATATTATAAGGATAGTATCTTATGTAGCTTGTTCTGCAAGACAAGCGGCAGTAGTGGTATCGATATGGGTCTTCCGCATAAGCCGAAACTGAGCAGCGGGACGAAGGATGGAAAGTTTTACTACTATCTTTCGTTGGGTAAGCGATATCGCGATCTTATGTTGCAGGCAGGTATCAGTTATAATGTGGAAGCATATGTGAAGGTGACCTATAAGAGCAACGGTGTCCTCAGTTTGCAACCCGATAATTTGTTTACCAATTGTGTGGACAGTGCGAGATTCATGAAGTATGGTGATACGGAGCATTTTGCCGCATACGATACGCTTCGTCATATCATTGTACCTTACTTGCAATGGCAGGAAGATACTATCTATTACAAATGGACGGGATCGGCCCCATGCGAAGTGGTGGTAGCGAACACGTGTGATTTCTTGGGATATGATCATAATAATGGTGATATTATAGAACGAGAGAATATCGCCCCGGGTGATTCGGCTAAAGTAACGGCCAAGGATTTGTACACATGGGTGCATGATGCGCGGTATCCGAATGAGGCAGGTATGTATTTTGCGAAGGTATATAGTGCTGCTCCGGGAAACCTGAAAGTTATTAAAGCCGCTCCTGCTCCCTTGGAAAAGGATGCTATCTTGCTGCGGTATGACAAGTCCTATCCTATAGAGGCCAATTCCAAAGGTATCTATGCTATTCCGCGTTCGTGGAACGTAGATTTACAGTTCAATGCGCCGACAGAGCACGTGTTCAGTATCGTGTTCGCTAAATCAGCGGATTTCGGACCATCGGATACATTGCTTACCTGTCCGTTGAAGAAATCGGAAACAGGACGATGGGTTGGCTTAACCTCTAAGGATATGACGGATATGTGGAAAAAAATGTCGGGAGACAAGAATTATATCTATATCCGCTTTATATGTACAGAGGCGACCGTAGTAACCCCTGAACGATGGTTTGTGTCGGAGTGCTTTAAGAAAACGCAAAATCTACTCGTTAGTCCGGGTGATCCGTTTACCATAACAAAAACTTCTTCCGCGATTTATCGCTTTATCTATTCTCAATGGAAGGGAGGCGACATGACGATTAATTTCGCCATCAATTCGGATTGTGAGATCTATCTGGCGGATACATGCGGTATGAATAGATCCAAGTCGGATGCTCCTTATTGGCTGAAATATAAGCAGATTGTGAAAAGTTCTGCTCCATTGGTTATCCCCGCCGAAGAGATTGCATCATGGGCAGACCGAATAGATGATGAAGGACATTTTTACGCACTCTTCTATACGTCTGCGAATGGTACCAACCGTAAGCTGACGATCACAACTACTGTTCCTCAGGAAGACACCGATCCGGAATATCCGATGACGACTATCTCCGTGGCGTGCGATGACGCGAAAAAGCCTTTCGTGCAGGTCAGCAAAACGCAAACGGTTATCATCAAAGATGAGTCGGGTGCAGTCGTAAAAACCATCGAAGATGCGGAGCCTGATACGAAGTACTCCCTCTCTGATTTGTCCGCCGGAAAATACACATTGACGGGAGAAAAGGACGAAATTGTCTTAAATTTGTAGAAAAATCGACGAAAAACAACAAAAAGCAACAAAATATTTGTGTATTTGAAAACTTTTTGCTACCTTTGCGCCCTGAATTTCCGTGTATATGCGTAATATACGTACACATATCGTGATTGGCTTGCTGCTCGTTGTGTCGAGTATGCTTTGTGCGCAGCAGTTGGTGCCTGCCGGCATCACGGCGGATAAGGCGAATCCCATCACCGAGCCGACGATGCTGACGGTTCAGAGCGGAAGCAATTATATCCGTTTCGACGAGGAGCGCCTGCCGGCGGTGGTGACCTATATCCCCTCTGCGCCGTTCGGTACGATACCGACAGCCTTGGCGACGGGTGACACGATTGAGGCGGAGTTGGCCTTTGCCGAGTGCAGTATGACATGGCTATGGTCGATAGAGAAAGGCGAGGGCACTAAGATCGTGGAGATCAAGTCGCACGAAGATGCTACTATCCTGGCCGTTCCGCATATGTGTACGCCGACGACCGGCGACACGACGGCTACGGCATGCGAATCGTTTGTATGGCACGGTACCACCTATACGGAGAGCGCTGCGCCGACCTATACGCTCACCAATGCGGCCGGTTGTGACTCGATCGTGACGCTGCATCTGACGATTCATCAGGCAACGAAGGGCGATACGACGGCCACGGCATGCGAATCGTTCGTATGGCACGGTACTACCTATACGGAAAGCGCAGCGCCGACATATACGCTGACCAATGCGGCAGGTTGTGACTCGATTGTGACACTGTATCTTACGATAGAGCATAATTGCGGCACATACCAAACGGCTTATTTCTGCAGCGGATTCAATACCGAGCATGACGAGCCGATGGCGGGCGGCATCACTCTTCGCTATCGTCCTTACATCTTCGAGTCGCCGGCAGACTGGGATTATATGGAGGGTGTGATTGTAGAGAGAGAGCATGACCGTACATTGCTGGATTTGCACCGTGCGGAGGAGAATCTCCATGCGCACTACAGCGGCGAACTGACGCCGATTAGCTCCATCCGCTGGAGCGTGATGTACGACGGGAAAGGCAAGTATGTGCCGCTGACGGTAACGAACGAGCCGCAATGGGTTGCTGCCGGTCAAGTGGCGGTACAGATATACTTCCTCTGCGGGCAGATGTATAATACCGAATTCCCCACCGATATCGACGAGGTATCGACGGAAACGGTATCGAGCAAACGAATCGAGAATGGCCGCGTGGTGATCATCCGTGGCGGTGCGAAATACGATGTTTTAGGAACCAGAATACACTAATCGAACGATGAAAACGACCAAATGGCTCATAGGAGTGCTGATGCTCTCATCGCTACTGCCGCTATTCGCGGTAGAGAATCCGACGTCATGCGCCGAGGATGATTTTTGGCATAAATACAAGGATTCGCTGCCTGAGACCTACTGCGAGTGTACTTATAATACGACGCCGTTTGTATCTCCGGTGGATACGGTATTGACCGAGCCGGTATGGTTCTCCGCTACGATGGATGACATTCGGCAGGGAATATCGGCTTATTGGTTCTCGGATGACTCCGTAGCTTTGGATATCTATGCTTTCTGCATCAGCCATGGCCCGGCGTTCTCCATGATTGTTCCGCCGAACCGTATGTACGAAATGCCGATAGAGGAAATCAATAGACGCATTGATGCGCTGCCCGGTAGTGCGGGATTCCTTACAGCGCTGGAGCCGCGTATTCATGCCTATACGCTTCATGGCGGTACCGGACAAGTATATTGCTATCCGTATAACCATGGCCCGCACTCGACCTGCGACAAGGCGCTGGAGATGCGCTCCGGAATGACGTACATATGCGAGGAGATGGAGAATGTATATCGTCTGCCGTGGAAGAATATGCCGTCGAATGGCGCAGCCTTTTTGCGTTGGGTTCAGAAGCCTAACAATGTGAATAAGAAGAGTAAGCCGGCCGATATCCGCTTGACCCTGGATAGCTGCAACGGCGAAGAGGTGGGCCGCACCACGTTGATAGACTCGATGCATGTGTATGTTTTCGACTCGGCTATGCTGGTGGACGCTCGCCAGGCAAAAAGAGACATGTGGGTTCATGTGTCGCATGAGGAAGGAGCTGTAGGACGTTTACGCTATTACGCTCGTCCTAAGTATGGAGAGAGTTTGCCCGATATCAACCAGTCAACCTGTTTGGGTAAGACGATCACCGTCAATGGTCGCGAATACGCTTCGGATACCACGTTTGTAGATGGTCTCTACGTGAATCGCGATACTCTGTCGACGCAGCATGTGACGCTGGTCTTTACCGAACCGACGCCGATATACGACACGGTATATGTTGATCCGAAGGATTTGAAGCACGGCGTGGTACATGTTTTGACGGAAGCGGTGCTGTTTAACTATGGCGATACGATTATTGATGTCGTAGCTCCCAAGAAGTGCACCAAACGCTATCAGGTGACGGTGAAAGACCCGACCCCGATTGAGAATGTAGATGCGGAGCAGAAAGGCGCCCGCAAACAGATACAAAACGGAAGAATAATCATCTTTGTTGATGAGCGAAAATACAACATCGTGGGGCAACAAATTGATTAAATTCAATAATAACAACTAATTAACTCTATTTATTAACTAACAACAATCAATCACATGAAGAAGTTTTTATTGCTTATCATGGCGTCAATGCTGACCATCTCAATGATGGCTATCGGACGTAACGATGGTAGTACGCAAGCGAATGCCATCGACTATGATTGGGACAAGGGCATTATTCACAATGCCGGTGGTACCCAACCGGGTGCACTCTGGTATCGTGTGGACCTGGCTCCGATGTATGAAGAGGAGAACCCGTCCTTTACCCTTTATCTGGTCAACCCGAGTAATGAAGTCGGAACGTCTGTCAAAGTGAGTATGCGCGCGAAGATTGCAGGTCAAGATGTGTCGAAAGACTACACCATTGCTGCACGTCAATGCAAGAGTACTACTGGCAACGCGTCCGCATTGGCTCGTATGCATCAGACGGAGATTTTCCTGACGCTCCAGTCGACAGGTGAAATCAGACTGAATGCAAAAGTTGTCGAGTCTACAGACCTCGACGAGACCTGTAAGGACGCTCGTGTCCTGAGTTGGAACACCGAGACTACGCAGAGTCCGACGTATTCTGCATGGTGGAAAGTGGACCTGAAACCGATCAAAGACGCAGAGGGTTTCGATGCGTTGATTACCCTCAAGAACGTCGGTTCCAAGAAAGTGAACCTGAAAATCGGTCAGTCGCTTGACTGTCCTGCGTCCGGTATGACCAAACGTGAGTACACGCTTGCTGCCGGCGAGTCCATCCAGAAGAAAGTACCGCGCGACATGATCGCGTCTGTACTGGCGGATGAACTCTATTTCGGTGTTGAGAACGTAGAGTCTCCTGTATCTCTCAAGGTAGAGAAAGTAGCTCAACCCACTATTCCGGTGATTAAGGTAGATGAGGAATTCAAAGATCTCCATGTTATCGACACCATCAAATCGCTGCCTGTAGGCAAGACCTACTATCGTATCCTTGTATCGGAGATGAATTCGCAGTCTAAGTTTGAGCCTGAGTTCACCTACCGCAACGAGAGTTCCGCTAATGCGAAAGTAACTGTGAAGATGGCATTTGATGTGCCGGCATTCTCCACCAGCGATGCTGAGTATAACTTGGCACCGGGTGCGGAAGAAGTCGTAGTTTACAAGAAGAACATGCTTGATGGTCTGGAGGGTGTGAAGTACATCTACCTGCTGACCGAAGTAGAAGGGGAAGTTAACTTCTACGGCCGCTTCAAACACGTACGTGAAGGTAAAGCATGTAAGACGAACATCGACTTCAACTGGGGAGAGCCCGGTCATACCCAAGAGGCTCGTACCACACAGTGGTATGCTATCAATGTAGCTGACGCACGTGACAACATTCAAGATATCGTTGTTCACCTGCAGAACCTCAGTACTGCTACTGCTAATGTAAAAGCATCGTTGGCATTCTCTTGCCCGTACATCGATCTCCAGGAGGTATCTCATTCGATTCCTGCCGGCAAGACAGAACACCGTACGCTCAGTTTCTCGTCCTACGCGTTGATGTCTGATACCGTTTGGGTTGGTTTGGAGACCAGCCAGGATATTAAGTTCTGGGCTGATACGAAGGCTGCTAAGACCAAAGAACCGGATAAGGCTTGTGAGCAAGCTGTTCCGTTCAACTGGGACGACGGTGTAGTACAACCGAAGAACGACACCGTATGGTATAAGATCGACATGAAGGAAGTACGCGATAAAGCTGCTAAGTTCCCGACCGTATTCGTTCAGAACCTCAGTTCGACGAATGCTGTGAAGATCACCGCAGAACTCTCGCTGGAGTGTCCGGATTCGATTGAGAATCAATCCCGTTCGCTGACGATTGCGGCTAACGGATCTTACTCCAAGCAAATCGCACGTAACCTCTTTGAGAATATTACGCAACCGGAGATCTACCTCCGCGTCGTTGCTACGGAGTCTGTTTCGATTCAGATCCGTTTGACCGAAGAGGCTGCCGGTAGCAGTTGTGCTTCCGCTATTCCGTTTAACTGGACTTCCGGTAACACGCAAGCTGCTAACGCTAACCTCTGGTATGTAATCGAACTGGATTCGATTATCAAGAACGGTAATGACCTGAGACTCCACTTGGAGAACCGCGAGAATAAGAAGTGCGAAGGTTTCATCCAACTGGCATACAACTGCCCGCTTGAGGACGCTACTTCACTCCAGAACTTCACCTTGGGTCCGAACGGTCAGAAGGATGCAACCATCCGCAACAGCGCTATTGAGGCGATGACCAACGGTGTGGTCTATGTGAATCTTTACGGTTCGACCGGTCTCCGCTTCTGGGCTGACAAACTCCCGGTAGAGCCGTTTGATACCATCTTTGGTGACGGCATCAAACTCACCGAGTTGATGTGGGATTCGCTCTATACCCAGACGGCTGATACCGCATGGTATCTCATTCCGCAATCGCAGATTGAACTCATTGGTCAATTGGATGAGAAGGTAAAACCGGTACTTCACCTGATTGATGCTTCTTCGTCCGCGAAGACCATCTTCGCTGAGGCTGCATTCGCTTTCCCGATCGGAAAGAAGATGATGGGTAAAGCGCAAGAACTGAAGGCTAACCAGCACTTCTCGGATACGATCCCTGCCGGAACGTTCGACCAAGTACTCAAGCATGACTCAATCATCGTACGCATCATCCGTACGAAGGGTGCCGGCGCCTTCCAGTTCAGAACTGAACTCGTGAAAGCATTCAACGGTAACAGCCCGAAAGATGCACTCCCTGTTCGTCTTAATGCACTCTATACGCAAGCGCCGAACACCGAGATGTGGTATAAGGTAAAGACCGCTGATCTGAAGAAGGATAAGGACTTGTTCAACAAGGTACTGTTCGTCAGAGGTAAGAATGTCGGCAAGGGCGATGCGAAAGTGAAAGTAGCCGTATTCGATGGTTACAAGCCGAGTTACACGACAGATGATGATCTGCTCATGGATCGCGGCGAGAAGACCATTAAGAAAGGTCAAGGCAAGTCGCATAACATTCCTGCACAGGCTATCTACGGCGTAGGTGATGTAGAACTGTATATCAAGGTTCGCACGACCGACTCCCTCGTAGTCGAGTCCAAATTCAACGGTGAGTACGAAGCGCAGGCTGTAGATCCGGAGCAAGCAAAAGCTAAACTCGTTGTTCCGAACGTAGAATACACGCTGCCGGGTGACAACAAACCGCATTGGTATCAGGTATGCGTTCCGTATATCCAGAATAACTATAAGTATGTAGATGCATCCAGCCTCACATATGAACTGGACAGCACGGCTACCATCGAAGTAACCGCTACCTTCCAGGATCAAATGGATTGCAAGATGCCTGTTCGTCAGCGTAAAATCAATAAGAGCGGAAAGAGTTATAAAGACACGAAGCCGCTCCGCGAGATTATCGAGAAGGGTATTAAGAGAGCCGGCTATTCGTTCGACCTCTCCAGTACCGCTCCTGACTTCATCGACAGCATGCTCCATCGCTTCGTAACGAAGGATTCCATCACGCTGTATGTTCGTGTTAAGTCGGATAGAGAGATTAAGGGTAAACTGATCACTCCGCAAACGACCGGTGATGACTGTATGAACGCTATGTCGTTCGACTGGGAGCACGGTAATGTGAACCCGAAAGACCAGAGCACTTGGTATGTAGCTGCACTGGATACGACGAAGTTGTATGAGGAGAACAAGAGCTTGCGTCTCTTCGCTCACAACTGGTCCGATACAGAGGCTGCTAATGTATCCGGTTCGCTCTTCTTCAAGTGCGGTGACCCGTCGCAAGGCGATATCAAGAACAAGTCCATCGCAGCCGGCGACACCCTGACGAAGGATATCTCGCTCGACTACATCAAGGCCGCTAAGCCGGGCTTAATGTTCCTCAACTTCATCTCGACGCAGGACGTCCATGTATGGATTGAGAAGATCGACTACAAGCGCGACACGCTCTATGGAGACACCACCATCTTTGCATGTTTGGGCGATGATGTGAAAGGCCGTATCATCCATCAAGATACCGTATGGAACGATACCGTCAGCAACATTAAGGACGAAGAGAACTTCAGAATCATTGACTCTATTTACACCGTTAATGTCTTCGTTCTCCGTGAGCCGCAGGCTTATGACTTCTCCGATAAACTGCAGGATATCAAGCGCGGTGAAGTGCTCGACCTGAGTGCTGCTGACGCTTGGTTGAAAGAGCAGTATAAAGATGATGACAACGATACGATTCAGACATTGGAGAGTATCAAGTGGCAATATGCTATTTATCCTAATAAAGATGACAAGGACTTTATAGATATTGACTTGGCAACTCCGCCGACTGTAGCATCTGAGCGTATTATCATACGGTATTTCGCATTAACGGAATGTTACGAGGAAGGTTCGCAACTGGATCCGACCGTAGTAGTAAATAAGAATTATCTGAATACCGCGCGCGATACTGTTAAGTTAATAGGTGAAGATGCTGCATGTAACTCCTTTACATGGACGGGTGTGAATGATTCGACCTATGTTGAATCTACATTTGACTCGGTTAAAGTTGCTGACGGCCAAGGCGTATGGGGTGATAGTATCGTCTATCTCAAACTTACGGTGAACAATCCTGCTAAGATGGATCTCCCGTACGAAGTGATGTACGGTAACCGTCTGTTGGTTCTCAACCGTAACAAGATCAACCTCATGGATGGTGGTTGGCATAACGTACTGGATTCGATCTACACTCGAGGCGGTAAAGTAACGGTAGAGTGGTTCAACGCCAACGATCCGTCTAACGCGGTAGCTTGGGATTATTTCCACAACAACGGAGACGGTTCACCGCTGGTAGGTACGTTCTATGCAGTTATCACCGTAGATAACGGAACCGATTGCGGTCTGTACGGTCGCACAAAGGACATCGTTCTGGGATCTGCAGCTTCCGGTATCGCTCCGGTTCTCGCTCCGAGCATCGTAATGCCGGGTGAGGATATCAAGGTGCTCAACCTCGATCCGGAGAAAGAGACACTGATCCGCGTCTTCACGACTGAGGGCCTGCTCCAGCGTACATACAACGTACGTGGCGAAGCAACCTTCACGATCAAGGCTGCGAACGATCATGGCTTCTACCTGGTAGAGCTGACGAGCGGTGAAGATAAGTCCACCTTACGTTATATTGTTAAATAAGAATAGGAGGTAGCTCTATGAAAACTATTAAATCAATTTTAATTGCAGCCACCCTGATTTGTGCAACGGCCGTATCGGCTCAAGAAGCACAAGCTCCGAAACATGAGTTTAAGGTGGCAATCGGCGACTCCGTAATGATTAAGCGTGAGTGCCAAAAGTACTGCACGGGTGAGACACCTTCTGTTTGGGTATGGGATAAAGTACATACAGTACGTCAGTTAGGTACCAAGCGCTTCGCTGATGGTGTTCTGTTGATGAACATCTATTCGTGGATGTGCGAGGACTGCTTGATCCCGGTAAACGGCAATGCAGAAGAGAAAGCAGAGCAAGCTAAGAAAGAGCAAGCCGGTCAGAAGAAGGCTTACGAGCAGGCAGTGAAGGAAGGCAAAAACCCGAACGCTGCTGCAGAGCAAGCTAAGAAGGCTGAAGAGGCTAAGAAAGCTGAACCTGCAAAACCTGCAGAGCCCGCTAAGGAAGAAGAGGCTAAGGCTGAAGAGCCGCAGCCGGCAGCGCCCGTTGTTCCTGCAGATACCGTTAAGCATGAGGCTGCTAAGGGTGACTCGATTCACTCGCAGCAGAACTTCAAGCATAACTATCACCGCTTCACTATCGGTGTTCGCGGCGGTGTATCTTCCCAATTGCACAAGGCCGTAGCCGGTTCTGATGCGAAGTGGGGTATCGGCGGCGACGCATTGCTCGATCTCCAGTATGCTCACTATTGGGCAAAAGACGGTCGCACGGTTGACCTCGGTCTTATCGTAGGCCTGAGCGTAGGTTATGCACAAGGTAGCTTCGTAGGTAATGTGAACAACTCCTTCAGAAGAGGTGACTTGGACTACACCGTGGTTTCTCCGAAGATCAAAGAAGTGGACCACCAGGTTCAACTCGAGATCCCGTTGATGTTCTCCTTGATCCATGATTGCGGTTTCTTCTTCAACGTAGGTCCGCGCTTCATGTTGCCGGTATATACTCCGTTCAAGCAGACTATTGACCAAGCAAACACCCACATCTCCGCGTATAGCGATTTGACCGGTGTAACGTTTATTGACGATGCTGTTACCGGTAAATACAACGGTGAGGCTTCGACGGAGGGCAATAACCTGCAAATGAAGATCAACATCATGCTGACCGCAGAACTCGGTTACGAGTGGCTCCTTAAGAGCGGTAACTCGCTGGGTCTGGGTGTATATGCAGACTACTGCGTATATAACTCCCGTCCGGTGCTGAATGCGTCTAAGTATGCTTCCTTGGTGGATATCGCTAACCCGCCGAGCAACGCAGGTTCCGGTAGCGTAGCTAAATTGGATGTGCACTCCGCTACGGACACCTATGCAGGCCGTGTTGGTTTCTTTGACGCCGGTATCAAGTTGGCTTACCACTTCAACTGGCCGAAGAAGAAAGCTGCAGTTCGCGAGGATAAGTTGTTCTAATACGCTTATGACGATACTATGTATCGAAACTAGTACATCGGTTTGTTCGGCCGCCATCTGCAAGGATGGCGTGCCGATGAACCAATGTATATGCCGTGAAGGTAGCAACCATGCCCGGTTGCTACCTCGCTATATAGAGGAATTGCTCTCGTTCGCGCGGGAGCATGACCTCTCTATAGAGGCGGTAGCGCTGTCCGAAGGACCGGGTAGCTATACCGGCCTGCGTATCGGAACCAGTACCGCCAAAGGGCTGTGCTACGGACTCAATATCCCCCTCATCCCCATCCCTACTTTGGAGGTGCTTAAAGAGTCAGCAAGACAGCAATCATCAATCATCAATCAGCCATCATCCATCCTCATTCCCTTGCTGGATGCAAGGCGAATGGAAGTCTATACGGTGATCAATGGCGAGACCAAAGCCGTGGTCGTGGAGAATGAAGCCAGCCTGTACGAGGGAGACGAAGACGTCTATTACTTCGGCGACGGAGCAGCCAAATGTGCACTGATCTTTACCAAACCCAATTGGCACTATATCCCCGATATTGTTCCCGAAGCGCAGTACATGGGTGCGTTAGCGGAGCAAATCATCAATCATCAATCAAAAATCACCAATGCCAAATCGGTAGATTTGGCCTATTACGAACCTTTCTACTTGAAAGAATTTATTGCCGCGCAGAGTCACGTGAAAGGACTCGTGTAATGTGTAATGTGTAATGATTAGAGGGAAGCACATAGTATTTTGGATTTCAGCACTGGTCGTGCTGCTTTCTTCATGCTCTACCCAGAAAAATACATGGGCGACGCGGTCGTTCCATCAGACGAAAGTCAAATATAACATCCTCTATAACGGTAACCTCGCGTACGATGAAGGTCTGAAGGCCATACGCGATGCCAATACCGATGACTATACCCAAATCCTAAACCTCTATCCTGTTTCCAACCACAAAGCAGCGGAAGCCAGTGCTTCACAGATGGATAAGACCATCGACAAGTGCCGTAAGTGCATCAAGCTGCATTCTATCAAAGCAAAACCGAAACGTGACCCGAAAAAGGCGAACGATCCGAAATATAAACTGTGGCTCAAGTCCGAAGAGTTCAATGCCAACATGGGACTGGCGTGGATTCGTCTGGGCGAGGCGGAGTTCCATAAAGGCGACTTCCTCGGGGCTGTCAGTACGTTTAACTATATTATCAACCATTACTCCAACGATGCCGACATGATCGCGCAATGCCAGTTATGGATCGCGCGTGCGTACGCTGAGATGGACTGGCAGTACGAGGCAGAAGATATGCTGCAGCGCGTCAATATCGATGCGCTCACCAAGAAGCACGCGCGCCTCTATTCGGCCGTCAAAGCCGATGTGCTGCTCAAGGGCGAACATTATCATGAGGCCATACCCTTCGTCAAGATCGCTATCCCTTACGAGAAGCGTAAGATATACCGTCCTCGCTTTGCGTACGTCTTGGGTCAGTTGTATGAGTTGGAGGGCAACAAATCCGAGGCCATCGATGCGTATAAGACCGTTGTGCGTCTGGCACCTCCTACGGAGATGGACTTCAATGCGCGTGTACGCATGGCGGAGTTAGGCGGCAAGAACGCCATCCGCAAACTGCGCACCATGACCAAGCAGTCCAAGTATCAGGACCGTCTGGATCAACTCTACGGCTCGATGGGAAATATCTATTTGGCGCAGCACGATACGGCGGCGGCGCTGGAGATGTACGAGAAAGCCATCGAAGAAGCTACCCAGGCCGGTATGGCCAAGGCAGCGGTACTCGTGCGCGCAGGCGATATCTATTACGAGAAACGCGCGTACGATAAGGCGCAACCGTGCTACCGCGAAGCGGCAACGATTCTCTCGATGGAGCACCCCGATTATGCGCGTATCCAGAAGCGCTCGGAAGTGCTCGACGAACTGGTGCTGGCGTATAACCAAGCCCAATTGCAGGACTCGTTGCAAGCTCTCAGTCATAAGACCGAAGAAGAGCAGCGCGCTATTGTTGATAAGATCATTGCCGACCTCATAGAAGCCGAGAAAGCGGACTCTATCAAGCAGGCGCAGGAAGCGCGCGATGTGGCGACCGGTAGAAAAAACGGCGGACCGCGCAGCGTCAATACCGCCAATATGTTAGGTGGCGGCGGACCGCAGAAAGCCGAGTGGTATTTCTATAACCCGCAACTGATACGAACCGGACAGCAGGAGTGGCGTCGCCGCTGGGGCAACCGTCCGCTCGAAGATAACTGGCGCCGGCAGAACAAACAAGTCGTGTCCGCCTTCCCCGAAGAGATGATGGCCGAAGGCACGGATACCCTCAATCTGGCGCAGGATTCCATCCCGCGGCCCGCACCCATTGAGACCGACAATCACAAACCCGAATATTACCTCCAGCAGATACCGCGTACGCCGCAAGACTTCGCTGCGAGCGACAGCCTGTGGCGCGAAGCGATGATCGCGCTCTATTATATCTACCGCGACAAGGTGGAGGAGGAGTTCCTGGCCGAAGAGACGCTGCACGAACTCATAGAGCGCTTCACAGGACACCCCTCGCTGGATGGCATCTTCGAAGACCTCCGGTTACGCGCCTTGCGCCATGACGAAGCATATATCGCGCAGATGCGTCGGATGCTTGCCGAGCAGGACTCGCTCTATGCCGCTGTCTACGATGCGTATAAGCATGGTCGCTATGCGGAGGTAAAATCAACAATCACCAATCACCAATCGCAAATCACAAGTGGCCAATGGTCACTTGCTCCCCGCTTCCTCTTCTTGAACGCCGTCTCGGTGGCGCGTACCGAAGGACAGACGGCTTTTGTAGCCGAACTGAAGGAACTCGTCAACCGCTATCCGACGACCGAATTAGGATCGATGGCGAAGGACATGCTCGCGATGATGGGGCAGGGTATGGAGAGTCAGACCGGTGGATCCACCGGTTCGTTGGCTGACCGCCGTGGACAGATAGAGGAAGAGACGCAGGAGGAGGAAGCGCAAGAACAGCAGTGGAGCGAAGACCGCAAGCAACCGAGCATCGTGCTCTTGCGCTTGCCCAAACCGGACGAAGAAACACTCAATGAGTTGCTCTACCAGGTGGCGCTCTTTAACTTCTCGCAGTTCCTCATTCGTGATTTCGACCTGCAGAAGATGCCGGTACTGGGTGAAGGATGCGCATTGCGCGTGAGCGGATTCGCCGATATGGACGAAGCGGAGTGGTGGGTCGATATGATCCAAAAGAGTACCGATATGCAACCCGTCCTCGTCGGCGTCGTGATCCAAGCCCTCGCCGAAGTGAACCTCCCGCTGGTTAAATAAAAAAAAAGAACAGTCGAAACTGTTCTCTGTCGGGAAGACGTGATTCGAACACGCGACCTCCGGTCCCCCAGACCGTTGCGCTACCGGGCTGCGCCACTTCCCGCGCTTTTTCAAAAGCGGGTGCAAAATTACTACAAAAAAATGATATACGCAAATTTATTGCGCTTTTTTTGACGAAAATGACAAAAAAATTCTACATAGAGACCTATGGCTGCCAAATGAACGTGGCGGACAGTGAGGTCGTGGCGGCGATTATGCAGACCACGGATGCCGTTCTGACGGAGCGCTGGGAAGAGGCGGATATCCTCCTTCTCAACACCTGCTCCATCCGCGATAATGCCGAGCAGAAAGTCGAAGCTCGCCTCCGCGAACTCAAAGCCCACCTCCATAATCGCAAATCGAACATTGATAATCGGGACAAGATCATCGGCGTCATCGGTTGCATGGCTGAGCGCATGGGCCAGGAGTTGATTCAAGACTTCGGTGTGGACTTCGTGGCGGGTCCTGATGCCTACCTCGATATTCCGAACTTGCTTGCGCAGTGCGAGCAAGGCCATAAAGCGATGAATGTAGAACTGAGTACCACCGAGACCTATCGACAGATCATACCGGCCCGTATCGGTCGGTCTATCAGCGGCTTCGTGTCCATCATGCGCGGATGTAATAACTTCTGCTCCTATTGTGTGGTACCTTATACCCGTGGACGCGAGCGCAGTCGTGACGTGGAGTCTATCCTCAACGAGGTGCGCGATCTGCAAGCGCGCGGATATAAAGAGGTGACATTGTTAGGTCAGAACGTCAACTCGTATAAGTACGTACGCGAAGATGGTTCGGTGGTGGATTTTGCGGACCTGTTAGAGATTGTCGCGGACGCTGTTCCGGACATGCGTATCCGCTTCACAACGAGTCATCCGAAGGACATGAGTGACAAGACCTTAGAGGCCATTAGCCGCCATAAGAACCTCTGTAAGTTCATCCATCTGGCGGTGCAGTCCGGATCGAATCATATTCTTAAGTTGATGAACCGCAAATATACGCGCGAGTGGTATCTGGAGCGTATCGCCGCCATTCGTCGTATCCTGCCTACCGCGGCTATCAGTACAGATATCTTCTGCGGCTTCCATGACGAGACGCTGGAGGATCATGCTCAGACCTTGAGCCTCATGCGTGAGGTGGGTTTTGACTCCGCCTTTATGTTCAAGTACTCCGAGCGACCGGGTACGTACGCGCAGAAGCACCTGCCCGATAATATCTCCGAGGAAGAGAAAGTAAGACGTCTCAACGAGATCATCGCGCTGCAGAACCAGCTGTCGCTGGAGTCCAACCAACGCGAGATAGGCAAGACCGTCGAGGTGCTGGTGGAGGGCTTCTCCAAACGCAGCCATGATGATATGTTCGGCCGCACCGAGCAGTACAAGACGGTAGTCTTCCCGCGCACCAATCAGAAGATCGGCGATCTTGTCCAAGTAACTATTGTTGAGGCCTCAGCAGCTACGTTAAAGGGGAAAATAGCATAAAAAGAAAGAAAAAAAGAAATATTTTGCATTTTTTTGTGCAAAAATTTGCGTATCTCAAATAAAAGCAGTACTTTTGCACTTGAAAACAAATAAATTTTCATAGTTAAGGTTTAGGTTTAATGGCAATAGGAGGCTGTGAAGTTTCCTATTGTTTTTAGAAAAAAGGCGAAAAAGCCAACAAAACCTTGAGGCGGATGCCTTATTTTTTTATGACTGACGAAACGAAAAATACAGACATACAGGTTCCCGATTTGACGGATCCGGAAGAAGTTCGCAAGGCTATCATCGCGAATGAGATACTTACTCGTAAGTATTGATAAATGGTGAAATGATAAATTGATATACAATATGGCAGTAACGTACATGACCGAAGAAGGTCTGCAAAAATTAAAAGAGGAGCTCCAGCACTTGGAGACACATTCGCGTGTTGTGGTAGGGGCATTTCCAGAAGCCGGCCTTCGGGGAGTCCTTGTCGGGAGTGCCGTCGGGGGCGACGGCCCAGAACCATTCTCCGTTGTCGAAGTCCACGAGGTTGTCGCGGATGTAGGCCCAGGTGGACAGGGCGCGGTCCGGCGCCTCGAGGTCGCCGTGGTACTTCCACAGCCAGAGGTTGCCGACGACGGACTCGGCGAGGAC
>ONUF01000014.1 GCA_900321005.1 uncultured Bacteroidales bacterium | reverse complement strand
TAACCATTTATACTTTAGAGGTTCAGGGAACGTACCATCATTGGTAAAGTTAGCGGTTAGTGTCGCTTTCTCATTGGTACATAGTTCGTTTCCGCCCTCGATAGTTACAGGAGGCGCACAAAGACGGATTTCAATATCATCGATAGCGAAATCATTGCCGTTGTTACCGGTCGTGTTATTAGCAATCTTTAATGTGATTGAGTTTACCCCTGGCGGCACGGTAAAGTTCATACCTACTCTGTGCCAAACCGATGAGTAGTTGAAATCAAACAGCCCCATGTGTCTCGAATCGTACGGGATGTCTCCTGTATCATAATTGCTCAAAACGGCATTATCGTTCGAATTCAAGAGCGTGAATTGTAATCGGGGATATACGCGAGTCTGATTCTCATAGTACCACGGAAGTTGCACATTTGCCACATATGCCATAAAACTTAATTCTATGCCTTCACATAAATCGTTAATGGTCGTGGTATAGAAAATGGCATTATCCCCCTTCCCATCCACTTCCATAAAATAGCCGCGTGTGTAGTCGTCCGGATAAGTGTGGTCATCTTGAAAGAACCATTGCGAGCGGCGGTTGTTCGAATCATTCGTACTGGCTGTATCTCCGTTACAATACCCGGACTTAGTGACGATATATTTACCCGCTTTGACAGAAAGATTATTCGGATTCCATACATCGGTGGTTGCCTGCTCATAAGTCATGCCTTGCACCGGTGTTTGCCCTACCCTCGGATCATCCGGATTATTTCCTCCGAAGTCCTCGCGGAAGAGCAACAATCCATCCGTACAAAGTTCTTCCATGGGCGGTTCCGGCGGCTCACAGGTGTTCACTTTCAGCAGGAACGGCTCGCTCATCGCACGGCAGTTGACGTAGTCGATATTTTCCACACTAACCATTTATACTTTAGAGGTTCAGGGAACGTACCATCATTGGTAAAGTTAGCGGTTAGTGTCGCTTTCTCATTGGTACATAGTTCGTTTCCGCCCTCAACTGTTACCGGCGGTGCGCATAGACGTATCTCAATATCATCAATCGCGAAATCGTTACCTGTCGTACCCGTCGCATTGTTGTAAATAGTCAATTGGATTTGATCGAGACCGCTCGGCACGGTGAAATTCATACCCACCAAGTGCCACTCAGCAGACTGTTTCCAGCACGTATTATCTCCGGTATAGGAGTCATCGTATGGGATGTCTCCGGTATCGTATGTCGCCAATTCGGCTCCTGTATCGGGATTGGTCAACACGAATTTCAATCGCGGATAAGAGTATCTTCCGGGACTACCTACATACATGCCCCAAGTCATGACGTTTGCTATGTAAGCCGAGAAGGTCAACTTCGCACCTTCACACAACCCGTCGATAGTTGTCGAATAAAACGCTGCATGATCCCCAGCGCCGTCTATTTCCAGCAAATAGCCGCGTGTCAGGTCTCCAAAATGCGTGTGGTCATCTTGTAAATGCCATTGAGAAGTACCATTACCATTGCAATATCCTTGTTTCGTCACCAGATATTTTCCCGCCCCCATACTGCCAAACGCGTCAGTAGTTGCTTGCGTATAACTCATGCCCGAAACCGGATCTTGACCTACTCTCGGATCACTCACATCATTCCCACCGAAGTCCTCCCGAAATAGCAATGTTCCTTCCATACACAGCTCATCCGACGGCGGTGCAGCCACCCCCGCGCCGACGCCCAATAGCATCAGCGCAGCTAGCAACATTCTATGTGAAAAACGTTTTACCATTTCTAAAAAAAGTATGGACTCCTGTATATTGGTCAATTCGGGCTTGGACTCCCATAGCATCCAATATAGTCAGAAAGTCCACACTCATTGTGCAGACATTCGCTATATTTAGGATTGCTATTACAATTGTCCAAGATTGAATTGATCCTTAATAAAGCAAATGTATTTATGTTTTCAGCGCTCCCTCGCGCCTTTTACTATGTCTTTTTCCCCCTTACTGTTTAACGTCGGCAAGCGACGATTGCTTTTTTACGCTGTCAAGGAGGCCCTGACTGGATGGGTTAAATCGCTACCGTAAACGGATCGACTTGCTTAACTACACCGTTCTCACTAAAGATGAGCGGCTGGTTGTCACGACGATGTTGCTCAACAAGTTTACGATGGGTTATTTTTAAACCTTGGCTAATCTTAGCCTCCAATTCCATTTCACTCATATTTTTAGCAGTAATTGGTTCCACATTTCTGGTTCTATCAACTCTACTTCATCGACTTGATTTTGCTTTCTTGCCACCAAGCACGCAGGTGTTAGAACATTATTATATACTAATACACTGTCGCAAATCGGCATATATAGGTTGAGCAAATTAAAGATGCCGCGTGTAAAACGACGACGGATATCCTCTTCCGGTATATCGTGTCCACCGTTCTTTACGCGCTGCGCGACACGGGCTATCGCTTGCTCTTCATTCTCCAAGAAGAAAAAGATCAGATGTACCTTATATCCTAACACTTGTGCGCGGCGAACGAGTTGCACATACGAACGGGTCGAAAGCGTTGTTTCTATCGCAAAATCCACTTTCTGCGGCAATAACTCGTCTATGCGTTGGAGCATTATTCGTCCCGCCTGAAAGGAAACAGTCTTCGGCGCAAAGGGCGACAAACCACGCGCTATCTCATCCGCATTTACAAAGTTCGGGCAATGCAACACTTCCGGCAACAAGTTATAAGCAGCAGTAGTCTTTCCTGCGCCGTTCGGACCTGCTATGATATACAAATTAGGATGTTGCATCTTCCTTTCTTAACCTTTGCGGCTGCAAAGGTACGGATTTTTTTTGATATATACAAGATTTTAAGAACTTTTTCTTTAATTTATCGTTCGTTTTATCTCCGTTTCCTCTCTGCGCCCCTCAATCCCGCGTCCTCATATTTCCCTATCCTTTCCCTGCCAAACTATATAGCTTATACAAAGCTCATATAAACCTCATTCAAGATTCATATGAGCTTAACGATATAATTTCTAATGTCCGGAAAATGAAGGCTATTCCGATTTCTCTGCCTCTTTCTTCGCGAGATTTAACTCATGGCGGATGAAGTCCCAGAGCCGAGGATAAGTATATTCACCCTTCCTTTTTGCCTCAATTTTGAAAACTTCATGACGTTCCTCCCATTCGGCCCGCAGAATCGGATCGTGGTAGATCTTTTGCGCCTCCACATTAACCGCGTTAAAGCGCTTAATCTGAGGACGTTCCGCCATCTTTTTGCGTTGCGCTTTGGTGTATTTCGGTTTCTTGCAAACAGCCATCACTTTGTGCTTATCTTTCACCAAACTACGCAAATAGAGGTCTTGATCCAACTCGCCTCTATACCACTCAAACGCGGCCGACATCGCTATCCGTTTTCCTGCCATTTGTTTGTCTCTCAAATTTGCTGCAAAGATACTACATTTTTTTGAATTTTCCAAATTTTCTGCCACAAAAATTTCATTTTTTGGCACAAAAAAAGCGTCGCACAACTTTTGCTCGAGAAAACTTCCTGAGAATAGGATTTGAGGCCTGCTTTTTCCTCTGTAATCCGGCCACCTCATCGCTACCACTTTCGTGGGTCTCGGCGTAGAGTACCGGCACGCCATTAGTGAAGCATTTGCACTCGGTTAGTTGTTATTTGTTGAGTTTTCCGGTTCCTATGCGTTGTACGACACTTATGTTAAGCTGTTAAACTGTTAAGCCATTAAATTGTAAGTTATTACCGCCGCCAGCCCAGGGTTACAACGATGCGGTGGGTGGCGGAATTGAGATCGTAGGGGTTATCCACGGCATTCTCGTGGGCATAGAGCTGCATACGCTGCCAGCGGTACTGGTAGGCCGCTTGCACCACGAAATATTGTCCTCTGTAGCCCAGTCCTCCCGAGACATACTGCGACCACCTGAGGCGCTGGAAATAGGCATCCTGGCGGTGCAAAGTCGGGTCCACATGCCGGACATTATTCGAGCGCGAGAAAGCGCTCTCGTAGGCATAGCCGGCATTGATATACAGTCCCGGCACAGGGATGATTTCCAGTCCCATGCGGAAACCGTGATTATCGAGGGCGCCCGACTGATGACGGTAGTCATACTGGAGCGCGATCATGGCGTAATAGTTGACCTGAAAAGCGACCGAGGTACTGATATGCAACGGCTGATGGTAGTCCGTGAACTCCTTATCCGTCGCCCAACTGGTGTTCCGCACGGAGTCCGTGCGCGCCTGGAGGTCGCCGTTGGTACTGCGGCGCATCTTGCCGACAGACGGTGTCTCGAGACCGAAGCCCAGACGCAGCCAGGACAGCGGGCGACAGATAAGCCCCGCCGACATACTGACTCCCGCGCCGTTGAAGAGCAACGAAGTCCAGTTGTTGTTATACCACACCTGCTGTTGGGCGTTATAGATATCGAAGGTCTCGTCATACTCCGCTTCGCCGCTGAACGAGAAAGAGTGGATCCGCAGCCCGAGGCCCACATACCACTTATGCGCGATATTCATCGCCCAGTCGAAGGAATAGTTATTGACATAGCCCCACTCGCGCAACCTGATCGCGTTGGTGGCATTCATACGCTCCGTACAATACGGGATACCGAGGTCCACGCCGGTGGACGCAAAGAGTTCGCCGAGCGAAGGGATGCCTTCGAGGCCTTGCACGTCATAGAAGCGGTTATAGGACTGCACGCGGTGGTACGAGAAGAGGAAGTTATGCGCCTGTACGCCTACCCCGTCCACTGCGCCGGTCGGTATATGAATGACGATAGATGCCTGCGGCGCCATGAAGAGGTTCGTTTTGCCCCTGAGGTTCGTGCCGCGCTGGTAGATGTTATCTATCGCATCATCGAGCGTGAGCAGCACTTCGTGATGGCGGTACAAGCCCAGTCCGGCCGGGTTGTCGAGCGCCGCCGAGGGATCTCCGCCGACAGCCGTCATCGCACCGCCCATGCCCACATAACGCGCCGTGCCCATGATCGACCGCTCGCCGAGACGCTGGACATCTTGGGCGAGAATTGGAGTACAGAGTACAGAATACAGAGTACAGACCAAAAATGCTATGTAAAGGGCTCGTTTCATTTGATGCGGATGGTTACGGTGGTGTCTTGGACATTGAGGTACTCGATGGAGGAACTAGATTGACTAGAAGCACTAGAAGCACTAGAAGCACTAGAGGGCGCTGCAGTTTTAGGCGCGGAAGTAGTTGCGGGCGCGGGCGACTCTATCTCAGGCGAATAGTAGGCATCGTCGATGGGGATGCTGTTCGCCGTCGAGCAGGCGGCGAAAAAGGCCGCCGTTACAAATAATATGTAGAGTTTTTTCGACATATCGGTATATCGATATTCCGGTATTCCGACCGATTAGATTTTTCTAAAACCGATGATCTCGCGGACCTCTTCGATGGTTTTCTCTGCGCGGGCAGCGGCTTTCTCGGCTCCGTCGCGCATGACGCGCTCGAGGAAGGCATCGTCGGAGGAGTACGCAAGGATGCGTTCGCGGATCGGCGCCAGCAGTTTATTGGCGTCCGCCGCCATCTGCTTCTTCATGTCGCCGTAGCGGATCTCCATGCGGTTATAGAGGTCGTTGTAGTACTCCGTCGCCTCGGGTCCGCAGAGCAAATCGCAGAGCGTGAAGAGGTTCTGGATGACTTCGGGTTTCTCCTGGTTGAGTTGGGTAGGTCCCTGATCGGTCACCGCCCGCATGATCTTCTTGGTGACGGTCTTCTCGTCATCGCAGAGATAGAGGCAGTTGCCTTCGGATTTACCCATCTTTCCCGTTCCGTCGAGACCCGGTACTTTGACCGCTTTGTCGGCAAAATGGAAGGAGGCGGGTTCTTTGAAATACTCGACATTATAGATTCTGTTGAATCTACGGGCGAAGAGTCGCGCCATTTCCATGTTCTGCTCCTGGTCCTTTCCGACGGGCACTTTATCGGCCTTGTGCATGAGGATATCCGCCGCCATAAGACAGGGATAGGTGAGCAGTCCTGCGTTGACGTTATCGGGTTGTTTGCGCACTTTCTCCTTGAAGGACGTGACGCGCTCGAGTTCGCCCAAATAGGCGTTCATATTGAGGTACAGATAGAGTTCGAGCACCTGCTTCACGTCGCTCTGCACATAGATTGGCGCCTTCTCGGGATCGATACCGCAAGCGAGGTATTCGCTGAGGATCGTCTTCACGGAGTTACGTATATTTTCCGGTGTCGGATGGGTCGTGAGCGAATGCCAATCGGCAATAAAGAACATGCAGTCGTACTCCTCTTGCATCTTCACAAAACTCTTCACCGCCCCGAAATAATTACCGAGGTGCAGGTTTCCCGTAGGGCGTATTCCACTAATGACTCTTTCCATGTTAGTAATCAGTAATCAGTAATCAGTAATCAGTAATCAGTAATCAGTAATCAGTTTTCAGATTTCTATAGGAAGTTGACGATAGATAGGTTGCGCGAGGGCGGTGAGCGTCGTGGTATCCGCCACACCCGGGATCGTCTGAATCTTCGTATTCAGGATATGCAACAAGTGCTCGTTATCGCGGGCATAGACCTTGATGAGGATACCGAAAGCGCCTAAGGTATATTGGGCTTCCACTACCTCGGGAATCTCGTTCAGCGCAGAAATCACCTGGTTGTACATAGACGCTTTCTCCATCGTGATACCGATATAGACGCAGAGCTGGTAGCCTAACATCTTCGGCTGCACATGGTAACTGGAGCCGGTGATGACGCCGTTGTCAAACATCTTCTGCACGCGCTGATGTACCGCCGCGCGACTCACTCCACACTGTTCCGCTACATCCTTGAACGGGATACGTGCACTCTTCGTAATAATCTTGAGGATTTTGCGATCTAATTCGTCAATTTTTTCCATTATTTTGTTAAAATGATTTAATTTGAGCGCAAAGGTACATTTTTTTTTGGATATATGCAAATTTTTTTGTACTTTTGTCGCAAAATCTGTAACATTATGATACTTGACGAGTATATTTCTGCGCATTCAAGCCCCGAAAACGCCGTTTTGGAGGCTATTACGCGCGACACGCATGTCCATATTTTAAATCCGCATATGCTGAGCGGGCACGTGCAAGGGCGCGTGCTGAGTATGATCAGTCACATGATCCGTCCGAAGCGGATCTTGGAACTCGGGACGTTCACCGGTTATTCTGCGCTTTGCCTGGCCGAGGGGCTGGCAGAAGACGGGAAAATGGTGACCATCGAGCATAATGATGAACTCGAAGAGACAATACGACGCAATTTATCGCGCTCACCTCTATGCGAGCGGATAGAATTGCGCATTGGTGATTGCAAAGAAGTCCTAAACGCCGAAGGCAATAAACGCGAAGCAATAAACAGCGAAGCGCTTTACGACCTTGTCTTTATCGACGCCGACAAGCGGGAGTACTGCGCGTACCTGGATCTGGTGTATCCGCTCGTGCCGGTTGGCGGATTTATATTAGCGGACAACACGCTCTGGGACGGACATATCATCGATCCGGCGTACGACAAGGACAAACAGACCTTAGGGCTCAGAGCCTTCAACGATAAAGTAAAAGAGGACGACCGCTTTGAGCAGGTCATCCTCCCTTTGCGTGACGGACTGACGATGATCAGGAAGATCAAGTAGTCAGTTTTACTGCAGGCAGTTATCCAGAGCCGCTTTCAGGGCAGCCTTATCGAGGTGCTGACCGATGAAGACCAGTTTCTGCATACGGTCTCCGTATTGGTCATCCCAGTCTTTGCGCAGCTGCGGATCATCCGCCATGAGTTGCATGAGTTCTTCTTTGGGCATGGTAGCAAACCACTCACCGGCTTTGCGCAGGTTAAACTGTTTGCCGGCCTGCTCGAAGAGGTAGCACATGTCGTATTCTTCGGCAAAATAGCACATTCCTTTGCAACGCAGCACGTTCTTCGGCCAGTGCGCCGCGACGAACTCATCGAAGAGCCCGAGGTCGAAAGGTTTTCGCGCGTAATATACATAGGTGTCAATACCGAACTCCGCGAGGTGATCATGACCTTCATGGTCATGCCCCTTTCCGTCTAGGGTTTCCCCCGTTTCATCGGGGGACACCTCATCATCGTCGTCATCGTGGTGATGATGCTCATGGTGATGCGCGTCTTCGACTTCCTGAATCCATGTCGCCGACGTAGCGGTGCGGTCGAAGTCAAAGAGGTGGGTATTGAGCAGCTTGTCGAGGTCCACATCGCAGTAGTTCGTCTCGATGATCTCCGCCTTGGGTTGGATAGCGCGGATGATGGATTTGATATGCGCCAACTCGTCGGGTGTGACCTCGGCGGCTTTGTTGAGCAGGATGAGGTTACAGAACTCGATTTGCTCGATGACCAACGCCTCCAAGTCCTCTTCTTTGGGCACATAATGCGCCAAAGCATCGCCCCCATGGAACTCATCCCTCAGACGCAGCGCGTCTACTACGGCGCAGATACAATCCAGAACGGGCAGTCCGTCTTGGGCAAACTGCGGCACCATCTGGGCATAACTGCAAAGGGTCTGGGCGATCGGTGCGGGTTCACAAATACCCGAGGCCTCGATGACGATGTAATCGAAGGCTTTCTGCGCACACAAATCATGGAGTTGTTGGATCAGGTCCATCTTCAGCGAGCAGCAGATACAGCCGTTTTGGAGGGCCACAAGACTGTCGTCATTCTGGTTTACCACCCCGCCCTGCTGGATGAGCGAAGCGTCGATATTGACTTCGCCGATATCATTGACAATGACCGCAAAACGAATGCCTTTGGTATTCGTCAGGATGCGGTTCAAAAGCGTGGTCTTACCGCTCCCGAGATAACCCGTGAGCAGCAAGACCGGTATTTTATTAATCGTTAACATAAGCAGCGTAATCCGGATAGTATTTGTCCACAAATTCCGATTGGCCGAAGCGCTCGCAGGTCTGGAGCACATAACTTAAGATGGCAGCCTGGCGACCGGTGGTCGATTCCATCACTTGGCGTTGACGACGATCGAGCGACTGCGCAAAGCGCAGATACTCCACGCAGGTGTTCGCTACAACATCCATGATAGCCAGTGCTTTCTCGTCCTGATGCAGGAGGAAATACATCTGAGCCATCGACGCGGAAGTGTAGTCGTACGGGATATTATACCCCGGCAGTTGTTCTTCGGAGAAGTCGAGTACCTCGAGGGCTTTATCGCGTTGGTTCTCACGGATGAGTTCTTCCGCCAATTGGGCGAACATCATCCGGTGGGTGCGGCACATACGCATGAGGTTTTCGTCGATATAGATGCCCGGGATATTCATGTTGCCGTATTGGAACTTATGCATCATGTTCTCGTACATCTTCTCCGTGTTCACGCGGGGTTGTCCGTCGCGGCTGCGGGTCGGCGTGATCTGATACGTCAGTCCCGTCAGTTCCATGTAGGGTTCGAGGCCCAGGTAATAGTCATTACCTACCGTCGCGCAGAAGTACATCGGGCGCTCCCATTTATTGGTCGAAAGCATCTCCATGATCATCATTTGCGAGCGGGTGTACATGCGCTTCTTCTGGAACATGATCTGCTCGCCGTCGGGCGTCTCCACGTAGAGTTGGTCGGACGGCAGGTAGTTGTCGCCTTCGCGGGTCTTGGTACGCGGGTCGTCCGAGCGGAGGAAGTTAAACGCTTTCTCCACGGAAATCGGTTGCCCGAGACGGTTGTCCACCCGCGCTATCTCGTTCGCACCGGGCATGTAATCCTTGTACTCCCACGAGATAGGCAGCGCCTTCGAGTCATAGTACGGGCGCTTCATCTGCGCGATGTACCAGTCGGTCTGGAGGTACGAGAGGTTGCAAACACGGATGTCCGTGCCGACCTCTTCGACTTCCTGGTTGTACCAAAGCGGGAAGGTATCGTTATCGCCGTTAGAGAAGAGGATCGCTTGCGTCTCGCAGGACTTGAGGTAGTTCGCTCCGAAGTCTCTACAACTATAGCGCTGCGAGCGGTCATGGTCGTCCCAGTTCTGTTGCGCCATAAGAGCAGGCACGCCGAGACAGAGCAGTGAAGCCACCAAAGCTACACATGCCTTGCCGCTTTCGCTCTTAAGAGCCGAGTTGATCCAATCCACAAGCGCCAAAACGCCGAGACCGATCCAGATGCAGAAAGCATAGAAAGAACCGGCGTACGCATAGTCTCGTTCACGCGGCTGGTACGGCGTCTGGTTGAGGTACAGCACGATAGCAAGACCGGTGAGGAAGAAGAGCAGGAAGGTCAGCGTGAAGTTCTTCCATCCTTCGCCTTCCCCCTTTTCATTGCGCTTGCCGCACTGCCATACAATACCGATGATACCGAGCAGGAGCGGCAGGAAATAATAGACGTTATGGCCTTTATTCTCCTTTAACTCTGTCGGCAGCAGATCTTGGTCACCGAGCATCGCGTTGTCAATGAACGAGATACCGGAGATCCAGTTACCTTTGGTAATATCGCCGTACGACTGGAGGTCGTTCTGACGGCCTACGAAGTTCCACATGAAATAGCGCCAGTACATGAAGTTGACCTGGTAGCGGAAGAAGAACCGAAGGTTCTCTCCGAAGGTCGGGCAGTACTCCGTCTTCTGCTGACCGCAGTACTCGTAGCGGATGCGCCGGCCTTTGATGTTCGCCCACTCTTTGTAAGCCGACACATGACTGCCTTGCGAGGAGTACATGCGCGGGAAGAGCATGCAGAACTGCTTCATGTATTGGTAGTCGGTCTTGTAACCGGTGATGACATAATGGTCCTTCTCGCCTTCCACCTTCGGTGCCGGCGCATACTGGGCATGGCCTTTCTTCTCTACCGGCACGCACATGTTGCCTTCGATACGCAGTTCAACGGGGGCGTTGTATGTCTGGCCGTAGAACAGCGGACGGTCGCCGTACTGCTCGCGGTTGAGGTAGTACTTGAGCGAGAAGACATTATCGGGACTGTTCTGATCCATCGGCGTGTCGGCATTCGAGCGAATGACGAGGGCGGCGTAGGAGCTGTAACCGATCAAGATGACGGTCAGCATCAGCACACCCGTATTGAGCCAGCGCCAGAGGTTCTTGCCTTGGTTCTCAGCATACTCGATATCCGAGCGTTTCTTGGTGTAGATGATCGCCCAGACGAGCAGACCTACGGTCAGGATGAGGCATACCCACATACCCGTGTTAAACGGACAACCGAGCCCGTTGACGAAGGCCAATTCGAACCATCCGATAAGCGTCGGGAAGCCCGGAATAATACCGTAGAGGACAACCAGCAAAACGAGACAGGAAGCCAGGAATGCGTAGATCAGGCCTTTCCACGAGAAAGCATAACGACGGAAGTAATATACGAGTCCGATAGCCGGTATCGTCAGGAGGTTCAAGAGGTGGACACCGATACTCAAACCCATCAGATAAGCGATGAGAATAAGCCATTTGTCGGATCCCTCTTCGTCCGCCTGTTCGTCCCATTTGAGGATGAGCCAGAAGACCACCGCCGTGAACAGCGAGGACGAAGCATATACCTCACCTTCGACAGCCGAGAACCAGAACGTGTCGCTGAAGGTGTACGCGAGGGCACCTATGGTGCCGGCACCCAACAAGGCGATGCCTTTCCACAGTTCATCAGGTTGCACGAGCTTCTTCGCGAGCGCCGTGATCGTCCAGAAAAGGAAGAGGATCGTGAACGCACTCGCCAGTGCCGAGAGGGCATTGACGCACATCGCTACATGCGCCGTATCCGAAGCAAAGAGCGAGAAGAAATGGCCCATGAGCATGAAAAACGGTGCGCCGGGCGGGTGTCCAACGTCCAGTTTCCAGGCGCTGGAGATGAACTCACCGCAGTCCCAGAAGGAGGCGGTGGGTTCCATGGTCAGGAGATACGTCGCTGCCGCGATGACAAACACCAGCCATCCGCAGAGCGTATTCCACAATTTGAAATGTTTCATTTTATCGTTGTTTTTTGTTATTAGGCCGTATTTAGGCAAAATCGGCTGCAAAGGTAGCAAAAAATAATGAAAGGCGGAAAGAAAAAATGAAAAAATTACACATACATGCTTTTTTTTCAAGAAATGTACGCGCGCACTTGCACATATAAAAAAAATGTTGTATCTTTGCGGGCTTTTTTAAAAAATTGATTTAAAATACATTATACAAACATGATTAACGTTGGAATTATCGGATGTGGCTTCGTAGGAGGAGCCCTCAAAAATTGGTTGGAGAACAACAACCCTGAGTGTAAGTTGTTCATCAGTGACCCGTACAAGGGTTACAACGATGACCTGAGTGGAGTCGATGTAGCGTTCTTGCAGATTCATGTGCCGACTGAAGAAGACGGCACGCAGGACTTGCGCCTGATGACGGAACTGATCAAGAACCTGCCGGATGTACCGGTCTTCGTTCGTACGACCATTCTGCCGGGCACGAGCGAGCGCCTGTCCAAAGAGACCGGACACCATGTGTATTACATGCCGGAGTTCTTGACAGAGCGCACGTTCATCGAGGATTTTAACAAGCAGACCATGGTCTTCACCGGCGCACAGGAGCTGCTGACGAAGATCTTCGTGGGTAAGAAATTCACCGTCATGAGTCCGCTCGAGGCCGAGTTGACGAAGTACATGCACAATGTCTTCGGCGCTTACAAAGTGACGTATTTCAATGCCTGCAAGGAGTACTGCGAGAAGATGGGCGCGGATTGGCGTAAGGTACACACGGGTGTACTGCTGTCGGGTTATATCAACGACACGCACACCTACGTCCCGGGACCCGATGGTAAATTCGGTTATGGCGGAAAATGTTTCCCGAAAGACGTGAATGCGTTCGCTGAGATGACCAAAGGCACTTCGCTCGGTACGCTGCTGGAGCACCTGCATGAACTCAATGTCCACTTCCGTGGTGTAGAGGAACACATCTAATTGGTAATTGGTAATTTGTAATTGGTGATTTTATGCGCATAGCAGTTGCAGGAACGGGGTATGTGGGCCTCAGCATTGCTACCCTATTGTCCCAACATCATGAGGTGACGGCGGTGGATATCGTGCCGGAGAAGGTAGCGATGATCAATCGTCGGCAGTCGCCTATTCAGGATGAGTATATCGAGAAGTATCTCGCGGAAAAAGACTTGCATCTTACCGCGACCTTGGATGCCGAAGCGGCGTACAGGGACGCGGAGTTGGTGGTAATTGCGGCGCCAACGAACTATGACAGTCGTCGCAATTATTTCGACACCTCTGCGGTGGAGAATGTCATCGAGACGGTGTTGCGCGTCAACCCGAATGCGACCATGGTCATCAAATCGACCATCCCCGTAGGCTACACCAAATCCGTGCGGGAGAAATACCACTGCGAGCACATTCTTTTCTCACCGGAGTTCCTGCGTGAGAGCAAGGCCCTCGAGGATAACCTGTATCCGAGCCGCATCATCGTCGGTGCGGATCTGACGGACCGACAGCAGGTAGCCGCAGCCGAGACATTTGCGAACCTGCTCAAAGAAGGAGCTATCAAGAAAGACGTGGAAGTGCGCATAATGGGCCTGACGGAAGCCGAGGCGGTCAAACTGTTCGCCAATACCTACCTGGCACTGCGCGTGAGTTTCTTCAATGAGTTGGACACCTATGCGGAGATGAAAGGGCTGGACACGAAAGCCATTATTGACGGCGTGTGTCTCGATCCGCGTATCGGCACGCACTACAACAATCCTTCGTTCGGGTATGGCGGGTATTGTCTGCCGAAAGACACCAAGCAACTCTTGGCAAACTACCAGGATGTGCCGGAGAACCTCATCGGCGCTATCGTAGAATCGAACCGCACGCGTAAGGATTTCATTGCCGACCGCGTGTTGGCGAAAGCCGGATACTACGACTACTACCACAAGGGCGATTTTGATGCGGCGCAGGAACATGACTGCACTATCGGCGTGTACCGCCTGACAATGAAGTCCAACAGCGATAATTTCCGTCAGTCGTCCATCCAAGGCATCATGAAGCGCGTGAAGGCCAAGGGTGCACAGGTCATTATCTTCGAGCCGACTTTAGAGAACGGCACCACCTTCTTCGGTAGCGAAGTAGTGAACGACTTGGAACAATTCAAACTTCGCAGCCAAGCTATCATTGCCAACCGTTATGACAGCAGTCTGGACGACGTGAAGGACAAGGTATATACACGCGATATTTTCAAGCGAGACTAATTGGCGGAGAAAGTAGAACATATTGGTAAGCGCGAGATTGCGTGGAGTTATGCCGGCACGTTTTTCCTGATCGGCGCGGGAGTCATACTACTGCCGTTTATTCTGCATGAGATGCCGAGAGAGACGGTGGGTATTTGGAATATTTTCCAGACCATCACCATCCTGGTACTCCTGCTGGATTTCGGTTTCCGTCCCTCCTTTGCGCGAAACATCAGTTATATCTTCTCCGGCGTGAAGACGCTGCAGAAAGAAGGTGTGGCTCATGCGGCTACGGACGCAGAGGTGGATTACGGTTTGCTGAAAGGCACGATAGAAGCCATGCGTCGGTTCTACCGCTGGGTAGCCTTGGCGGTATTGGCGCTCCTGTCCACTGTCGGCACGGTCTATTTCCTTTATATCCTACGCAAATACTCCGGCGATCACCAGGACGCATTGATTGCATGGGTAATACTCATTACCATCAACTGCTACAACCTCTACACGCTTTACTACGATGCGCTACTCACCGGCAAAGGATACATCAAGCGTATCCAACAGATTAATATCCTGGCGCAGAGCGTTTATGTCTGTCTGGCGATAGGATTGATCTATGCGGGCTTAGGCCTGACGGCTATCGTATCCGCACAACTCACCTCGGTGCTCGTTCGACGGTTCATCAGTCATAAGGTGTTCTTCACACGGAATCTGAAAGCGCACCTGCAAGAGGCGGAGACGCAAGACTCCAAGGAGATCATGTCGGCCATTACGCCGAACGCCGTCAAAGTCGGTCTCACGCAGTTAGGCGGATTCTTGGTCAACAAATCCTCCCTGCTCATCGGCTCGGTTTTCCTCTCGCTGGAAGAGATCGCGTGTTACGGTATCACGGTACAGATTATGGACATTCTAACGCGCTGCGCGACGGTGGGTTACCAGTCCTACGCGCCCAAACTGGCGCAGTGCCGTGCGGAGAATGACATCATGGGCCTGCGGCGCTATTACATGATATGTATCGGCAGTCTGTTAGCGACCTTTGTGCTCGGCGGACTGGTGTGGTTGGGACTCGGCGATTGGGCGTTAAGACTAATCAGCAGTCAGACGCAGTTTGTACCGCCTGCAATGTTGGCCGTCATGCTGCTTATTAACACCTTGGAACAAAACCATGCTATCACTGCCGGTTTCATCATGGCGGATAACAAGATCCCGTTCTTTATCCCGTCGTTATTGAGCGGCGCCGCGACGGTAATCCTGTTGTGGATCTTCCTCAGTCCATTGCACATGGGCGTATGGGGACTGATCCTCGCACCGGGCCTCGCACAATTGGCTTACCAGAACTGGAAGTGGCCGAGTATGGTTATTAAAGAGTTATGGGGAAATAAAAGAACATAATACTCCTATTCAGAAGAAACGAAACACATGATTACAACAGCCGTCATTATGGCCGCAGGCATGGGAACTCGATTCGGAGAATTGACCGACCAACAGCCAAAAGGATTTGTACTCTTTAAGAACAAACCCATGATTTTGCGTTCGATCGACACGATTATTGCGTGCGGAATTAAGCGAATTATTATTGGAACCGGATATCATAAGGAAGCCTACGAAGCATTATGCACCCAATATCCCCAAATCGAATGTGTCTACAGTCCACGCTATGCTGAGACCAATAGTATGTACACGCTATACAATTGTCGACATGCAATCGGAAATGATGATTTTTTATTATTAGAATCAGATTTGGTATTTGACCGTGAAGCTATCGAGTCACTTCTTCGTTGTCCTTTTGATTCTGCTATGCTGATTACATCCGTTCGGAAATTCCAAGATCAGTATTATGTGGAAATGAACGCACAACAGGAATTAGTGCGTTGCTCCACAAACAAATCGGAACTCAATCCTTCCGGAGAATTAGTCGGATTGCACAAAATATGCCGGAGTTTTTATCAGTCCATGGTGAACGATTATGAAAAGAAAGTGGATAAGTTGCCCAAATTAGGATATGAATATGAGTTATTGGATATTTCCCGACATTGTACTCCGTTGCATGTGCTTAAAAACGACGATTGCCTTTGGTATGAGATAGATGACATAGATGATCTGACTTATGCCCAGAAACATATAAATATTGAATAAACACAAATGTATGAAAAATAAAGTTGTATATCTCGGTATGATTGCCGATATTATGCACCCCGGATTGATTAACATCATCACCCAAGGTGCTACATATGGAGATGTAATGATCGGGTTGTTTACCGACAAGGCGATTGCAACACATAAACGGTTGCCCTATCTGACGTACGAACAACGGAAGAACGTAGTGGAGCATATCCAAGGTGTGGCGCAGGTGGTGCCACAAGATGAGTGGAGTTATGTACCGAACCTCAAGAAGTACAAACCGGACTACATCATCCACGGAGATGATTGGGTTGAAGGACCGGACAAGTACATCCGCGAGGAAGTGATTGCGTTAATGAAGGAGCAAGGAGGCGAAGTGATTGAGATTCCTTATACCAAGGGTATCTCGTCCACCGATTTAGCGGAGGAGTTTGTAAAAATGGGAACAACGCCGGAAGCACGCATGAAGACGCTGCGACGCTTGATTACGGCTAAACCGATTGTACGAATTCTGGAGAGCCATAGCGGTTTGACGGGATTGATCATCGAGAACACTTCTGTGCAGAAAGAGGATAAGAACCTGGAGTTCGACGGTATGTGGGCATCGAGCCTGACGGACTCAACAAGCAAAGGTAAACCGGATATTGAGGCGGTGGACTTGACCACTCGTCTGCATGATCTGAACGACACCTTGGAAGTGACAACGAAGCCGGTGATCTTTGACGGAGATACCGGTGGCAAGCCGGAACATTTTCCGTTTATGGTTCGGACGTTGGAACGTCTGGGTATTTCGGCTGTGATTATCGAAGATAAAGTAGGACTGAAGCAGAACTCACTGTTCGGCACAGAGGCGAAACAGACGCAAGATTCGATTGAGGGATTCTGCGATAAGATTCGGATTGGTAAGGCTGCGCAAGTGACGAGGGACTTCATGATTATTGCGCGAGTGGAATCACTAATTGCCGGTAAACCGGTGGAGGATGCGTTGGAACGTGCTTTTGCGTATGTGGCAGCCGGTGCGGATGGTATTATGATTCACTCGCGAAACAAGGACGGAGAGGACATCCACGAGTTCTGCAAGCGATTCCGCGAGAAGGACAGTCACACGCCGATTGTGGTAGTGCCGACGACATTCAACCATATCACGGAGGATGAGTTTGCAGAATGGGGTGTGAACATCGTGATTTACGCGAACCACCTATTACGGTCAGCCTATCCGGCAATGGTGCATTGTGCGGAGAGCATTCTGGAGCATGGTCGCTGCAAAGAAGCAAGTGAGGAATACTGCATGCCGATTAAGGAGATATTGACGTTAATTCCGGGAACGAAACAATGATACAACCGAAACAATTCATAGAGCGATTGCGCGAAGGGGGCGTAGCGTTTTTTGCCGGAGTGCCGGACTCGCTGCTGAAGAACCTGTGTGCATACATCACAGATCATGTAGCTCGTGAGAACAATATCATCGCGGCGAATGAAGGTGGCGCGGTGGCTCTGGCAGCCGGATACCATTTAGCGACGGGAAAGACAGGATGCGTGTACATGCAGAACTCGGGTGAAGGCAATGCGGTGAATCCGCTGCTGAGTCTGATGGACGCAGATGTATATAAGATGCCGCTATTACTGGTAATCGGTTGGCGTGGAGAACCTGGAGTGCATGATGAACCGCAACATGTTAAGCAAGGTAAGGTGACGCTGTCGCTGCTGGACGCGATGGGTATTCCATACGCCGTATTGGATGAAAATTGGGAGAAGCAGACGGATGAAGCGCTGCGGACGATACAGGAGACGAACACTATATATGCGTTGATTGTACGGAAAGGTACATTTGAGGAGTATAAGTTGCAGAATCAAGTGACTTCGGATTGGGAATTAGGTCGCGAGGAAGCGATTAAGATGGTGGTGGATAAGTTGCGGGAAGATGATATTGTAGTGTCCACGACGGGAATGATTAGTCGGGAATTGTTTGAGTACCGCGAGGCGAAGAATCAAGGCCATGCACATGACTTCTTGACGGTTGGCAGCATGGGACATGCGAGTCAGATTGCGTTGGGCATCGCGTTGCAGAAGCCAAAGAGACGAGTAGTGGTGTTTGACGGAGACGGAGCAGCTATTATGCATCTCGGTAATATGGCTATCACAGCATCGCAAGCACCGAAGAACTATATCCACATTGTGTATAACAATGGTGCTCATGATTCCGTCGGAGGACAGCCTACTGTAGGATTGGAGATCAATCTGCCGGAGATTGGAGAGGCGATGGGATATAAGACGGTGCTGAATGCGACGAATGCTTCAGAACTGCAATCGGCTATATCCCAGTTGGACGATTGTGTCAAACCGGCATTGCTGCAAATATGTGTGCGGAAGGGAAATCGTAAGGATTTGGGGCGCCCGACTACTACGCCGCAACAGAATAAAGAAATGTTAATGGACGAATTATGCAAATAAAGCGAAATATCTTATTAAATCCGGGTCCGGCTACTACCACAGATAGTGTAAAGCTGGCACAAGTGGTGCCGGATATCTGTCCGCGAGAGAAAGAGTTTGCGGGACTGATGAAAGGTTTACGGAACGACCTGCTAAAGGTGGTTCACGCTCCGGCTGACCAATATACAGCTGTGCTGTTCTGCGGTTCAGGAACGATTAACATCGACATCTGTCTGAACTCGCTCTTGCCGGAAGGAAAGAAAGTGCTGGTGATAAATAACGGTGCGTACAACACGCGTGCCGTAGAGGTTTGTCAGATGTATCATCTGCCGCATATTGACTTGAAATCGTCGGTGTTTGAACGTCCTGACTTGGCATTAGTCGAGAAAACATTGCAAGAAAATGATGATATTGCGATGGTGTATTGTTGTCACCATGAGACGGGTACCGGAGTACTGAATCCGATTCGTGAGATAGGTGCGTTGGCACACAAGTACGGAGCGATATTCGTGAGCGACACCACGTCTTCGTTGGGTATGATACCTCTGGATGTGATTAAGGACAATGTGGATTTCTGTATGGCTTCGGCCCAGAAGGGCCTGATGGCGATGTCTGGATTGTCGTTTATTATTGGTCGTGAGGATATCATCCGTGCATCGAAGAACTATCCGACTCGGTCATATTATACGAACTTGTACTTGCAGTACGAGTATTTTGAGAAGACGGGTGAGATGCACTTCACGCCTCCGGTTCAGACTATTTATGCAACGATACAGGCACTGAAGGAGTATTTTGCAGAGGGTGAAGAAGCTAAGTTTGCACGGCATCATCGCGTATATGAGGCGATTCATCGCGGCATAGATAAGTTGGGCTTTGAGACTGTCATTGACCCGAAGATTGAGTCGGGTTTGGTGGTGTCCGTTAAGTATCCGGATGACCCGAACTGGGATTTTGAGAAGGTGCATGATTATTGCTTTGAGCGCGGATTCACCATCTATCCGGGTAAAATCAGTACGTCAAATACGTTCCGGTTATGTGCCTTAGGTGCAATTGATGAACCGGATATTGTGGCGTTCTTCGAGAGCTTTACAGAGGCATTGGATACTTTCAAAATCAAACATCGGTAAAATCCATGGCAGAAAGGAGTCTGAAAAACAAGGCCATTAGTGGTGTTATGTGGAGCGGAATAGAACGCTTCTCCACTCAAGGAGTACAATTTTTGATTGAACTCCTGATGGCTCGTTTACTGCTCCCTTCTGATTATGGTTTGATTGGAATGTTGGCTATATTCATAGCTATTTCCAGAACCCTGATTGATAGCGGTTTTTCCAATGCTTTAATTCAAAAGACAAACTGCAATCAAGATGATTACTCAACGGTATTTTATTTTAACATCATCGTTGCGAGCGTTGTATATGCAATCTTATATTTTTCTGCTCCTTTAATTGCGTCCTTTTATAACTTACCGCAACTGACACCAATTACGCGAGTATTTTCTATTTCGCTTTTGATTTCATCGCTCGCCATTGTCAATCGGACCCAATTAGTAATTAAACTTGACTTCCGCACCCAAGCAAAAGTATCATTCTCCGCGGCTATCATATCCGGCGCAGTTGGAATTACCTCAGCGTATTTAGGACAGGGAGTATGGGCTTTAGTATGGCAATCGCTTACTAATTTCACCATTCAAACAATATTATTGTTTTATTTTGTTCGATGGATACCATCTTTACGTTTTTCTAAAGCGTCATTCAATAGTATGTTTTCCTTTGGTATTAAATTAATGATTACCAATCTTTTAGGAACCATCTATGACAATCTTTACACCTTGGTAATAGGAAAGAAATTTACAGCAACAGATTTAGGCTATTATAGCAAATCCGACCAGTTAGTGCGTTTCCCCACTAATAATCTGGCATATATTATATCGCGCGTTTCGTATCCGACTTTGGTCAATCTAAAGGATGACGATGAACAATTAGCTTCTGCTTATCGTAAATTCCTGATTCTATCCAGTTTCGTTGTATTCCCGCTGATGATTGGTTTTGCCGTTTTGGCACGTCCATTCATCATTGTACTCTTTACGGAAAAATGGGCAGGGATGGTATTGATATTACAATTACTTTGCATTGATTGGATGTGGGATCCTATGTGTAAAATCAACACGAACATCTTGCTGGTAAAAGGAAAGAGCGGACTTATTCTACAATTGGAAATCATCAAGCGCATCATCTCCGTCAGTATTCTATTCGGTTCTTTGCCGTTCGGGCTAATCGCCGTTTGTATCGGACGTATCATATACTCACTTATTTCTGTGTATATCAACTCTTTCTACACAGGTAAGATGATCCCTTCCTTGAGTTTCTGGAGACAGATGATAATGGTAGCACCTTACGTGCTTATTTCCATCGCTATGGGAGGGACTGTATACGGAGTCAGCATGCTGATTCCTTCGATGCTCGGACAATTGATCCTCGGAACGCTTGTCGGCATAGCCTCTTATTATATCTTCGCCCGGATATTCCGTCTCGAAGCCTTGAATGAACTGATGACTATTATCAAATTGAAATTATGCAAAAAATGAAACGATTAATATCTCGCTTTGTTTTCCGTCCATTACTATTCTTGCTCAACAGATGCATACGTAAGGGAGAGAAGAACATATTTTTCGTGCCGCATCATAACTGCAAGCACGATCATTATGATGTCATCAATTATGAGGCAGATAATACGTTGTGCCTGATCAATTATATCTTGCGGAATCAGGCATTTAATGGTTACACCCTATATATTGTACATTACGAAAACGATAAAGCTCAGGCGTACCGCGATTATTGTACGCAAGTGAATAGTCAAATCAAGTGCGTCTTTCTTTATGCGCCCACTACGGACCGGTCTATCGTATCCCACTTATGGGCATTCTACCATTGCAAGTATGCTTTTACGTCTGATGTGTATTATAATTTTACAACCAAAACTAAAAAACAGATTGTTACATCATTAGGCTATTTTACTCCGTTTAAGAGTGATGATCGGCATTTTACAGACGCACAGTTTGATTTTATGCGGAACTACTATAACCAATCCTATTCGTACCAAATAACGACATCAAGAATATCGTCCTTCATTCAGTGTGCCGATAAAGGCATCTATTGGAACCGGCATCAAGTGCTAGGATTTCCGCGTAATGACATTTTCTACCGATCGAATACGCATCCATATGTGAAGCAATTAGAGAAGCTGACACATCTGACCATAAACAGAATCATACTATACACCCCTACTTACCGTGATTACGAAACAAGTGAGAGTGAAAAACATAGTATTTTTGGTTTCCCGGTTGACGCGAAAGACATGAATAGACTGACATCTATTCTGGAAGACCATTCTGCAATACTTATTTACAAACTACATCCTTGGCAAGAAAAAACATGTATTATTAATAGCAATAGTATCCGCCTCTTGAATTATCGTGACATTCCTTTTAGTTGTAACTTATATTCTCTGATGGCGGAGGCGGATGCCCTTATTACGGATTACACATCTACCTATTTTGACTTTTTGCATCGTGACAAACCTGTCATATTCAATTTCTATGATCTGAAGGAATACGAAGAAATGAGGGGATTATCATATCAACCCGTTGATTGTATCGCAGCCGGACATATCATCACAGATGCCCACCAATTAATTGATGCTATTAGCAGTGTGCTAAATGGCCAGGACCCCTACAAAAATAAAAGAAACGAAATGCATCGCTTCTTTAATTATCATCACGACGGTAATAGTGCTGAGCGTATTTGCCGACAAATACTACATAATCAATGATACTATCTATTGTCATACCCGTTTATAATGTAGAACGCTATATCGGGCGCTGTCTTGCATCATGTGTGCAACAAGACATACCGATGAGCGACTATGAGATCATTGTCGTTAATGACGGGACTCCCGACAATAGTATGAAGATTGTACAAACGTATGCACAATCACATGCTAACATTGTAGTCTTTGAGCAAGAAAATAAAGGTTTATCGGAAGCCCGCAATGCTGGATTAAGGCTGGCAAAGGGTGATTATGTGTGGTTTGTGGATTCTGATGATTGGATTGAGACAAATTGTCTAAAAGCACTGTCCGAACGTATCCGGAATAACCATCTTGATGCACTACATATTTCTGCAATCAATGTTTCCAATGGTAAACAGGCACTACGTTTTGATTATTCCTCGCTTGACTTTTCCGTATGGAAAGGAAAAGATGTACTTTCTCGTATCCAATTCCAATACCCGGCTCAGTTTACAATATATAAACGGGAGTTCTTACTATCGCACCAATTGACTTTTTATCCAAAGATTTATCACGAAGATATGGAATTCACGCCGCGTGCCTATTATTTCGCAGAGCGAGTGAGTTATTATACTTCTCCTATATATTTTTATGAATTATGTAATGCTTCTTCCATCATGCACAATGTCTCAATAAAACGAGTTGTTGACATGTCGCTTATATTACAAAGGCATTTAAGATTCATTGAACAAGAAGTAAAAGAAATGGAATGTATGCCTGCTTTTGGTACTATTATAGGACAATTGCTCAGTAATTCTCTTATGGTTATCAAGCACATCGGTGATACCTCTCATAAAAAGAGCTACATGCAATTTATTAATGACCACAAAACAGATATCGTTACGCTCATGCGTCATTGTACGAACCCCTATTTCCGTTTTGAGTCATATATTTTAGGATTATCTACACCTTTATTTATATACTATTACTATCTCGTCCATTTAAACCGATAAAACTATAGTCCTGATTATGCTATATATCCAATCAATAGTTGTATATTCACTACTGGCTCTGATGATGTGCTATGGTGCATACCGTTCTCAAGGTTCTTCCAGAAATGCAAAACTTTGGGCATGGTTGCCTATTATATTGTTTACTTTGGTCTTTGGGCTGCGTTATGGTGTAGGAGTTGATTATAACAACTATGTGGAAGTATACGAAATAACTGAGTACTATGGTTCATTTATGGAAATTTGGGAAAGCGAGCGATATGAACCGGGATTTACGTTATTACTATACCTATGTCATTACTTTGATGCTCCGGTATATGTTTTATTCTCCGCTATGGCGTTCTTGGAAGTCTTCTTGCTGTACAAAACATTCAAAGACGAAGGAGACGTGTTAGTATATATCTATGCCACATTACTTTTTACGACTATTGGTATAACCAGTTTTATGAATATAATCAGACATGTTGTTGCCTTCTGTTTCTTTCTCTATTCGCTACAATATATACGCGACAACAAACTGATTAAATACTGGATTTGTTGCTTGTTGGCATTGGCTTTTCATAAATCCGCCATATTACTTTTCCCTTTATACTTTATATGGATCAAACGCAAAGGTATTCTTAATCGGCCTGTTGCCGAATTAATTGCTGTATTGGCTTGTTTCGCATTATCTTTTGTTACCCGATGGCAGGAAATATTGCACATGTTTGACAACCTAATCATCTTAATGGGTTACGAAGATTATATTGATGTAGCGGACGAAATGATTGTTAATAGCAAGATAGGTATTACACGTATTTTCACACTCGCCGCAAACATAGTCATCATATTAAATAGCAAACATATCAAAGAGTATATACAAAGCGATTTGTTAAATATTCTTTACGACATGTACATTATCGGCATTTGTTTAGGATACTTCTTCCTGGGCAGTATGCTCTTGCAACGTTTGATTGTATATTTCACGCACACCCAATTTATTGTGATGGCGTATGCTCTATGCTACTTTTACAAGACGCGCAAACAAAGTATATCACATTTAGCGAGGTATGCTTTTATGATACTTTTCTTATTTGTTGTATTTAATGCTTTTATCTATAACTGCAAAAATAACACAGGCGCATACGTGTCCTATTTTCAGACAGATTTACATCCTTTAAAGGATGATCTGCGCGAAGAAATGATCAATAACTTGAACTAATGAATATTCTTATCATAGCAAGAGGAACCCCTTCAAAACGCGACCCTCAGTGGGGAAGTTTTGAGTTTGATCAAGCTAAAGCATTAGCTTCTTTGGGGCATAACGTTATTATTGCATCTGTCGATACCCGGTTCCGTTTCTATTGGCGAAAAATAGGCCTGACAACAAAATATATTAACGGCATTCATATATATAACCTCTTTGTATGTCCCGGGGCTATTGTCGGGCTGTTGGGCGGTTATGTCACGGATGTGTTCAACGCTTGGGTGTGGCATAAAATGGCAAAAGTCATTGCTGCAAATGAAGAAAAACCGGATGTTATATATTCGCATTATTTATTCAACACGCATAAAGCAGTACGTTATTTAAAAGACCTTAACGCACCTGTCGTCGCTATCGAACATTGGTCGGAAATCAACAAACCTGTTGTAGCTCCATCTATTCAAAAGATGGGTGAAGACACGTACCCCAAAGTAGATAAGTTGCTTACCGTGTCCAAAGCAGCCCAAAAAGCGATCAAAGAACATTTTGATATAGAGTCCACGGTTGTTTATAATATGGTGGGTAAGAAGTTTATCTATCTTCCGCATAAAAATAATGACGATAAAGTACGGTTCATAGCCACGGGAAGTCTCATTCTTCGAAAAGGATTTGATTTACTCATAGAAGCGTTTGCCACATTGCAACTGCCCAAAGATAAATGGGAATTACATATTATCGGAGCCGGGAAACAACACTGCGAACTTCAAAAACAAATCGAAAAGCATCATCTGACTCCAAACATCCGCTTGGTGGGGCAGCAAACCTCAGAACAAATCATCCGTTGGTTGAATCATTCGGACGTATTTGTGCTCCCGTCGCGCATGGAGACATTCGGTGTGGTTTATATCGAGGCGCTGGCTTGCGGTTTGCCGGTCATCGCAACTCCTTGCGGAGGGCCGGAAGAGTTTGTGAATGAGAAAAACGGATTATTAGTACCGGTTGATGATGTGAAGGCTTTAGCTGCCGCGATCCGACACATGTACGAGTATCATCAGAATTATGACCGGCAGGCTATTGCTGATGAATGCCAGGCGCGCTTCTCTTCCGAAGTCATTGCCAAGCAATTAACCCGAATATTTGAAGAAGTAATAAAAAATAAACAATAAAATATTTGCATGAATGCAAAATATTTTGTAATTTTGCACACCTTTTAATTCATTAACGATGAAACAACTTATTATCATAGGCGCCGGAGGTATGGGCAGAACATTCTACGACATGGCTCGCGAGAGTATAGGTTATGGCGTAGAGTATGAGATAAAGGGATTTCTTGACGACAACACGGCAGCCTTAGAGGGCTTTGAGAACTACCCTCCCATGTTAGGTACAATCAGCGGCTATCAACCGGCACCGGACGAGGTGTTTGTATGCTCTATCGGCGGAAGTGCCCGTCGCAAATGCATGGAGGAGATAATTGCCCGAGGCGGTTCTTTCTTAACAATGATTCATAAGACCGCACGCTTGGGAACCAATGTGGTAATAGGCGAAGGAACGGTCGTTGGCGCATTCACAACCATTGGCGCAGACGCTCATGTGGGCAAATATAATCTGATTCAGTCCTATACCGTTATCGGTCACGATAGCCGTATAGGCGACTGGAATAGAATCGATACGCATGTGACGCTCGTAGGCGGAACGATTGTGGAAGATGAAGCGGATATCCACACGAGTGCCATGATTAATCATAAGGTAGTCGTGGAGAGTAACAGTCGCGTGGCGGCATGCAGTTTTGTGATAAAAAGAGTTAAATCAGGGACGACCGTGATGGGAAATCCCGCAAAAAGACTAATATAATGGAGAAATTTATTGAGTTATTGGCAGAGCAGTTTGAGGATATGGATATCGCTCTGCTCAAACCGGAGACCCGTTTCCGCGAATTGGAAGAATGGAGTTCATTGGTAGCGTTGCTCGTCATTACCATGGTCGATGACGAGTATGGCGTTGTTCTTCCGCCGGAAGAAATGCGCAAGACGCAGACAATACAGGAATTGTTCGATTTAGTCCAAAGTAAGTTATAATGTACCATCCTTTTTCATTACAAGGTAAGACGATTTTGGTGACCGGAGCCTCTTCAGGTATCGGTCGGGCTGTTGCTATCGAGTGTTCCAAGATGGGCGCGGTTGTTTTTTTAAACGCGCGCGACGAGGCGCGCCTGCGCGAGACACTTGCGGCCATGGAAGGAGACGGGCATCAAATCATTGTCGCTGATCTCACAAACGAAGAAGCCATTAACACCTTGGTAGAACAATTGCCGCCTTTGGACGGTGTGGTTTTTGCGGCGGGTATAAGTATGCTCAAACCCATCCAAGTGCTCTCGGAAAAGGATATACAAACGATCTTCGCGACAAACTATACCGCGCCGGTGATGCTTACCAAAACGCTCGCTAAAAAACGCAAGTTGAATACGGAAGCCTCGCTCGTATTCATTTCTTCCGTCTCCGGCAATGGTAATACGGCAACGGCCCTTTCGCTCTATGGTAGTTCGAAGAGCGCTCTCAATAGTTTTGCCAAGTATGCGGCACTGGAGTTCGCGACAAAGAAAATTCGCTGCAACACTATTTGCCCCGGACGTATAGAAACCAATTTGCTGCAAAATCAAACCATGTCCCAAGAGGATATAGAGAAAGATATCGCAAAATATCCGTTACGCCGTTATGGACACCCGGAGGAAGTGGCGTATGCCGCTTTGTATCTCCTCTCTGATGCCGCTAAATGGGTAACGGGAACCAGCCTCATAATTGATGGAGGACGAACATTAGTATAAAATGGAAAAGTTTCTTGAAAATAAAGTCTGCATCATCACAGGTGCAGCACAGGGTATCGGGAAAGAGATCGCACGTCACTTTGCAGAAGACGGCGCTATCGTGTATGCGTGCGACCGTCAGGAGTTTATGAGCGATGACGAGCGCATTCATCCGCTCGTGTTTGACATCACAGACGCCGCAGCGGTCAAAGCTTCTATGATGCAGGTCTTCAAAGAAGCCGGACGCATTGATGTGCTGGTCAACAATGCCGGCGTGGTCTTCAACCGCAAGATCGGTATGATCACGCGCGACGAGACCGAACTCATGTTCCGCATAAACGTCATCGCCGTATTGGAACTCATCCAACTCGTCAGCCGACTCATGGCGCGCAATGGTGGAGGCAGTATCGTCAACATCGCTTCGGTGACCGCCGTGCTGGGTTCTCCGGGGCAGGTAGCCTACTCTGCCACCAAAGGGGCCATCATCGCCCTCACCAAGTCTGCCGCCAAAGAACTGGCGCCGCAGGGTATCCGTGTCAATGCGGTGGCACCGGGTATCGTCAAGACCGAGCGGTTTGCAGAACTGTACGAAGCCAATGGAGAGAAGATAGATGAGCGTATCAGTCGAATCGCTTTGGGTCGTCTCGGCACACCGGAAGACATCGCAAACGCATGTGCATTCCTGGCTTCCGACCGCGCAAGTTATATTTCCGGACATATTTTGGGCGTAGACGGATGCGCATCTATTTGAAAACTGAAAACTGAAAACTGAAAACTGAATGCTTTTAGGTTTAGATCACATAGACCCCGAACGCATCGCCATTTTGGATAGCGAAGGCGGACGCGTGACGTACGGCGATATCGTTTCGCGCGCGCTACGCATTCGCGAAGAAGTGAAACAACGCACGTTTTGCATCCTTCCGGTAGAGAATAAAGCATCCGATGCACTGGAAGTAATGGCTATGCTGGCCAGCGAGCGCGTGGTGCCGCTGATAATCAACAAGAAAACGGACGAGGCATTGATGGCGCACCTGCAAAGCGCCTACGGACAAGTCGGAACGGCTATCCACCCGCAGTTGAGCCACTTATTGCCCACCTCCGGCAGTACCGGCAGCCCGAAACTCGTGCGGCATTGTTATGACAATATCGAGGCTGCAGGACTGAATATATCCATGTTCTTTGAACTCAAAGAGACAGACCGACCGTTGATGGTGTTGCCGCTCTACTACACGATGGGCCTAAGCATACTGTTCAGTCACCTGCGCGTAGGTGCGACGGTACTGCTGACGGGGCGTAATATGACCGATCCGGTCTTCTGGAAGTTCATGAAAGAAGAGAAAGCTACCAGTTTTACCGGTGTTCCCTACTCCTACCAGATCCTCGATATGATGCGTTTCTATCGCATGAATCTGCCGGCATTGGAACTGCTCACACAAGGAGGCGGAAAGATGCCTGCCGCGCTCAATGAGAAATTTGTTTCCTACTGCGAGCAACAGGGCAAACGATGGATTGCTACCTACGGTCAATCCGAATGCACGGCGCGCATGGCCTATCTGCCGGCTAAATGGGCAAGGACCAAAATGGGCAGTATCGGCATAGCGGTGCCAAACGGAGAACTGTCTCTTATCGATGAGAATGGCTATCCTATCACCACGCCCGGTATAGAAGGCGAGATGTGCTATCGGGGTAAGAATGTCACCATGGGCTATGCTACCTGCGCAGAAGATCTGCTCAAAGGTGACGAACGAAACGGATTCATTCGCACGGGGGACTTGGCGCGTTTCGACGAAGACGGATGCTATTATATCGTTGGCCGCTTGGGACGTTTTCTCAAACTGTTCGGCATGCGCGTCGGATTAGATGAATGCGAGCAGATTATACATACGAACTGCTCGTGCGAGAGTGCATGCGTAGGAACAGACGAGAAAATGATCGTCTATATTACCGATGCATCTAAAACACAAGCGGTGAAAGACGCACTCGTTGAAAAGACCCATATCGTAGCTACTTCATTTGAAGTACGCGTCATACCGGAGATCCCGAAAAATGAGGCGGGCAAAAAACTATTCAGTAAATTAGAAAACAAATAGATATGACAAATTTAGAGAAGTACAACGACATTTTTGTACAGGTTTTTGGGGCTGATATCGCGCAGTTAGGCGATAACTACAGGAAGGAGACGGTTGCCGCATGGGATTCGGTGCATCAGTTAAACATAATCTCTCTGATGGAAGAGACATTCGATCTGATGCTCGATCCGGAAGACATCATGGCCTGCATCAGCTACAATGCAGGTAAAGAGATCTTGGCTAAATACGATATTGAACTCTAATCATGGCTCGTTGGAATATTCATAATGTTCGCGTGGCAGGCGTGAGTGCTTGCGTACCAAAGGAGATTGTTTGCACAACAGACTTTCCTTTTTTCAGTCCGGAAGACGCCGAAGTGTTTAATAACACCGTAGGCATCCGCGAACGGCACTTGGGACCGGATACCCTTTGTGCGTCCGACATGTGTCAGGCTGCCGCAGAGAAACTCATTTCCGAATTGGGTTGGGAAAAAGAAAGCATTGATATGCTCGTCTTTGAATCCGTGACGGCAGATTTTCATCCCACGCCTCCCACTTCTTGCTTGTTGCAAGATCGTCTTGGTCTGTCTGAAGATTGTTTCTGTCTGGATATCCCGATGGGTTGCTGCGGTTGCATGTATGCGCTCAATGTGGCAGGAAACATGCTGAGTGCCGGCAATATCCGACGCGCTATTCTTCTTATCGGCGATACCGCACTGCGTATGGGTTCGATGCAGGACAAGAGTCGTGTGCCTTTGTTCGGAGATATGGGCACGGCAGTTGCTTTGGAGTACGATCCTGCTGCAGAACCTATTCTCATTGATTTCCATACGCAAGGAAGCGGATACAAGGCGCTGATGACGCCGCACGGAGGTTTCCGACATCCGCTGACTCCCGAATCGTTCATGCAGGAAGATTTCGGCAACGGTATCATCCGCGCGCCGAAAGATACACTGATTGACGGCATGGCGGTCTTCACTTTTGCCATCAGCAAACCCGCTAAGACGGTGGCCGGTTTGATGGAAGAATTGGACATTGACAAGGATAACGACATTGATTATTACTTGATTCATCAGGCGAACAAACTCATTGTCGACCGGCTTGTCAAGAAACTGAAACTGCCGGTAGAGAAAGTGCCCTATAACTTGGAGCAATTCGGCAATACCGGCGGAGCAAGTATTCCCGGACTGATGGTGACGCGTCTGCGCGAGCAGTTACAGCAAGACCAACCGCATCGCCTGCTCTGTTCCTCTTTCGGTCTCGGACTGAGTTGGGGCACCATGCTGCTCAATGTAAAGAATGTAGTTATACCGGAATTGATAGAGATCTGACATGTACGCACATTGTTTAAAACGGATGTTGGACTTCACGATAGCATTGCTCGCCATCATATGTCTCAGTCCGCTGCTGATAGTAGTCGCTATCTGGTTGCATGTTGCCAATAAGGGTGCAGGGGCATTCTTTATGCAAGAACGACCGGGAAAGGATGAGAAGATCTTCAAAGTCATTAAGTTCAAGTCCATGACCGATGAACGCGATGCGAACGGCAAACTCCTGCCGGACAAGCAACGGCTGACGGCTGTCGGCAAACTCATCCGCAAGACTTCCATCGACGAGTTACCGCAGTTGTTCAATGTACTCAAAGGCGATATGGCATTAATCGGACCTCGTCCCTTATTAGTCGAGTATCTACCCCTTTACTCGCCGGAGCAACACCGTCGCCACGAGGTGCGACCGGGTATCTCCGGCTGGGCGCAAGTGAACGGGCGAAATGCCATCACCCATACGAAGAAGTTCGAGTACGATGTATGGTACGTCGATCATCTGAGCTTCGGTCTGGATATCAAAATCATCTTTATGACCATTCATAATGTGCTGCATCGCAAAGATATCTCGCACGAAGGACAAGCAACAACCGAACTGTTTAACGGACACAACTAATAGACAATAATTCCTTATCATGGAACGCAAAACCATATATTTATGTTTGGCTCACATGTCCGAAGAAGGACTGGAGCAGAAATACATCAAAGAGGCATTTGACACCAACTGGGTCGTGCCCTTGGGACCGAATGTGAATGGGTTTGAGAAAGACCTGGAGACTTTTGTCGGGCAGAACAAACATGTGGTAGCGCTCTCGTCCGGCACAGCCGCAGTGCACCTGGCGCTTATCGGCTGCGGTATCGGACCGGGCGATGAGGTCTGCGTGCAGAGTTTCACCTTCTGCGCCAGCTCCCACCCAGTCAAGTACCTCGGCGCCACACCGGTCTTCATCGACTCCGAACCGGACACCTGGAACATGGACCCGCAGTTGTTGGAGCAAGCCATCCTGGACCGCAAAGCCAAAACCGGCAAATACCCGAAAGCCATCATTCCCGTAGCCCTCTACGGCATGCCATACCGCATCGATGAGATCATGGCGATTGGCAACAAATACGGCATTCCTGTCATCGAAGATGCCGCCGAAGGATTCGGTAGCCGGTACAAAGGCCAAGTACTCGGTACCTTCGGCCAATACGGCGTACTCTCGTTCAACGGCAATAAGATGATCACCACGTCCGGCGGTGGTGCGCTCATCTGCGAGAACGAGGAGCAGAAGAACAAGATCATGTGGTACGCGACGCAGGCACGCGAGGCCTATCCGTACTACCAGCACGAAGAGGTGGGTTATAACTACCGCATGTCGAATATATGCGCCGGTATCGGTCGCGGACAGATGTCCATCGTTAACGATCATATCCGTCACCACCAACATGTGCAGGCACGCTATGCCGAGTTGCTCAAAGACATTCCGGGTATTCATTTGCACAGTGCGCCGAATGCCGATTTCGATGCCAACTACTGGCTCTGCACCATCACCCTCGACCCGTCTGTGCGTATCAAAGGACAAGAGAATGCCTATAAAGAGACCGTCAAGTCTGCCGTAGGCGGTGCGGCCGGAGTCATTCATCAAGTGGATTCGCCCACTACCGACTGCCAGCCGAACGCGAACGTAGAAGCCCTGCGCCTCTTTATGCTCGAGCGGAAAGTAGAAGCGCGCCCGGTATGGAAACCCATGCACAAACAACCGGTGTATGCTGACTGCCCGGCGTATGTCAACGGCGTGAGCGAAGCGCTGTTCAAAGTCGGCATGTGTCTGCCGGCCGGTCCGATGGTCAGTGACGAGGACCTGGAATATATTGTGCAATGTATCAAAGAAGCTATTTGTTGATATGGAACGGGAATTTATATTAATCAACATCATCGGTTTTGACAAGCCGGGTGTGACCTCGGCGGTGACGGAGGTGTTAGGCCGGTACGGTGCGTTCATTCAGGACATCGGCCAGTCGAACCTGCATCACCAGCTCAACCTCAGCATCCTCATTCGCGTTGATGACCCGTCCAAGAGCGGCGAGATGATCAAGGAAGTGCTGTTCTGCTGCTCGCGCCTCGAGATGATCGTTCGCTTCACGCCGCTGAGCGAAGAAGAGTACGCGGCCTGGGTAGGACGTCAGGAGCAGGAGCGCTATGTCATCACCCTCCTGGCGCGCGAACTCAACGCCCGCCATATCGCCCGCGTCACCGAACTGGTTGCCAAAAGACAACTGAACATCGACAACATCCTTCGCCTTAGCGAACGCCCGAGCGTCGAAATCCCGGTGGAGAAACGACATAGTTGCATCGAGTTCTCGCTGCGCGGCAACCTCCCCGACCGCGAGGCGCTGCAACGCGAACTGATCGAGGTGTCACGCGAAGAAGGTATTGATATCTCCTTCCAGCGTGACGACATGTTCCGCCGCAACCGACGCCTGATATGCGTCGATATGGACTCCACCTTCATCCAGACGGAGGTCATTGACGAACTGGCGATGCGTGCCGGCGTAGGCGACGAGGTCAAAGCCATCACCCTCTCGGCCATGCGCGGAGAGATCGACTTCAAGGAGAGTTTCCGCCGCCGCGTAGCCCTGCTCAAGGGCCTCGACGCTTCGGTGCGTCAGGATATCATCGACAAACTGCCCATCACCGAAGGCGCCGACCGACTCTTCAGCGTGCTCAAGAAATGCGGCTTTAAGATCGCTATCCTCTCCGGCGGATTCATGTTCGTGGGTAAGTACCTCCAGGAGCGCTTCGGCGTGGACTACGTCTATGCCAATGAACTGGAAGTGGTGGACGGGAAGTTCACCGGTAACTATGTGGGCGACATCGTCGATGCGCGCCGCAAGGCTGAGCTGCTCGAACTCATCGCGCAGGTGGAGCACATCGACCTCGCGCAAGTCATCGCGGTGGGCGACGGAGCGAACGACCTCAACATGCTCGGCAAGGCAGGCCTCGGCATCGCTTTCCACGCCAAACCCAAAGTGAAGGAGAGTGCGCAGCAGGCGATTTCCACGGTCGGCCTCGACGGCATTCTGTACTTCCTCGGATTCAAAGATTCATTCCTCAAATCATAAAACATCAAACATACCTATGGCATTTTTCGGACTATTTAACAGAGAGAAGAAAGAGACACTCGACAAAGGACTGGAGAAATCCAAAGAGTCGGTGCTCAGTAAGATCGGTCGCGCGATCGCCGGCAAGTCCACCATCGACGACGATGTGCTGGACAACCTGGAAGAGGCGCTCATCACTTCGGACGTAGGCGTCGAGACGACCCTGCGCATCATCGAGCGCGTGCAGGAGCGCGTCAAGCGCGACAAATATGTCGGCACGGACGAACTGCGTCAACTGCTCGTGGACGAGATCGCGTCGCTGCTCCAAGAGAACAACGTCGAGGACGTGCTCGACTTCTCCGCACCGCTGCCCGCAAAACCATACGTGGTGATGGTTGTCGGCGTCAACGGCGTAGGCAAGACCACCACCATCGGCAAGTTAGCCTACCAGTACAAGCAGGCCGGCAAGAAAGTGTACCTCGGCGCAGCCGACACCTTCCGTGCCGCGGCCGTTGAGCAGCTCTGTATATGGGGCGAACGCGTCGGCGTACCCGTCGTCAAGCAGCAGCAAGGCTCCGACCCCGCGTCCGTAGCCTATGACACGCTGCAGTCCGCCAAAGCCAATGACGCGGATGTCGTACTCATCGACACCGCCGGACGACTCCATAACAAAATCAACCTTATGAACGAGTTGACGAAGATCAAGAATGTGATGCAGAAAGTGGTGCCCGACGCACCGCACGACGTGATGCTCGTCCTCGACGGTTCGACCGGTCAGAATGCCTTCGAGCAGGCGCGCCAGTTCACGGCGGCCACCCAGGTCACCTCGCTCGCCATCACCAAACTCGACGGCACGGCCAAAGGCGGCGTGGTCATCGGCATCAGCGACCAGTTCAAGATCCCCGTCCGCTATATCGGGCTGGGTGAGAAGATGACCGACCTGCAGGTCTTCAACCGCAAGGAATTTGTAGATTCGCTCTTAGGAGCCATCCAATAACCTTACACCTTACACATTACACATCAATCATTTAACCCACATAATTATGGAAACTTCTTTTATTACCCCGAAAGGCATTCAACTCCATCGAGTAGAATCCGACTTGTTAGGCGAACTGGAAGTGCCGGTTGACGCGTACTATGGTATCCAGACCAAGCGCGGCATAGACAACTACCAAGTGTCCAACCTCAAGATGTCCGACTTCCCGGAGTACATCATCGCTATGGGTTACATCAAACTCGCAGCGGTAGAAGCCAACCACGAATTAGGCATCATCAACGATGAGATCTACGAGGCGATCGCTCAGGCATGCCGCGAACTCATCGACGGCAAGATGCACGACCAGTTCCCCACCGACATGGTGCAGGGCGGTGCCGGCACGACGGTCAACATGAACGCCAATGAGGTCATTGCCAACCGTGCACTCGAACTCATGGGGCACCTGCGCGGCGAATACCAGTACTGCTCGCCCAACGACCATGTCAACTGCGCGCAGAGTACCAACGACGCCTATCCGTCCGCTTTCCGCTATGCCTTCATCCGCATGAACCGCGGACTCGAGGCCGAACTGAAGAACCTCATCGCGGCGCTGCGTAAGAAAGGCGACGAGTTCAACGACTCCATCAAGATGGGCCGCACCCAGTTGCAGGACGCCGTGCCTATGACCAGCGGTCAGGAGTTCCATGCCTTCGCCAGCAACCTCGAAGAGGAGATCGCGAACCTCGAGCGTAATATCAACCTGCTCTATGAGATCAACATGGGCGGTACAGCAATCGGTACGGGTATCAACGCCGCGGCCGGCTATGCCGAACTGTGCATCAAGAAGATGTGCGAACTGACGGGCGAACCCTTCAAACTGGCGAGCGACCTCGTAGAGGCTACGCCGGACACCGGTGCCTATGTCAGCTACTCCGCATCCCTCAAGCGCCTCGCGGTCAAACTGAGCAAGATGTGCAACGACCTGCGTCTCATGGCTTCCGGTCCGCGCTGCGGTCTGCACGAGATCAACCTCCCGCCTATGGCGCCGGGTTCGTCCATCATGCCGGGCAAGGTCAACCCCGTCATTCCCGAGGTCACCAACCAGGTATGCTTCAAGGTCATCGGTAATGACACCGCCGTCACCTTCGCGGCCGAAGCAGGCCAACTCCAACTCAATGTCATGGAGCCGATCATCACCGAGTGTATCTTCGAGTCCGTGACCTGGTTGCAGAATGTGATGAAGATCCTGCGCGAGAAATGTATCGACGGCATCACCCTCAACCGCGAGCATAACCTCGAGACGGTCAAGCACTCCATCGGCATCGTCACCGCGCTGAACCCCGTCATTGGTTACAAGGCAGCTACGAAGATCGCCAAGGAGGCTCTCGAGACCGGCAAATCCGTCTATAACCTCGTGCTCGAGCAGGGTCTGCTCAGCAAGGAGCAACTGGACGATCTGCTCGATCCCGCGCATATGCTCGCCGCGCATTAACACGCACACGCGCATACATCTATACATACGCGCATACATGCGTAATATAAATAAGGTGACCGCTTGGCCACCTTATTTGTTTTCTATCCCTTGCCGGTCTTATCGGCGAGTACCTGCACTTCCGCCGCTGGAGCGTCCGCCGCCTCCGGAGAAGCCTCCTCCACCCGAGCGACTGCTGCTACCGCCGGAGAAACCTCCGCTGGAGCGGCTACCGCTGTAACTGCTGCTTCTGCTCGGAGTTGAGTACGAACTGCTGGAGCGAGTGCTCGAACTGCCGGAGTAGGTTCGTGCGCTGGAGCTGCCGCTGGCGGTACGGGTGCCGGTGCTGTAGGTCGCGCCTGCCGAACGCGTGGTGATCGCGCTGCGCGAACTGCTATACGAAGCCGTGCTGCCTGCGCTGCGGGTCGTGGCGCTACCGCTTGCTGTGCGGGTCGTAGCCGTACCGGATGCCGTGCGAGTGCTCGTGGTAGCGGTGCCGGTGCTGCGAGTACCTGCGGTGACGCTGGCGCTGCGTGCTCCTGCTTCGGTGCGTGTGCCGGTGCTGCGGGTGGTAGCCGTTCCGCTGGCGGTGCGGGTCGTTCCCGTCGTGCCTGCGCTGCGCGCTGCTGCGGTGTTCGTGCTGCCGTAGGTGCGGCTGCCGGCTGTGCGGTCGAACGAACCTGCGCTGCGGGTCGTAGCGGTACCGGAGGCCGTGCGTCCGCCGCCTGTCGTCGCGGTGCGACGGATATCACCGGCGTTCCTCATCCCTGCATTGCGCTCCGAGAACGAGCGGTCGGGATGCGCAGCGGCGTAGTCTCTACGCGATACTCCGCGGTGTAAGTCCCGGTAGCCGTGACGAACGGCGCGTGCGTGGCGGAACGAACAGCAGTGGTGGTGATGATGCCATGCGTAGCAGTGGTGCCAGTACCAGTCGTGTGCCCAGCATGCGTGAGCGTACCACCATCCCGGCCAGAAGCCCCAGTACCAGGGACTGTTCCATGCATACCATGCGTCGCACCAGAACCAATCGTATATGACAGGACGGTAAACATATACCGGTTCGATGATGTATTCCGTACCGTAAACGTATTCGTCGCCAACTATCTGAACGCTTACCTCGTCCTTCTCGTCTTTCTCCACGTAGATAGACGCTACGTCCTGATAGATATCTTTCGCCAGAACGGCTTGCAGAACAATCAATCGCTTGTTGCCTTCGCCTGTCTCTACTACGCGCAGATAATCCACTTGACCGTCTCCGTTCAGGTCGAGGTTGCAGAATGCGCTGTCCGGGTTGTTGAGCATCGTCTCGAACTCTTCCAGGTTCTTAGCCTCTGCAAAAAGCTTAGCTACAACCTTCAAGTCCAGGCCCTCGGAGATGTCCGAACTGTTGGCGGAAACGGTTACCGTCTGCTCCGCCCATGCCGCCATGCACATCAGCATCAACGTCATCAAAAGTGTAGTTAATCGTCTCATAATTGTAATTTTTTAATGGTTCCTCGGTATCCCGATATATCGGTATATCGGTATCCCGATACTTTAGTCTCTCAAATATCGTGCCAAACTCTTTACACCAGCTTCAGGTCGTGGTGCATCTTCTCTTTTTTGGTGCGCATGTAGCGCTCGTTCCAGCGGTTCGGTTGGATCTCTATCGGCACATTCTCCACGATCTCGATGCCGTAACTCTCCAGTCCCACGCGCTTCACGGGGTTGTTGGTCATCAGCCGCAGTTTGCACGCGCCCATCTCGCGCAATATCTGTGCGCCCACGCCGTAGTCCCGTTCGTCCGGTCGGAAACCCAAATGCACATTGGCCTCCACGGTGTCTTCACCTTGCTCCTGGAGTTTGTACGCGCGGATCTTGTTCATCAGTCCGATACCGCGACCCTCCTGATTCATATAGACGATCAGTCCGCGTCCTTCGGCTTCAATCATCTGCATCGCCTTCGCCAACTGCTCGCCGCACTCGCAGCGTTTCGATCCGAACACATCGCCGGTCATGCAACTCGAATGGACGCGGCAGAGGATCGGTTCGTCTTTCTTCCACTCGCCTTTGCTCAGCACCACGTGCTCCAGACCCGTCGTCAGGTCGCGGAACGGCGTCAGCATAAACTCCCCGTTCGCCGTCGGCAGGAACACCGTCTCCCCCCGCTCAATAAGAGGCGAATGGTTGGAGGTTAAAGGCGAATGATTGCTTTCGCCATTAGCCGTTTGCCTTTCGCCATGATTTAATCGGTACTCGATTAAATCTTTAATCGTGATGATCTTCAGTCCGAACTCTTTCGCCACCTCCTGCAGTTGCGGCATGCGGGCCATGCTGCCGTCGGCGTTCATGATCTCTATCAGCGCCGCCGCAGGTTGCAGTCCTGCCAGGCGGGCGAGGTCCACACCTGCCTCCGTATGTCCGGCGCGTTGCAGCACACCGCCGGCTTTCGCGTACAGCGGGTTGATATGTCCCGGGCGACCGAAGGTCTCGGGTTTGCTGTTGGGGTCCGCGAGGGCCAGGATGGTTGCCGCGCGGTCGGCTGCCGACACACCCGTCGTGCAACCTTCGAGTTTATCGACCGTCACCGTGAACGGTGTACCGAGCATCGAGGTGTTGTTCGTCACCTGGTGCATCAGGTCCAACTGCGCACAGCGTGCCTCCGTGATCGGGCAGCAGAGTACGCCGCGGCCGTGCTGCAGCATGAAATTCACTTTCTCCGGCGTGATTTTCTCCGCCGCGATAATGAAGTCGCCTTCGTTCTCGCGGTCTTCATCGTCCACGACGATCACGAACTTCCCCTGACGGAAATCCTCTAATGCTTCTTCTATCGTATTGATTCTCATAATTCTCATAATTCTTTTAAACCCTTAAACGTTTCACGCAGTGAAACAATTTAAACTCTTTACACGTGGAAACAGCCTGTTTCCACCATTTCTCCCACGCTTCAGGGTTGAACAGCGGCGAGTCGGTCGCTGCTTTGTAGGTCAGGAAGATTCCCGCCGGCAGCAGCACGAACGAACTGAGCCACATACCCGCCCAGCAGGGCCATAAGGCTTCGCGCGCCATCTTATATCCCGTGTTGTCGATGATGTAATAGATGATAAACATCACCACCGAGATCACCACCGGCGCTCCCAGACCTCCCTTGCGGATGATTGCCCCGAGAGGCGCACCGATGAAGAAGAAGATCAGGCAGGCGAATGCCAGGGTATATTTGCGGTACAACTCGATCTGGTGCTTGCGGATATACCGGTCGACGTCCTCTAACAGCAGCGCGTTGTATTCGATCTGGTCGCGGTAGGACTTGGCGCGCTCAATCGCAATCTGATACACTTGCTTTTGTCTAAATACGTTCATCGAGTTCCATAGTTCCTCCCGGCTGTATTTCGCTTTGTCTTCCTCTGTCACTTGGGTCGGTAAGGTCACGCTCCGCCGCGACTCGCGTCCGAAATAGCGGTCGGACAGCAACTGCGTACTCTGCTCCCTACTCCGTCCTTCGGCTACCACCCGCACCGAGTCGATCGAGCGCGTCAACTGCGCCACGTTCTTACTCACGTGCTGGTCCTCGAGGATCGACTCGTCGAAGCGGTTGAAGTCCGTCGAGAAGTCGATGAGCAGCCGCTTGTGCGCGAAGGTCTCACGCCGGTACGGGATGTTTCTCGAGGAGCGTGTCGCGCGCTGTTGCTTCCTGTTCAGGTCCTCGAATGACTCGCCGTTCATCAGGTCAAAGATCAGATAGCGCTTGTCGTTGCTGATCGTCAGCCGACCCGTGTCCGCCACCATCACCTTCACGTTCTCGAAGCCGTTCGAGTAGTCGTATATCATGATGTTCAACAGCGCGCCGCGGGGGCCCTTGTCGTGCACGTAGATATGGTAACCGCTGATGTCGGCATAGAACTCACCCACAGGGATGTCCAACTCCGGACTTTTCTGTCGCAGCGAGAAGATGAGCGCCCAGAGCTTCATCTGCGACTTGGGCAGCACGTTGTTGCTAAAAAAAAACGCACCTACGCTCAGGAAGGCCACCGCCACCACCAGCGGACGCATGATCCGGAAGAGGGATATACCCGCCGCCTTCATCGCCGTCAACTCCGACTTCTCCGCTAAGTTGCCGAACGAGATGATCGAACTGAGCAGGATGGCCAGCGGCAAAGCCAAAGGCACCACCGCCGCCGTGGCATAGATAAAAAACTCCGACAGCACACCCAAGCCGATACCTTTTCCTACCAGGTCATCGACATGGATCCACATGAACTGCATCAGCAAGATAAAGATCGCAATGAAGAAAGTAGCAAAGAACAGCCCTAAAAAATTCCAGAGCAAGTACACATCTATTTTCTTCACCCAACTCATTCACTCATTCTTATTGTAAATAAACATAGATAAAATTTCGTAGCAAATATGTATTTATTTATGTTTATCTATGTTTTTTTTACTAATAAACTACCCTTTCAAATTCTCACTGACGAAGATCAAGGGCAGCAAATCCGCTGCGGACTCAAACACCCATATCGCATCCTCGCCGTACAGCAGCACTTCCATTTTTCCGCCGTAGCGGTGCTCGGTCTCAATCATCACTTGCCGGCACGAACCGCAAGGCGAACCGGGTTCTTTGGTGAAATGGCCGCCCGTGAAGCACGCGATAGCGAGCTTCGTCACCGGCTGCTCCGGGTACTGTGCGCCGGCGGCAAACAACGCCGTACGCTCGGCGCATAACCCGCTCGGGTATGCCGCGTTCTCTTGGTTGCACCCCGGTATCAGGATGCCGTTTCCTAACTTCGCCGCCGCACCTACATGGAAACCGCTGTACGGGCAGTAACTGTGCTTCGTCTGCTCTTTCGCCAACTCGAGCACCTCGCGCTGCTCATCCGTCAACTCGTCCCACTGATAGGCACGCATCTTCGTCGTCAAATTGTATTCTTTCATACTATTGATTTGGTTATATTAATTTCAGTGCACATCTTTGCGGTGCAAAGATACTGCTTTTTTCTGACATATGCAAATATTTTTGCATAATTACAACAAAACGGCCGCGAACTGCGGCCGTAATGCGATTTTACCCACATTTTTGTGTGAAAGTGTGAAGGGGAGCCGTCTGCGAAGAGCGGGCGGTTTCTCGTATGTATAGAGTAATCGCAAGAAAATAGAAGATTTTGTGCATTTTTCTTTCGCTGAAATTTGTACATTTCAGAAAAAAGTAGTACCTTTGCAACCCGTTTCCCCAATGCATGAGAAACACGTGGATGATCATCTAAACATATCATCGGTACTTGCTTTTTCTGAACAGCAAGAGTCCCTTATCGCCGCCCAACAACAGGTGACGCAACGGGTGATGGATAACAACAAAATGCTGAGGGATTCTTTACGGCAGGAGCATGACGAGGCCGAACGATATAAGCAACTCTACGAAGCCGAAGTGGCTAAAAACGAGCAGCTGGAAGATCGCATTGCGCAACTGGAATCGCGTCCATTTAACGTAAACGGCGATTATGTCGAGTCCGTCAATATCGAGCGATATCTCACCTATCTCCCCTCCCAAAAACGAACCAAACGCACCAAACTGAAAAACAACCCCTCTGATCCTACACTACCTCTATGGGACAACAACACCGCAATATCTTTGTAGCCGGAAACTATATCGCCAGTCAATCGTTCGGTACGTACATCGCGCATGCTGAGCATGTCCATACCAGCCAACCGGATAAAGCGTCTGAACCGCGCATCTCCGAGGATGTGGAATTCGAAGAAATGCCGTCTTATTGCGTCTATCTCGACATAGATGCTATCAAGCGCGCAGGCATATGGACGCCCGCGATGGTACAACAACAATTAGAAAAAGCAAGTCAGAAAGATGCGAAAGAGTTCGTAGCTTTCCTGCGGGACTTTGAGAAAAAGACCTACCTCAATTTTCATGGAGATAACAAACGTAAGATCTACAACACCCTGCGCGCACAACTGCCCATGATGCGCGATTATACGGAGAGCAATTTCTATACCTATTTTTAACCTTTCATTGTAATCCATTGTAACAATAGCGCACAAAAAACAGGGAGCTATTCGAATTCTATTGTAATAATCAGGCTAAATGCAGTCACAATTTGAGTGGCTGCATTTTTTGTGCTACTTTTGCACTCGGAATTCCTAAAACAACGACAAGCGCTTGTCATAATTTTTAACCCGCGGGAGATGTCCCGCACAAACAACAAACAAAATTATGGCAAAGAAACAAGTAAAAGCCATCACGTTGGCTAAAAATGAAGCAAAAAAGAGTATTAAACCGTTCTGCGAGAAGTCTGCTGAACTGGCCGAGATCAAGAACAAAGTGGACGAACTGCGTCCACAGGCAGTCGCTGAACTGCAGGCGAAGTTAGACGCTGATCCGGAGAACAAGGATTTCACCGGTACCGTAGTCTGTATGTACGGTGACAAGATCTACAAGATCCGCGTGCAGCGACCTGACAAAACCGACTGGAGATCCAAGCATCTCAATGACCCTAACTTTCGTCTATACAAGCAGTTATTGAAAGAGATTGAGGACAAGAAAAGGCAAACCGAAGAACTCGTCGCCCAACTGGCTATCGACCATCCTAAGTGCGTTCAACTGGGTTTCACCATCGCCTTCCTGAGCAAGTAACTTATGTTGGTATCGACAAAAAAGCAGCAGATCCTGGAGCGGCTACGAAAGGTCTCGGTCGACATGCACGAACCGTCCTTCCATCCGGACAATATCGAACCCGAACGTTTGGAGCAAATCTGCTCCGAACTTCGGGTCTCCGATCCCCACGCCATCATGCTCTACGACATGACGCACCGCTGCGAAGTCTAACTCATCATCCTCCATATAGCTTGTATCTTTTTTGGTCAAATTTGTACAAAATAAATACAAGGCGAGAGGAGGAAAGGGGGGCTTAAAAGAAAGGCATAAAAGAAAAGTAGCCAAAAGAAAATTTAAAAGAAAATTTCGTAGTAGAGAGACTCTCTGCATAGTGTACATACTCTCTCTGTAGTCTCTCTCACTACTTTTTTAAAAATTTATGGAATCCTTGGACGACATTATCATTAAGCGCAAGAGTTGGAAAGCCATGCAGGATCTTCTCACGCCGTACATGGCCCCGCAGCATGCGCACATGC
>ONUF01000019.1 GCA_900321005.1 uncultured Bacteroidales bacterium | reverse complement strand
AAAGGACAATTAGAGCTGCCTTTCGAGTAAAATTATTGTGCATTTTTGTTTTATTCTTAAAACAACTATCGTTTAACCTATTAACTACTAACTTATGGCTAAAATCACATTGCATGGCATGTTTGCCCGCGTGATGGGTAAGTTCAACAAGTCGGAATCGCTCTATTTCAAGCGCTGTCCGTGCAAGAAAGAGCAGTTGGGCGTTGACCTGCTGAACCCCTCCAAGGCGAAACACGCCAAGAACATCCAGGCGCAGAACGCGCTGAAAGCCGCTGCGCAAGCAGCCAAGACCGCTCTCGCGGCTCTCTTCGCCTACACCGTTGCGCAGAAGTACGTTAACCCCTTCGAGTAAGGCGTAGTCAGAAAAAAAGTATTAAACCTAACCCTTAACCCCTCTACGCTGGCTGGAGGTAAAACATAGCCAGCAGCGAAATGGCAAAAGTTAATTGGAGTGCCGGTATCGACAGTGTATCCGGAGCACTCGCCAAACCGACCAAATCCGGTCATCACAACTGTGAGAAAATGCTCCTGGGCACCCACCGCGTAGCGGCCACCACGAGCGACACCTGCAACCGCGTGTATATCCGCCGCAAAGTAGAACGCTCGACCAAGCCGAAGGCGAAAGAGCTCGCCGCTCGCTCGCGCTTCACGGAGGTGAGCGCAATGGTTCGTACGCGCAGCAAAGACCTGATGCAGATCGCAGCCGACCAGGCAGCCTTCCTCGCGCAGAAGGACACTGCCGGCGGCATCAAGACCATGAAGGCGTACTACTGGCACATCTGCGGCGAGGAGTACGACCAGCAGCACGGCAACGCTTGATCTAAAACTTCGCGTGACTCGCAGCACAGCCGCTCGATTACGCCTACGTTTTGATCTACGCTCTCCCCACTGCAACTCTGCGAGTTACATCGGGGACCCCATTGAGGAAAGAGATCTCTTCGGAGGTCTCTTTTTTTGTAAAAAATTTGCATATATGCAATTTTTGTTGTAATTTTGCAGCGCAAAATTGGCACAGAGATGAAACGAGTCGTACGTATATTATTTGTCTGCCACGGCAACATATGCCGTTCGCCGATGGCGGAGTATATCTTCAAGCACCTCGTGCGGCAAGCAGGGCTGGAAGACCGCTTCGAGATAGCCTCAGCCGGTGTCTCGGACGAAGAAGACGGTAACGACATCTACCTGCCCGCCAAACTCCAACTGCGCGAACACGGCATCCCTTACGGACCGCATAAAGCCCACGAGATGACGCGCGAGGAATATGAGCATTTCGATAAGATCATCTGCGCCGACCGCGCGAACCTGTCCTATATCCCGAGCATCGGGCACGTCGATTATGACGATGTGATGGAGTTCTACGACCCGGGCGAGAAAGAGTCGCTCATGATGCAGTGGGCGGGCGAGGAACGCGATGTCTCAGACCCTTGGTACACCCGTAATTTCGATGCCGCCTACCGCGACATCCACCGCGCCTGCCAAGCCATCCTCGACAGTTATATCCGCGAATTTGAATGGCGCAAAATAAACAAAACCTTATGATAGAATTTGCACAAGGTCATACCATTGGGGATTATACCATTTTGTACCCCATTACAAAAAAAGCTTATACGCAGACTTACTGCGTAGCGGACGAGAAGAATAACCAGTTCTTCATGAAACTCTATGACATGCAGGCTACTCCGACCGAACTGCTGCATGGGCAGGAACCGAAAGAAGTATGGGCGTATCGCAAACTGGGCACATGTGAAAACCTGATGCATATGACGACCTTCAGTCGTATCAGAAAGTTCTATTACGACATCACGTATATGGTCTTTCCGCTCTCTCGCGGCAAACTGCTCTCCCAATATATCGATGAGAAAAGAACGCTTACTCTGCGAGAGATCATGGATATCACCCTTGGACTTCTCCAAGCCGTGCGGCATCTGAATGCGCATCAGTTATGCCATCTGGATATCGTGCCGCAGAATATCCTCCTCGAATCCGATCAGGACGGCAAACTCACAGCCAAACTGTTCGACTTGGAGCATGCCGTTGAGTATAACGAGAATGGTACGCGCCGCCTCTCTTCGGCCAAGCAGTTCGAGAAACTCAGCCCCTACTACACCCATTCCGACCTGTTAAGCAGACAGGAAGTGAGCGGTATCGACGATATCTTCTCTATCGGCGCGGTAATCTTCACCATGCTCTCCGGCAAAAAACCATGGAGCGACTGCCCGCTTACGCCCGAGATGCCGGCTGTGGCGCGACATCTGAAGATGAATGAATGGCGAAAGGCGCATCCTTCTACCGACATCGTAGAACCGCTGCGTCCTTCCAAAATCGGGTCCTCCCAGGCCGCCGCAAACCTCTTCGTAGCCATGGATATGGCGCTCAAAGGCGAAGCGAACATTAAGACCCTCCTGCATGTCTTGCATACGAAAAATAAGGAACTGGATCAAATTGCCGAAGATGTCTCGCTGTGGAATGCACGCAATGTGGACGAAATCAAGGGCTTTGCTTCTATTGCCGGCATGGATGATTTGAAGCAAAAAATGTCCCAACATGTTCTATGGCCACTCCAGCATCCGGAGAAAGCGGAGCAGTACAGACTGCAACTGCCCAATGGGGTCCTCTTATATGGCCCTCCGGGATGCGGTAAGACCTATTTCGCAAGCAAGATAGCCGAAGAAATGCATTGGCCCATGAAGTTCATCACCTCCGCCAGCCTTGGTAGCGCGTATATTCATGAGACCTCGCAGAATATCAAAGAAATGTTCCAAGCCGCAGCGACTTGCGAACATTGTATCATCTGCATCGATGAGGTAGATGCCCTCCTTAGTAAGCGTTCTACCGAAGAAACAGAGCGTGCCCGAAACGATGAGGTGAACCAGTTCCTTGCGGAATTCAATGAATGCCATAAACGCGGCATTTTGGTCGTAGGTACTACCAATAGAAAAGATATCATCGATCCGGCCGCCCTCCGCGCAGGACGATTCGACATCCAGATTGAGATACCCGCTCCAGACGAAAAAATGCGCCAGCGTCTCTTCGAGATGTATCTCCGCAATAGACCTTTGGCCGAAGATATCGACATCCCTGCCTTAGCAAAGATGACAGTGCACTATGCCAGCGCCGATGTCCCCTTCGTCGTCAACGAAGCCGCCCTCATGGCCGCCATCGAAGATGTCCCCATCGCCCAACGCCATCTCACCAATAGCATCAACCACCACCAATCCTCCCTCCATACCGATTCCCGCCCCCGCATCGGCTTTAATGCATAATGCCTATGTCACAAACACGAAACATAGTAATGTATAATATCATAGGCGACATACATGGTTTAGACCGGTGGAAATCACTGGTGCGCGAGGATGCGACGAACATCTTTGTAGGCGACTATTTTGATTCCAAAGACGGCAAATCCCAAGAGGAAATCATCGCTAACTTCAAGGATATTGTCGCCTTCGCCCAAGCGCATCCGGGGACTATCCTATTGTACGGCAACCATGACTTGAACTACCTTCTGGACAAGGATTACAAGAGCCGTTTCAGTCACCCCGAATACCGCGAAACATACCGGCAACTATTCGCAGAAAAGGAGCCGTTTTTCTATGGTGTAGCCTATGCAATAGACGAGAAGACGTTGGTGTCGCATGCCGGCGTGACGAAGGAGTGGTACGAGAAATATATCGGCATGTATCACGGCGAGAGTCCGCAAGTGATTGCGCAGCAAATCAATGAGTTGTGGCGGACCAACAAAGAGGCGTTTACCTTCAGCAGCAATGTGACTGTTGACCCGGATGTGTACGGTGTGTCCCCTACCCATTCGCCGGTATGGATTCGGTCGTGGATACTGCCCGAGCACAACCTGTTTGCCAACACACCCGTCACGCAGATCATCGGGCATACTCCCAAAGAAGACATTACCCTTGTCTCCGCCCGTATCCTCTGCGTCGATTGCCTGCTTGACAATCCAAAATCATTGAATATTCAATGATATTTTCATAAAAATTTGCGTATATCAAAAAAAAGTGATACTTTTGCAACGAGAAAAAAACTTAAACAATTATAAATCATGAAAAATAAACTCAAAAAGTATCTTTCTTACGTAATGCAGGTAATAATAATAATTGCCATTGCCCTACTTGCTCTTTGGACAGCCAAAGAAGCATTTGATTTACACTCGTATTGGACGCCAATAATAGTTGCTGTAGCCTCCACTATAGTGTCCATTGTGTTGAGTATCGGAATGGAGAATCGTAGGAAACATCTGCGAAAAGAATTTTTAGCACCTTCGAAAGCAGAAGAAATCAACTTTGGAATCAACGGTTTTGCTTTTTATGACCATGAGGATTGTGGTTACATGAAAAATTTAATCACTCTACGATTGCTGGAAAAAACATATGTTTATGATTTCAACAGATCTTTCTCAGAAAACGTTCAGGCTTTTCCCAAGCTACAAAAGATCAAAGAACTATTCGATGAGATTATCAAAACATCCGGCCGTCAAAGGGAAGATGTCGAACACATATTCATGCGAAAAATAAAAGAATTTCATTTGGATGAAATAAGTAAGGGAGACAATCCGCCTACCCTTATACTGAACACACTTGCTAAAAGTCGAAAGGATGTTGGAGCACGGTTAGAAGCGTCTAATCTTGAAATAGAGATAATAAAATCCGACATGAGTACAAAAAGGCTCATAGATGCAATTTACATGTATGTGAAAAGCGTCTACCCAGACATCATTGAGGCTTCCTACAAAACAAATTCCAAACCAGAGAATAAAAAGAATTACATTGATGATTTTGTATGCCTTTCTTCTTCGATAGGACTTTATGGATGTCTTATTAAGAATGTAGGAGGCGTCGCGGAACAGGGAGAATACTACATGCATCAAAATACAGAGCCTTATGGTATTCGCTTAAATTTAAACTTAGAAAATGTTTTCCATAACAATAGTAAAATACACTGTGCCACTTTATCGAAATTAATTGATAATCAACTAAAACAGTCCGTTGGTATCCCCACAGATGGAGAAACGCATTTTACAGACGTTATGTTTGAATTTGATGAAGAAGAAATGAAATGCTATCTTCTATATTCTGCTCAGCCGAAAGAATCAGTAAAAGAACGATCAGATTTCAGAGTTATCTACACTAATAAGCAGTTTAGTCCGGATCTTATATCCGAAGTATCACATTCAGAGAATGCAAAATTACAATTCTATTTATGTTATGCGCAATCTATCGTTCGCAAATATATTAACAAACGTTTTAAACAATAAATAATCTTCAACTATGGAATACTCTAATTTTACAATATGGTTACTCATTGAAGTGGTAAGCTGTGGCTTCATCATTCCTTGGTGTATAAATGCTATTATTCAAAAATGGAGAAAGAACCACCGTGAGAGAACTATAAAAAATGGCATCGCTGATTTCCAAGCGAATCTTGATAAATTTGATAAGGAAAATCTAAACTATGATGTCCTTTGCAGCAATAAGGATTTACGAAAAAATTATTTTCAGCACAAAGTGCAGAATGGGCAATTTGTTATTCCTTTTCCTGAGAACAAAAAAGATGAGTTGGTAAAACATGGTTTTCTTCCTGTTAAACTCAATGATGAAGAAATGAAAAGTGAGGGCATTGGCGATACATTATATACCCAATTAAAGGAGTTGTTAATGCTTAATGGGCTCCCTAAGGAGGAAGTAGAGGAGTTTATTGCAAAAACAGCAGTAGAGACCTCTAAAAAATTTATTACAGACATAAAGGCAGGAAATGTGCGCTTTAACAAGTACTTGTATGGTGTATATGAAAAACCAGAACAAACTGAAACTGAATGCACCATTAATGTATATGAATCAGACTACTTTACCTTTAAAACTACAACGAATATTTACAACAAATTAAAAGCACAAAAAAATGGTTATGTAAAGTTAAACAACTATTCACCGTTCTTAAACTCTATAGGGGTCGGAGGTTTTGTTATTGTCAATCGAGGAGATGGAGATGAATTGATATGGGGATATCGCGGTTCTAACTGCCAGAGCGGAGGTTATTGGCATTTCTCATATGATGAAACCTACACACACGATGATGCCGAAAATCAGGATCAAGCAGCAACACTCACTGCATGTATTAAACGTGCTTTGGACGAGGAATTGGGTATAAATAGAAACGAAGACAAAAAATGCCTTCCTGAATCTCAAATAACGATTATTGACGGCGGTATTATTCATACGGATGGTAATGACAATCGGTTTGAGTTTGAGTTATGTTCTTTCGTCCGAGTTTGTTTTTCGGAGGAATATACTTTCAACGATTTTATTCATAACTACCGTTTTGCAAAAGATGCTGAACTTGAAACCCGTTGTTTGAAATTAGTTAAGATTGCCGAGGTGGAAACTTTTATCAAGGAAGAAGAGGACAAAGGAAGAATCTCTCCTGAATCAAAAGCACTCGCAATGAAAATCAAATGCTTAGCCGATTTGAAGATATTGCCAACAGACGATGAAGGCTTCCATGAATTATTCCCATTAGTTTAAACAAATTAGTATGCCACAAATTTTAACATCCAATATTGAGAACGTAAGGAGCCAAGCATTAAGCCCTGATGGAAAGCGTTTAGTTGTAGCGTCTATAGACTATTATGTTAGGATTTATGATGCCTAAACAGGAGAGAAACTATTAACACTAGAATCCCCAACTTACTATATCAATTTTATTGCATTCAGTCCAGATGGCAAACATGTCATCGCATCAACAGGTGAGGATGATGCAGATGATATCTTCAAACTGAGCACTGCATATTTTATAATAATATGGGATGCCGAGACGGGAAAACAACGCAAACAAATAAGAGCACATTCGTATTTTGTTACCTCTGCCATCTTCAGCCCAGATGGAAAACTCATCGCCTCTACTTCAGCAGATGAAACTGTCCGGTTGTGGGATGCAGAAAGTGGTAAAGAACTTCAGAAAATAGATATATACGCTAATTCTGTGAAGTTTAGTCCAGATGGGAAACAGTTGATTATTAGCCCTCTTCGCGGCAAGAATATAGTCTACAATCTGTTATAAAACTAGGATTATACCTCCTAATATGTACTATAACATCATAGGCGACATACATGGCTTAGACCGGTGGAAAACACTGGTGCGCGAGGAGGCCTCCTCCACAACCCAAAATCATGGATAATGGACTGATTTTTTTCGCAAAATTTGCATATATCACAAAAAAACAATACTTTATACTACGTTGTTTATCATAATAAAGCACGATATGAAACATATAAGAAAGGCCCTATGCGTAGCTTTCGCCACACTAATTGCTATTAGCATGCTATCTCAAGAAACGAGGCAAGATGAGCCCCTAAACAATAATGAGAATAGCACTATGGAATTAATCCGAGAGAACACATTTCAAACTGCTCGACACACGGAGAAGGACAAAGTAGATTATACTGCTTTTGGTATTTCTATATGCGCATTTGTTATCGCGATATTAACTCTTCATTACTCGATTCGGACATATAGATCACAGAAAAAGACCGAACAGAACACAAGACGATGGTCTCCATATCAAGAAAGACGAAATCTCAGAATCATCATGTATAATCTTTTCTGTAATTATAGAAAAATCCTCGCTATTGAAAAAATGATCGCAGAGGGGAAACGGCCTGCTCCTACTTGTTTTGCCAACATGAAAATCAATCTTGATGATTTACACCTGAACGAACAATATGGTATTTGCGGATATGCACAAAAAGAATTATACGATATTAGTTTATACCTAAGCCGATATAATGCTATGATTGACATCCGCACGGCACAAGCTGCAAACAAAAAATATGATTGGAGTAAATACAAGAATAATTATGCCAATGATATTATCTTGTTTGATAAATGGGAAGAGAATTTTGAAGAAAAACGAATAATCCGGCTTGCAATAGAAGCCATGGCTCGTGCATACCATTGGTTCTTAAGGGCAACCGAAGACTGGAAAGAAAGACAATTAAGCGACAAAGAAAAACGCGAGTTAATTATAAACCTGACTGACATGAAAAAATTTGACAAATTACCTCGAGGTATTATTGATTATTTACCTGTTGTGCAATATTATAATCAGGATTATTATGGGGCTTTGGGTTCCTGCTTTGATCAATGTTTTTCTTTCATCCACACTAAAACATGTGATCATTATTGGGAAGTCAGTTATTTAATGTACATTGCTCGCGTTAATGAAAAAAATGAAAACCACATGGATGTCCTTAAGAAAAAAATAGAGACCATATCTACACATCCTGACTGCATGGAGATGTACAAGCAGTTGCAGCAATACATGAAAAATCCTGTCAATTTATGGTGGAATCAAATGTATACTTATGACGGTCTCTTGCCAGCAAACTTACTAGTTAGGCTTATCTTAATGATGCTCAAAGTTGATAGTTATGGCTACGATATTGAAAAAATTGGAGACGTTTTAATTACCGAATGACCTTGGAGCAGCACATAGAGCAACCTATCTATGTCTTTGACCTCGGCGGAGTGCTCATCCGCCTCGACGTAGGGCGGTGTATGCGGGCGTTTGAGGCGCTGATGGGCGAAGAGAACATGCGCGCGGTGCTGGGCATGGACCGCCACGGAGAGGGCGTCAAAGCCGTCAGCGTAGCTAGCAAACAACTCATGGCGGACTTCGAGCGCGGGTTGATCAGTCCTGAGGAATTTATCACGCAGATACTTCCTTTCTGCCGTCCCGGCACGACCAGGCAACAGATCGTGGACGCATGGATGGCAATGCTGGACGACCTGCCTCAGGAACGACTCGAGGTCGTGGACCGACTGCGCGCAGCGGGGCACAAGGTCTATCTGCTGAGCAACGGCAATGACCTTCATTTTAACTTCATTAACCTCACCTACGGTCTCGACCGCCATTTTGACCGGCTCTTCCTCTCACAGGAGATGCACATGGCCAAACCCGAGCCCGAGATCTTCCGTGCCGTGGACGAAGCCGTCCGCCAACCCGACAGCCGGATTATCTTCATCGACGATATCGCCGTCAACCGCCTCGCCGCCGAACAGGCCGTTTCCTGGACCACCCTTAGCAGCCTTGACGAGCTGCCTAACCAATAAAAAAAAACGATAAATATAACTGATATGTACCACTTTGAATTAGTAAACACACGCACCGGAGAAACGCGCGAAATGGCCATTCCGGAGGAGATAACCATTGAGGATTTCTGTCGCGAGTTACGCGGCGAGATGGGTCTGCCCTATACCCTCGGATCGCGCGATCACATCATCATCGACAACCAAAACCGCATGTTCATGCAGGATGCAGAGGTTATCGAGAACCACGTCGAGATGCTTTGGGGAGGCGGAGAAGACCCGGACGATCCGGAGAAGAAGGGTCCGATGTACCGCGAGGACTCCTATTTCGCGGAGGACGAACATACCCTGCAGGAACTCTTCCCGCAAGTCGGCGCAAACATCCTATATGGCCAAGACTATGACCATATCGGTTGCAAGTTGATCGCCATCACGGACGACGAGGAAGCATAAAAAAAGAGGCGCGCGCCTCTTTTTTGTTAATCCTTCTTCGGACAGCGAACTTAGCGGCTTGTTCAAATCAATAACTTTTTCATTTTGTACCTCCATTATTTAACAGGGTTCACTACCCTGTCCGCAAGAACCGCGCCAAAACGAAAAACACGCCTCACTCGATGGGGCGCGTTTTCTTGTAGGACCGGGGATTATCTCAGGGTCTATCTCACCTGCTGTCCGGCAGGGGTGTAGATCTTCGTTCCGCGGAGGATGAAGAGTCGGCCGTTATAGAGTACCTTCGTGCTTGCTTTCTCGGACGCAGTCTCGTCTATTCCCGTTGGTGTCGCTTTGCGAGCCATGCGGATAGCAGCGATACCTCCGTCACCGCTCGACTGGGCAGAAACGACAGAGAACATAAACGGCGCGGATTGCTCTACGGCCAGCGCGAGACCGGTCTTGACCAGTTTCACCTTATCGCCGAGTTGCGCACCATTGACATAAATACGCACGTCGCGCTCAGTCTTCATCGATGTGAGCACCACCGTGTCACAAGCCGGCAGGAAAAGCTCTATATGCGTCTTGCCGGCTATTTCTCGGCTATAATCGTCGTCCGTCTTGGAGAAACGCCATTTCTTGGTATCATCCCATCCGTACGCCGCTTTTAGCCATTCCGCCTCATCGGCTGAGCCATCGAACACAATCTCCTGATCGGTAAAAGCCACCGGGCTAACCGCCTGTATATCTAATGTATATGTTGCCGTCGATTTATCGAGAGCAGTAACAGTAATAGTATTACCCTCTTGCGACCATTTAGCACTATCAGATACCAGATAACTCTTCACGCTCGGCATTGCTTCGCCTTCCAAATACCAGCCATGAATAACACTCTCGCCTTCGTTGATATAAGCGTAGTAGCTATTAGTGAGAACCACTTCTTTGATGGCTTTCGCACTCGAATCCACCGGTACAACAGGCGGTTCCGGATCATCTCCACCACCTTGCGAACCTCCACGGGTGTACTTATAGATAGGCACATCTTTCTTCTGGTCAGAAGTGGTGTAGAAAGTGGAATTATCCTCCCATGCCAATGACTCGCCTTGTGCTTCCTCTTGGTAAGCCGCAATCTGGGTCGGACGGCGGGTAGCCGTTGCAGAAAGGCTCTCGCTGCCCTGGCGCTCCCAAAGAAGGATGTACTTTTTATTCTTGATAGCCATCCAACTGCCGTCAGGCGTGATATCGCCGCCGGTACACAGATTGAACTTCGATCCGTTACCTAAGTCACACACCTTCGTCAGCGTCTGCTTGCCCGAATAATCGGTCTTGAAGGGCAACGAGTAAAGCGAACAAACGCCGTCCGCCTTCGTGGCGATATAGAAGATCTGCTCTACGTTGTCGTACATCAGCGTCTCGGTATTGTGCGCTTGATTGTCCGGATAACCGAACACGATCTCGCTTGCCGTGATGGTCTTCGAACCGCTGGTAATCGCCGGTTCTTCGAAATAATAGATGTAATACTTGTCTTTGTACGCCAGGTTGTTGTCGCCGATAGCGCCGATGAAGATATAGCTCTTGCCGCCATATGTACCGGTACAGATATCCTCCCAGTCATCGCGGTCGGAAGAAGTACTGACTTTCACCTCCATCTGTTGGGTACCGTCGGGTTTGATGGCCAATATGCGGCGGTTGCTACCGAGATTCTCATCGCCGTGCTCCCAGATATAGCCGGGCGTCACGCGAGAGCATGCCATACCGCTTATCTCTTTCATCACATCTTTTTTCTGCGTGCCGCATTCGGTGCGCGTGAAATCATTGTTGAGTTCCAGGTTCGTGCCATCATAATTGATGCCGCTTGCCGACCATGCTGCGCAGGCCATGAACAGACCTAAGGCAACTAAACAAACTTTCGTCTTCATGATACGTGTGCGTTATAAAAAAAGTGACGCAAAATTACTATTTTTCTTCGAACCAAACAAAGATTACACAAAATATCTACAAAAAAAGTCAAAAACTTGCACATCTCAAATATTTGTAGTAATTTTGTACCGCAAAATTGATAGCCGATGAAACGATTCTTTCTCTTTGCCGCAGCGGCATTGCTTCTGACGGCTTGTTACCACCGCACCGACAGTCCCCGCGGCTCATGGGCGCGCGGATGCGACCTCAGTTGGCTCAGCGAGATGGAGCACGACGGGGTGAAATTCTATGAGCAGTCAGCGGTCAGTGATCAGTCATCCGATTGTATCGCTTTGTTGCGTGCTAACGGCATGAACGCCGTGCGTCTGCGCGTGTGGGTCAACCATGCTACGGGCTGGAGCAACAAAGCCGACATGGTGGCGCTCGCCAAGCGGGCTGCCCAACAAGGCCAACGTATCATGCTTGATATCCATTACTCGGATTTCTTTGCCGACCCGAGTCACCAAACTATCCCTGCCGCATGGCAGAGTTACGACTATGAGACGATGCTGGAGGCGGTGCGCGAGCATACCCTCGATGTCCTCTATGCACTCAAAGAAGAAGGAGTCAAACCCGAGTGGGTGCAGATTGGCAACGAGACCCCCAACGGCATGTTATGGCCGATGGGAAAAGTGAGTGATCAGTTGTCAGATATCAGCATTCAGCAGGGATGGACGCATTACGCAGGTTTCACTGCGATGGGTTATGAAGCCGCCAAAGAAGCCTTCCCGGATATCAACGTGATCGTGCATGTGGACAATGCCTATATGTACCGCGACTGGTTCTGGAACGCGCTGGCGGCCTATGGCGGCAAATGGGACATGATCGGTCTGAGCCACTACCCGATGATGTTCGACTGGTGCCATCATACATGGCAGGAGATGAATGAACTCGCAGAGACGAACGTGCGCCAACTCATCCGAACATACCACTGCCCCGTGATGATTTGCGAAGTGGGCATGCTTAATTTCGGCGAAGGAGCGGTCTATGACTCTGTGGCTGCCCTCTCTAACGAAGTGATGACCGATTTCGTGACGCGCATGGAGCGTATCGACTCCTGCATGGGCATCTTCTATTGGGAACCCGAAGTATATGGAGGTTGGCGACCCGCGGAGTATATCCCGCTGGGCTGGGGCGGTTATGACATGGGATCCTTCACACCAGATGGTCAACCCTCGCCGGCATTGAAGACGCTGTTAAGGAGTGAGGGAATGAGTGAGTTAGTGAATTAGTGGATGAAGACCCCGGAACAAATAGCATTGGAGAAGCAACGGGAACGGATTACAAAGCGTTTCCACAAAGCGTGTGCAGACTACGGTCTGATTGCCGACGGCGACCATATCCTTATCGGCCTCAGCGGAGGCAAAGACAGTCTGTTGCTGACGGAGTTGCTCGGTCGTCGCGCGCAGATATACAAACCCCGCTTTACCGTCACCGCCCTCCACGTGCGCGTCAAAGAGCGCGACTATCATACGGATTTGAGTTATCTGGAAACCTTCTGCCAAGAGGCAAAGGTGCCGCTCATCGTACGGGACGTGGAGATCGGCGAAAATCACCAATCACCAATTACCAATCATCAATCTTCCAACCCCTGCTTTCTTTGCTCGTGGTACCGCCGCAAGACGCTCTTTAACGTCGCGCAGGAGTTAGGGTGCAACAAGATTGCTTTCGGTCACCACCGCGACGACGTAGCGCAGACGCTGCTGATGAACCTGTTCTTCCAAGGTGCTTTCGCCACCATGCCGCCCATCCTGCAGATGGACAAGATGCCGCTGCAACTCATTCGCCCGCTATGCCTGATTGACGAAGCGGACATCGTCGAATATGCCGCCATGCGCGGGTATGAGAAACAAACCAAACTCTGTCCGTTCGAGCATGTGAGTTCACGCGAGAAAGTGAAAGAACTGCTCGAGCACATCAAAACCCTCAACCCCGAAACTATCGACTCGATGTACGGAGCGATGACGAATATAAAAAAGGAATATTTACCAAAACAATGAACGGATTATATACTATCTTATTACTCTTGGCGTCGAACATCTTCATGACGCTCGCGTGGTACGGTCACCTGAAACTGCAGCAGACCGGTTTCTTCACCAATGCCACCCCTCTGATTTTTGTGATTCTCCTGTCCTGGGGCATCGCTTTCTTCGAGTACTGTCTGCAAGTGCCGGCGAACAGAATCGGTTTTGCAGGCAACGGCGGACCTTTCACGCTGATGCAACTGAAGGTCATTCAGGAAGTGATCACGATGGTGGTCTTTGTCGCTTTTTCGGCTATCGCTTTCCAGATGCCGCTGCGCTGGAACCATTTCGTAGCCTGCCTCCTGCTGATCGGCGCCGTCTATTTTGTCTTTGGATTTAAATAAACATTACACATTACACATTACACATTACACATGTCCCCTTATATTCAATCCCTTCGTCTTCGCACCTTACCCCTCTCAATGTCGGGTATCGTGCTGGGCACCGGTTTGGCGGGTTGGTCCAACTGGTCGGTCTTCGTGCTAGCTATCCTCACGACTTTGAGTTTACAGATACTCAGCAACTTAAGCAACGAACTCGGTGACGCACTAAAGGGCACGGACACGGACCAGCATGGCCGCGAGGCATATGGCTTGCAAGCCGGTACCATCACGCAGAATGAGATCAAGACCATGATTTGGATCTTCGCGGGATTATGCGTCGTCTTCGGCACGGCCCTTATCTTCGCGGCCTTCGGGATACCAACCATCAATGATCCATCATCCATCATCAATATCCTCATTTTCTTTGCTTTGGGCCTGTTGGCGATGATCGGTGCGGTCACCTACACCCTCGGAAAGCACAGTTACGGTTATATGGGTCTCGGCGACTTAGGGGTCTTTCTGTTTTTCGGACTACTCAGCACGCTCGGCGGATATTACTTGCAGACGCAGACACTGACGGCCGAAGTCATAGGATGCGGCATCGCGATTGGTCTGCCCTGCGTCGGGGTGCTGAACCTCAATAACATACGCGACATGAGCAATGACCGCGCACACGGCAAGCGCACATTCGCGAGTATGCTCGGCGTACGCGGAGGAAAAATCTACCATACCTGCCTGCTAACCATCTGCCTGACGATCTTCGTGATGTTCGGTCAGTGGTGGGTACTCTGTGTGGCTCCAATTTGGGCTTGGCACCTATACTTTATCTGGACGCACGAGAGCAGTGAGTTAGACAAACAAATGCCCGTTTTGATGCTCTCCACCCTGGTTGTGGCAGGCCTTGGATGGCTCTAAATGCATTTTTTTAGAAAAAAAACTGCGATTTTTTTGGTCAATTCAAAAAAAAGCAGTACTTTTGCAGCCCGTTTCAAAAAAGAAGCGGAACATATCGTGCCTCTGGCGATTGCATTAGGTTCGACCGAATAGTAGTAAATGCCCGATGTGTAAGTACTGATCCATAAAAAGATTGAAAGAATGGATTTGATTAAAGTAGCCGAGCAAGCTTTTGCCGGTGAGAAGAAAGAATTTCCTGCATTCAAAGCAGGTGACCAGGTAACCATCGGTTACCGTATTAAAGAAGGTAACAAAGAGCGTGTTCAGGAGTTCCGCGGTGACGTGATTGCAATTCACGGAAGCGGCGACAAGAAGCGCTTCACAGTTCGCAAGATGAGCGGCAACGTTGGTGTAGAGCGTATCTTCCCGATGGACAGCCCCTTCATCGAGAGCATCACGGTGAACAAGTACGGTAAAGTACGTCGTGCTAAACTGTATTACCTCCGCGAGCGTACGGGAAAGAAAGCCCGCATCCAGGAGCGCCGCGTAAAGTAAAGCTCAAACAATTAGGGGGTCCGAAAGGTTCCCCTTTTGTTTTTCATGTTCCAGTTAGAGAGTCCATATAAGCCCACAGGCGACCAACCGGAAGCAATCAAGGCACTGGTGGATGGTCTGAACGCAGGCGCAGATGCGCAGGTGTTGCTCGGTGTGACCGGAAGCGGTAAGACCTTTACCGTGGCGAATGTCATCAAAGAAGTCAATCGCCCCACCCTCATCATGAGTCATAACAAGACGCTCGCCGCGCAGTTATACTCAGAGATGAAGGCCTTCTTTCCGCACAACGCCGTGGAGTATTTCGTTTCCTACTACGACTACTACCAACCCGAGGCCTATATTCCTTCCACTGACACTTACATTGACAAAGACCTCAGTATCAACGAGGAGATCGACCGCCTTCGTCTCTCAGCCGTAGCGGCCTTACTCAGCGGGCGCAAAGATGTCATCATCGTCAGCTCCGTCAGTTGTATCTACGGTTTGGGGTCTCCCCAGGACTTCACGGCGAATGTCATCGAACTCAAACGCGGACAGAACATCCCGATGGACACGCTGCTCAAGCAACTCGTGGGGGCGCAGTACGTGCGAAACGATATAGAGTTAGCGCGCGGACGATTCCGCGTGAAAGGTGACACGATCGACATTGCCCTTGCCTACGCCGACTACCTCGTGCGCATCGAGTTCTTCGGCAATGAAATAGACGCAATCCTCACCGTTGATCCCATCAGCGGACAGGTATTGGAAGAGTTCGACCAATATAATCTAAGCCCCGCGACGATTTTCCTCACCTCCGCCGAACGCATTGCGGCAGCGAAGGAACAGATCAAGATCGATCTCGCCAAACAGATTGACTATTTCATCTCCATCGGCGAAGAAGTCTACGCAAAGCGTATCGAGGAGCGCGTGAAGTACGACCTCGAGATGCTCGACGAACTGGGTTATTGCACGGGCGTGGAAAACTACAGCCGCTATTTCGATGGGCGCGAAGAAGGTACACCGCCATACTGTCTGCTCGATTATTTCCCAAAAGATATGCTGCTCGTCATCGACGAGAGTCATGTGACCGTGCCGCAGATACGCGGCATGTACGGCGGCGATAAGGCGCGTAAAGACAACCTCGTCACCTACGGTTTCCGTCTGCCCGCAGCCCGCGACAACCGACCGTTGAAATTCGAGGAGTTTGAGCAGAAGACCGGTCAGACCATCTATGTATCGGCTACCCCCGACGAGTACGAACTCAACCGTTCCGAAGGTATCGTCATCGACCAACTCATCCGCCCTACCGGCCTACTCGATCCGGAGATTGAAGTGCGCCCGACGGAGAACCAGGTGGATGACCTGATGGACGAAATCAAGACGCGTATCCATCGCGGCGAACGAACCCTCGTCACCACCCTCACCAAACGCATGGCGGAAGAACTCGACGAGTACCTACGCAAGTACCGCGTCAAGTCCGCTTATATTCACTCGGACATTGATACGATTGAGCGCGTGAAAATCATGGAAGACCTGCGTCGCGGCGAATACGATGTGCTCGTAGGCGTCAACCTGCTGCGCGAAGGACTCGACCTTCCGGAAGTAAGCCTTGTTGCCATCCTCGATGCCGATAAGACAGGATTCCTCCGCGACCAGCGGAGCCTCACCCAGACCGTAGGTCGTGCGGCGCGGCATGTACACGGCAAAGCCCTTCTCTACGGCGACAAGATCACACCCGCCATGCAGGCGACGATCAACGAAACAAACCGCCGCCGCGCCATCCAGATGAGGTATAACGAAGAACACGGGATTGTGCCGACCGCCATCAAGAAAGATATCAACACTTCGGCCCTCGCCTCGCTGTACAAAGATCCCGAAGAAGAGAAACGCCGTGTAGAAGAGGCCATCCGCGAGAGTTGGAAGACCGCCGAGTGGCAAAAGATGAATGTCCAGACGCTCACTAAAGCCATCGACAACAAACGCAAACAGATGCTCGCCGCAGCGAAAGCCACCGACTTCGAAATGGCCGCCCGCCTACGCGACGAGATGATCGAGATGCAAGATCGCCTGCAAGCAATCAGTCAATAAAAAAGAGCCCCGAGAGGCTCTTTTTCTTATTCCATAAGTATGGTTGCCGAATAAGGTTCGACGGAGATGTGCGTGCCCGCGTAGTCTCCCAGACTACCATCCGCTTTCGCTTCGCCGTCGAAAGCCAAAATCGTATAAGCACCTTCCGGGATCTCCACATCCAAAGTCTCTTCGCCGCCGTTGAGTAAGACGATAAGCGTCTTCGCGCTGTCAATACCCTCCAGGTCTTTGATGCGGTACGCTATCAGGTGCTCGTTCTCCACGGGCAGGAAGTCCACGTGTTCTTTCACTGCCTCCGCGCAACCGAGACGGAAACCCTTATGCGCACGGCGGATAGCAATCATCTCGCGGTAGTAGTTAAAGAGGTTCTGTTGTTTTACTTTATTCTCCCACGGGATGATGTTGATCGAGTCGGGACTCTGATAACTGTTGTCGATACCCTGTTTGGTACGATAGAGTTCTTCGCCGCCGTAGAGGAAGGACATTCCTTGCGACACGAGCACGGCCGTCTGCGCGAGTTTGTTCATGCGGATACGGTCGCCTTCCGTACTGTTCTGCGTGCTGACTTCAATACGGTCGCGCAGACAGTAGTTGTCGTGGCAAGTGATATAACTGACATGTTGCATGGGCTCGCCGCTCCACTCTGGGCAAGCGATCAGACCGCGCATCACATTCTCTTTGCAAGCTGCGTTGCCGGAGGCAAAACCGGGATCGTGATCAAAGGGGCTACCGATCAACGCGTTGCGGATATCATCGCTGAACGCACCCACGCGCGGCATCTTATAGGTCCATTGCTTCATCGCCAGTTCTTCGTACGGATACGCGGGCGCCATCGCGGCCCATCCTTCACCGTAGGTGAGAATAGACGGATCTATCTCATCCAGTGCCGCACGAATCTGACGCATGGTCTCTTGGTCATGGATACCCATGAGGTCAAAACGGAAACCGTCAATATGGTATTCGCGTGCCCAGTAACAAACAGACTCTATCATGAAGCGGCGATACATCTCGTGGTCTGACGCCGTCTCATTACCGCAACCCGAACCGTTGGCGAACGAACCGTCTTCGTTTATGCGATAGAAATACTTCGGCACCACGCGACCGAGCGCACAGCCGTTGGCATCGTAGGTATGGTTATATACCACATCCATCACCACGCGGATACCGGCTTTATGGAGTGCCTGAATCATCTGTTTCGCTTCGCGTATGCGGCAGGCGGGATCGTACGGATCGGTGGCATAACCGCCGTCAGGCACATTGTAGTTCACCGGATCGTAGCCCCAGTTATAGCGGTTTTGGTCAAGTGCGGTCTCGTCGATGCTTCCGTAGTCGAAAATCGGCAATAACTGAATATGCGAGATGCCGAGTTCCTTCAGATAGCTGAGAGGGGCTTCTTCGGTCAGCGCCAGGAACTTGCCTTTATGCTCGACGCCGGAATTGGGCGACATCGTGAAGTCGCGCAGGTGGGTCTCATACACCACGATATCCGTAGGATCGGGCATGGCAGGACGCTGGTCTTTCGCCCACCCTTCCGGGTTGGTTTGTTGGAAGTCAATGATCGCGGCGCGTTGACCGTTCACACTCAATGCCTTCGCAAAAATACCCGGAGACTCCTGTCCCCACTCGCCGTTCTGGAACGAACGCACGGTATAGAACTTGCCGGCGAGGTCACCCTTCACTTTCGCCTTCCAGAAGTTATTCTCGTCTTTCTTCAAACTGACTGCTGAGAACTGATCACTGACGGCTTCATCGTAGATGAGCACCTCCATCTGTTCGGCCTGGTCTGACCAGAAAGAGAATTGGGTTTTGGAACTACTATAGAGGCACTCGTCCTCCAGTTTCGGTTGCTTGGCAGTACAAGCTACTAATGCTACAGAAAGCATAAAGATGATTGTTTTACGCATGGTAGTTAAATTTTTCGGGTACAAAATTACTACAAATATTGCACATGTGCAAATTTTTGCGTGAATTTATTTGCGTATATCAGATTTTTTCTGTAATTTTGCACCGCAAAATTGCTTAAAATTATGATACTCGACAAATTAGAAAACGCTGATTGGTACTTCGACAGTGTACCCGGATTGAAAGAATTCATGAAGTTTTACAACGAGAATGATCTCGAAGAATTGCCTGCATGCAAGATTTTCTTGGATGGCAAGGACCTGTTTGTGAACATTGTGGACTTCAAAGGCAAGGAGGAATCCAAATGTCGTATGGAGGCGCATAAGGATTATCTGGACATCCAGATTCCGCTGGGCGATGATGAGATCATGGGTTGGAAAGCCCAAGTGGATTGCCAAGATGTGACCCAAGAGTACGACGAGGGCAAAGATGTAGAGTTCTACGGCGACGCAGCCACTACGAAGTTCACCGTACCGGCCGGCCATTTCGCGGTCTTCTTCCCCTCGGATGCCCACCAGCCGGGTATCGCGCCGGGCAAGGAATACCGGAAGTTAATCGTCAAAGCGAGAGTGAACTCGTAATCTGAACACTGAAAACTAAAAATACCATGGCAACAAAAAAAGTAATTGCTCCGAAACATCTGAAGATCGTGGAGCGTGATCCGTACCTGCAACCCTACGAAGGTGCATTGCAGGCGCGTGCGGATTATGCGAAGAACAAAGAGACTGAACTGACCGGTGGGCAACCGTTGGCCGAATGGGCTTCGGGTTATCTATTCTTCGGTCTGCATCATACCAACGAAGGATGGGTGCTGCGCGAATGGGCACCGAACGCCACCGCCATCTATATCAAGGGCGATATGAACAACTGGCAGAAAGATGAAGCCTATCGTCTGCAACCCATCGGTAACGGCGTATGGGAAGCCAAACTGCCGGAAAGCGCGATGCAGCACGGACAGATGTACAAACTGCTCGTGGAATGGAACGGTGGATACGGCGAGCGTATCCCGTCGTATGTACGCCGCGTAGTGCAAGACGAGCAGACCAAGATCTTCTCTGCGCAGGTGTGGAATGAACCCGAGTATCAATGGAAGAATAAAGGTAAGAAATTCAAAGAGAAAGGCGGGTTGTACATCTACGAATGCCATATAGGCATGAGTTCGGAGCAGGAGAAAGTGAACAGTTACGAAGAGTTCCGCCGCGACGTGTTGCCGCGTATCGCGAAATTAGGTTATAACTGCATCCAGATCATGGCTATCCAGGAGCACCCGTACTACGGCAGTTTCGGATACCATGTATCGAATTTCTTTGCGGCCTCCAGTCGTTTCGGCACACCGAACGAGTTGAAAGCCCTCATCGACGATGCACACGGAAGAGGTATTCACGTCATCATGGACCTCGTGCACAGCCATGCGGTAAAGAACGAACTCGAAGGACTCGGAAACTTCGACGGAACGGGTTATCAGTATTTCCATGACGGCGGTCGCCGCGAACACCCCGCATGGGACAGTCTCTGCTTTAACTACGGCAAGAACGAAGTGCTGCATTTCCTGCTGAGTAACTGTAAGTTCTGGCTGGACGAATACGACTTTGACGGATTCCGTTTTGACGGCGTGACTTCGATGATATACCGCAGCCACGGTCTGGGCGAAGACTTCAACGGCTATCCCTCGTACTTCAACGGCAACGAAGACGGAGATGCGCTGATGTACCTCACGCTCGCCAATAAGGTTATCCATGAGGTCAAACCCGAGGCGATCACGATTGCCGAAGAGATGAGCGGTATGCCGGGTCTCGCTGCAGCGATCGAAGACGGCGGTGTAGGTTTCGACTATCGCCTGGCGATGGGTATTCCGGATTTCTGGATCAAGTATATCAAAGAGGTGAAAGACGAAGATTGGAAGGCCGGTCATATCCTGTATGAGATGACCAACCGCCGCGAGGACGAGAAGACCATCTCGTACGCGGAGAGTCATGACCAGGCGCTCGTGGGCGACAAGACCATCATCTTCCGTCTCGTGGACGCAGATATGTACTGGCACTTCGAGCACGGTCATTCGACCTACATGGCCGACCGCGGTATAGCGCTCCATAAGATGATTCGTCTCATCACCGCCTCGACCATCAACGGCGGCTACCTCACCTTCATGGGTAATGAGTTCGGACACCCCGAATGGATTGATTTCCCGCGCGAAGGCAACGGTTGGAGTTATAAATACGCCCGCCGTCAATGGAGTCTCGTTGACAACCCCAACTATTTCTTCGCGGACCTCAACCGCTTCGACGAGGCGATGATTCATCTGCTCAAAGAGCATATCCTGATTCAGAACCCGACGGCGCAGGAGAAGAAATACAATGTGGGCAAACACCTGCCGTGGGTCATGAAATGGTGGGACAACGAAGGTGACCAGGTAGCGGCATACTCGCGCGGCGACTTGCTGTTTATCTTCAACTGGAACGGTCAGAAGTCCTTCACCGACTACGGCATGCTCGTTCCGGAAGGCAAATACAAAGTGGTGCTCAACACCGATGCGAAAGAGTTCGCAGGTTTCGGTCTGAGCGACGACTCGGTAGAGCATTTCACCAAGCATGACGGACTCTATGCAAAAGACGGAAAAGGTTGGCTCAAGATGTACATCCCCGCCCGCAGCGCAGTAGTATTACAAAAAATCGACTGATATGAAAAAACTTTTTATCCTCATGGCCGCTGCCCTGACGTTGGTAGCCTGCCATAAACCTGCAGCAGAAGAACAGACCCCTGAGACGGACACCGTAGCTGCCGAAGAAATCGTTGCAGCCGTTCCCGAAGTAGGCGGACAGTATATTGACTTCACCGCCGTTACGCCCGAAGGCACCGAATTGTCGCTTAGCGATCTCGTAGGCCAAACGGACTTTGTACTCGTAGATTTCTGGGCAAGTTGGTGCGGTCCCTGCCGTCGTCTGATTCCTGTTCTCAAAGAGATCTATCATAGCCAACCTGCCGGTCGTCTGCAAATTTTCTCTTGCTCCGTGGATCGCGAGGAAGCCGCTTGGCGTGCTGCGCTGGCCGAAGAACAGATGCCGTGGGCACAGGCGCGCGAAGACGAAGCACATGTGTGCTCCGACAAGTACGGCGTGCAGTTTATTCCACATACCGTCCTCATCGACCGCGAGGGAAAGATTCTGGGAATCAACCTCGAGGAACCCGAAATAGAAAACATATTATTTAGTGAATAACAATGAGAGTAATTATTGAACCTTCGTATGACCTGCTGAGCCAGTGGGCTGCGAATTATGTAGCAAAGCGTATCAATGAGTTTGATCCGAAAGAGAGCAAACCTTTCGTATTGGGTCTGCCGACCGGTAGTTCGCCGCTCGGTATGTACCGCGAGCTCATCAAACTCAACAAAGCGGGCAAAGTGTCGTTCCGCAATGTGGTAACCTTTAACATGGACGAGTATGTCAATCTGCCGGAAGAGCACCCGGAGAGTTATCACAGCTTCATGTGGAATAACTTCTTCTCGCATATCGACATCCGCAAGGAGAATGTCAATATCCTGAACGGTAACGCTCCTGACCTCGCAGCGGAATGCGCGCGTTACGAGGAGAAGATCCGTAATATCGGCGGTATCCACCTGTTCCTCGGCGGCATCGGTCCGGACGGACATATCGCGTTCAACGAACCGGGTTCGTCGCTCACCAGCCGTACGCGTAAGAAAGAGCTCACGACCGACACGATCATCGCCAACAGCCGTTTCTTCGACAACGATGTCAACAAAGTGCCCAAGACTGCCCTCACCGTAGGTGTAGGTACCGTCATGGATGCTAAAGAAGTGCTGATCATGGTGAACGGTCACGGTAAGGCTCGCGCGCTGCAACACGCTATCGAAGAACCCGTCAGCCATATGTGGACCGTCTCGATGCTCCAGATGCACCAGCACGGTATCATCGTGTGCGACGAGGCCGCTTGCGATGAACTGAAAGTAGCTACATTCAACTATTTCAAAGATATCGAGCGTAACAATCTCGATCCGAAGACCCTGTTGTAATGCTTGAAATATATAATTCACTTACTCGATTCAAAGAGACCTTCAAACCGTTGCACGAAGGACACGTAGGCATGTATGTCTGCGGTCCTACCGTGTACGGTGATGCCCACCTGGGACATGCCCGTCCTGCCATCACCTTTGACCTGCTCTACCGCTACCTGCAACACCTCGGCTATAAGGTGCGCTATGTGCGTAACATCACCGATGTGGGACACCTCGAGCACGATGCGGATGAGGGTGAAGACAAGATAGCCAAGAAAGCGCGGCTCGAGCAACTAGAACCGATGGAAGTTGTGCAGTTTTATACCAACCGCTACCATCGCGATATGGCGGCGCTGAACGTGCTGCCGCCGTCTATCGAACCGCACGCTTCCGGTCACATCATCGAGCAGATCGCGTTTGTGCAGAAGATTCTTGACAAAGGCTACGCGTATGTGTCGAACGGCTCGGTCTATATGGATGTGGAGAAATATGCCAAGGACTATCCGTATGGCAAACTCAGCGGACGTAACCTGAACGATATCGTCACCGAGACCCGCGAGTTGGACGGACAGGATGAGAAGAAGCACAGTTACGATTTCGCGCTGTGGAAGAAAGCCGCGCCGGAACATATCATGCACTGGCCTTCGCCCTGGAGCGAAGGATTTCCCGGCTGGCATATGGAGTGCTCGACGATGGGAACCAAATACCTGGGCGAGCAGTTCGACATCCACGGAGGCGGACTGGACCTCATCTTCCCGCACCATGAGGCAGAGATTGCGCAGAGTTGCGCAGCCCTCGGTCATGAGACCGTGCATTACTGGATGCACAACAACATGATCACCATCGCGGGAAAGAAGATGGGTAAGAGTTACAATAACTTCATCACCCTCGAGCAGTTCTTCTCGGGCGACCACCCCTTGCTGGGCAAGCCTTTCGGACCGATGGTCATCCGTTTCTTCATCCTGCAAGCCCATTACCGCTCCACCGTGGACTTCTCTTCCGAAGCTCTCGAGGCGGCAGAGAAAGGACTGCAGCGTATGCAGGAAGCATATGCCCGTCTGCAGAAACTGCAAGCAGGTAAAGAGACGACGGTCGAAGTAGCTGGTCTGCGCGAGCGCTGCACCGAAGCGATGGACGACGATCTCAACACGCCGTTTGTGATCGCTGCGCTCTTCGATTCCACGCGCGCCATCAACACCGTCCACGACGGCAAGGGCACCATCAGCGAAGCGGATCTCAAAGAACTAAAGGATGTGTGGCAGACCTTCGCTATCGACATCCTCGGTTTGCGTCTCGAAGAACAAGGTGCGGATGGCGGCAAGCAGAAAGCCTTCAGTGGCGCGATCGACCTGCTGCTCAATATCCGCCTGCAGGCCAAGCAGAACAAAGACTGGCCTACATCCGATAAGATCCGCAACGAACTGACCGCGCTCGGATTCCAAATCAAGGACACGAAAGATGGCTTTGAGTGGTCTATCTAAATACGGCATATTCATCGTTTTACTCATCGGCGCGGCTCTGTTAACGGGCTGCGCCGGTTGCAGTAAAAGCATTTCCGAACCGGAGATCGTTGAGGACAACCTCGTCTGGTATCCGGGGCGGACCTTCAATTACAAACTCAAATTCAACGACCTGCAGGTCAAGCAACATGCCGTAGCCTCTACGATCGGTTTGTCGCGTCCTCCGAAAGACCGAAACGATGCCGCGTCGATGCGTAAAAGTCTTGTGGAGATCAAGACGAATGACAATTATATCGTCGACAGTCTGACGCATTCCGTACCGTACCTGATTCCTTCCGCCAAACGCGAACTGGACTCCATCGGTGCAGAATGGGCGGATATCCTACGACGAAACAACCTGCCCCACTATCGGTTCTATGTCACCTCCGTGCTGCGTACGCAGGAAGATATCAAATACCTGCAGCGTAGCGGAAACATCAATTCCGTCACGCAGAGCTGTCATTGCTACGGCACCACCTTTGACCTCGCGTACATGCGATATAATAAGGTAGCGCGCACGCGCGATTACATGCACGAGGATAACCTCAAACTGGTGCTGGGACAAGTACTTCTCAATCACCAGCGAGCCGGAAAGATATACGTGAAATACGAAGCAAAGCAGTCCTGCTTCCATGTCACGGTGCGGCAATAAAAAACGGGCTTTAGCGGCCCGTTTTCTTTTCTTTCTCGCAGACTTCTACCAAGCCGCAGCCCGAGCAGTCTTCGTTTTCTTTGCAGTCCTCGGAATCACAAGATACCGGTATATCGGTATCCCGCTTTTTCTTGGCCTTGCGGCGTTCGTTGATCTCAATAAGCGCGAGAATCACCACCGCCATTCCTATGAAGGCAAAGAGTGCTTTCATGCTTCCTCAAAATCTTCGACTCGGTCTTCTTCGATCACCAGATTGTCGATGATGAACTGCTGACGCTCGGTGGTGTTCTTGCCCATGTAGTATGCCAGCAACTCTTTGACATTATCGTCCTTGCGCAAGTTCACTTGGTCGAGACGGATGCCGTTGCCGATGAAGCCCTTGAACTCGTCCGGCGAGATCTCTCCGAGACCTTTGAATCGGGTTATCTCCGGGTTCTTGATCTTACGAATCGCCTTCTGGCGTTCCTCTTCGGAATAGCAGTACAGCGTCTGGTTCTTGTCCTTCACGCGGAAGAGCGGGGTCTGCAGAATATACACATGCCCCTTCTTCACGAGATCCGGGAAAAACTGAAGGAAGAAAGTCAGCATCAGCAGACGAATGTGCATTCCGTCCACATCGGCATCGGTAGCGATAATCACTTTGTTGTACCGCAACTCATCCAAACCGTCTTCTATATTCAGCGCCGACTGCAGGCAGTTAAACTCTTCATTCTCATACACCACCGACTTACTCAGTCCGTAGCAGTTGAGTGGTTTTCCGCGCAGCGAGAACACGGCTTGCGTGCGCACGTCACGACTCTTGGTGATCGACCCCGAAGCCGAAAGACCCTCGGTAATGAAGATACAACTCTCCAGACGCAGATCGTCGTCGGAGTCCTTGGAACTCTTCACGGGCTTGGTATCGTTGAGGTGGATCTGGCAGTCGCGTAACTTGGGGTTGTTCACCAGATTCTTCTTCGCCCGCTCACGCGCCGCCTTCGTCACGCCGGCTATCGCCTTGCGCTCTTTCTCGGAATCCTGAATCTTCTGCAGCATGATCTCCACCGTCTGCGGATTCTTATGCAGGTAGTTATCCAGATGCTGCTTCACGAAATCGTTGACGAACTTATTAATACCTACGCCGCCTGTCGGACTCATGTCCTTCGAACCCAACTTCACCTTCGTCTGAGATTCGAAGACCGGTTCTTCGACATTGATTGCAATCGCGCCTACGACGCCGTTGCGGATATCGGCGAGTTCCTGGTTCTTGTTAAAGAACTCCTTGATCGTTCGTCCTATCGCTTCGCGATAAGCGGCTTGGTGTGTACCGCCCTGGATGGTGTGCTGGCCGTTGACGAACGAGAAATACTCATCGCCGTTCTGATCGGTATGCGTCAGCGCGATCTCAATATCCTCGCCTACGATATGAATGATTGGATACAACGGACTGACGGTCATGTTCTCCGTCAGCAAGTCCAACAGACCGTTCTTCGACACGAATTTCTTGCCGTTATAGACAAGCGTCAGACCTGTGTTGAGGTACGCGTAGTTACGCAGCAATTCCTCGATATAGTCATCGCGGAAATGGTAGTTCTCGAACAGCCCTTTGCTGTCGTCGGGCACAAACTCGATGATCGTACCGCGTTTCTCCGGACCGTTATAATCCAGGATGCCGCTGTCTTTGATCAACTTACCTTCGCTGAACTCCGCCCGGCGGGTCTTGCCTTCGCGGAAAGACTCCACGGCAAAGAACGAACTCAACGCATTCACGGCTTTTGTACCGACACCGTTCAGACCCACCGATTTCTTAAAGGCCTTGCTGTCGTATTTACCGCCGGTATTGAGCACACTCACCACTTCGACCAACTTACCCAGAGGTATTCCGCGGCCGTAGTCACGCACGCGCACCCGACCGTCCGCCACGTCGACTTCAATCACTTTTCCTTCACCCATGCGGTACTCATCGATGGAGTTATCGATACTCTCTTTGATGAGCACATAGATTCCGTCGTCGGAATGACTGCCGTCACCTAACTTACCGATGTACATACCCGGGCGGCGCCGGATATGCTCCATGTCGTCGAGGTGAATAATGTTCTCTTCGCCATACGATACGGCTACTTTCGTTATTTCTGTTTCTTCTGCCATAATTCTATTACAAATTGCTTTGCGGCCTCGTGGTCGTTTGGTATCACGCCATCGAGGATCGCATCTTTGATTGCGCTCTTCAGTTCGCCAACCAGCGAACAGGGTTCGAGATGGAATAGCTCCATGATCTCCATACCGTCCACGGGCGGTTGGAAATTACGAATGCGATCGCGTTCTTCCAACTCCACCATCTTCTGCCGTACCAACTGGTAGTTCTGATGGAACCGCGCTTTCTTCTCTTCGTTGCGACTCGTGATGTCTGCGTCGCAGAGCAACATCAGGTCGTCGATATCATCGCCCGCCTCAAAGAGCAAACGCCGTACGGCGCTGTCTGTCACCGTGTCTTCTATCAGGTTGATCGGCCGCATATGGAGGTCCACCATCTTCTTCACATACTCCATCTTCTCGTTCAGCGGCAACTTCATCTTCGCAAAGATCTTCGGCACCATCTTTGCGCCGATATAGTTGTGATTCCTGAACGTCCATCCTGCTTGCGGATCCCATGCCTTGCTCTTCGGTTTGCCTATATCGTGCAGCAAGGCTGCCCAGCGCAACCAGAGTTTATCGGTATTCTCCGAGATATTATCTAATACCTTTAAGGTGTGATAGAACACGTCCTTATGCCCGCGACCTTCCTTCACCTCGATACCCTTGAGTGCCGTCAGTTCCGGGAAGATAAGCGGCAACAGACCCGTCTTGTCGAGTAAGATCCATCCTTCCGAAGGACGGCGACTCAGCATGATCTTATGCAACTCCTCCGCGATGCGCTCTTTGGTGATGATGCCGATGCGTTCTTTATTCCGCACGATTGCATCAAAAGTCTCGCCATCGATGTTAAACCCTAACTGCGTGGCAAAACGGATCGCCCGCATCATACGCAGCGGGTCGTCGCTGAACGTGATATCCGGATTCAAGGGCGTGCGGATGATACAATCTTCCAAATCGCCCATGCCGTCAAACGGGTCTAATAACTCTCCATAGCGGTCTTTATTAAGACAAATCGCCATCGCATTGATGGTAAAATCTCGTCTATTCTGGTCCTCTTGCAGCGTCCCGTCTTCTACAATCGGGTTGCGACTGTCACGTGTATAACTCTCTTTGCGTGCCCCGACAAACTCCAATTCCAGCGGCTCTCCACTTTCCGTTTTCCACTTCCCGCTATTAACCTTCACCTGCGCCGTGCCGTAGGTCTTAAAGACCGACAAGTGCGCACCTTTGCCCAAACGCTTCGCCACCTCTTCTGCCAACGCAATTCCCGAACCCACGCATACTACATCGATATCGGTGCTCTCTCGGTGTAAAAACAGATCTCGTACCCAACCTCCTATCACATAGCACTCCAACCCCATCCGATCGGCTGTCTCGCCTATCAGATGTAGCACCTCATTCTCTATTTTCGGGTCGTTAATTACCATCGTTTGACTTTTGCGAGTGCAAAAGTACTACTTTTTTTTGAATTACGCAAATAAATTTGCATACATGCAAAATTTTCACTACCTTTGCACCCGCAAAACAACCTTATCATGACAGATATCTATTCTATCATTACCTCGCAGCAACTGAGTTATGAGCAGAAAGTAGTGGCTCTCGCGCACGCGGCGGAAGACACGCTCTCGGTGATTCCTATGCCCGAGCGCACCCGTTTCTTTTTCGAGAAAGGCGCTATATGCAACCTCAACGAAGGCAATGCACCGTATCGTCCGCGCTATATCATGCCTGACTACGAGAAGGCGGTGCGCAACGGCGTGAAATTCCTCGAACTCGACCCGCCGCAGGACTTCGATGAGTTACTCACCTTCCTGCAGGTGCTCTATCGGCATGTGCCGTCCATCACCACCTATCCGGTGTTTCTCGGCGACCTCGACAAACTCATCGAACCATTCATCACCGACCTGAGCGACGAGGTAGTGAAACGTAAGTTGCGCAATTTCTTCATCTACCTTGACCGTACGATCACAGACTCTTTCTGCCATGCCAACTTAGGTCCGGAAGTTACCCGCGCGGGGCATCTGATCCTCGAGGTGGACCGCGAACTGGAACAAGCCGTTCCCAACCTCACGCTGAAGTACGACCCGGCTATCACGCCCGATGACTTCGCCGAGCAGGCTATCTATACCTCGCTATGCGTCGCCAATCCCGCGATATGCAACGATGTGCTGAACGCCAAGACCTACGACCGCTACGGTATCTCTTCGTGCTATAACATATTGCCTATTGCCGGCGGTAGTTATACCCTCACGCGCTTGGTTCTGCCCCGCTTGGCAGCGCTGACGGAGAGCAAAGAGGAGTTTTTAACGAAATTACTGCCCGAAGCGATGCAATGTATGGCGGATTACATGTCTGCCCGCATCCGCTTCATCGTCGAGCATTCCGGATTCTTCGAGAGCCACTTCCTAGCTAAAGAAGGTTTCGTGGATCGCGATAGGTTCGTAGCCATGTTCGGTTTGGTAGGTCTCGCCGAAGCCGCCAATAAGTTCGCTCCCGAGGGTAAGAAATACGGTTCGGACGCCGAAGCCAATGAAGTGGCCGAGCAGATCATGGATGCCATCACGGCGTTTGTCAATGCATACGAATGTCCTTACTGCGAGATAGCCAACCATCGCCTGCTTCTGCATGCGCAAGTGGGTATCGACAGCGACCACGGCATCACTTCCGGCATTCGTATTCCGGTGGGCGATGAACCCGAATCGATATACGACCATCTGCGCCATTCTTCTCGATTTCATCGGTATATTCCGACGGGTTGCTCGGATATCTTACCCTTCGATATTACCGGCAAACAGAACCCTGCAGCCATCCTCGATATCGTCAAAGGAGCTTTCTCTCTCGGGCAGAAATATATCGCCTTCTATGCCTCCGACTCCGATCTCGTGCGCATCACCGGTTATCTGGTCAAGCGCTCGGAGATAGAGAAATGGAACAAGGGTCAGGCGGTGTTGCAGAACACCACCCAACTCGGTGCGCCGACCTATGCCTCGGCACACCTAGCAAACCGTAAAGTGCGTGGAGTCTGATGGCGCTTGTTCGTAAGATCATACTGCAATCCACCGTGGACGGTCCGGGAAACCGAATCGCCGTCTTCCTGCAGGGATGTAACATCCGCTGCGCCTATTGCCATAACCCCGAGACGCAAGCCATGCACGATGCCGAGGCTACCGAAATGAGCATCGCCGAGGTACTGGCAGAAATCCGCAAAGGCCTTCCTTTTATTCGCGGCATCACCGTCTCCGGAGGAGAGTGTATGCTGCAGACGGATTTTCTGACATCGCTTTTCCAAGCCGTCAAAGAACTTGCGCGCGAAACGAACCACCCGCTGACGTGTCTGATCGACAGCAACGGTACTGTTCCTTTTGAGCATTTCCCCGAACTGATGGAGGTCTGCGACGGCGTGATGCTGGATGTCAAAGCATGGGATGCGGAGGTGTATCATCATCTTACGCAAACGAAAGACAATACGGTCGTGAAGAAAAATCTCGCTTGGCTGCTGCAACATAACCTACTAACAGAAGTGCGCATCGTGTGCCTGCCAAACTATGTAGACGTAGAAGAAATCCTACACCACCTCGCAGAAACATTCGATTTCATCGGGAAAAAGGCACCTGTTCGATTGCTTCGTTTTCGGCCGCACGGCGTGATAGGCGAACTGGCAAACCATCCCATGCCGACCGAAGAACAAATGGCTCAATATGCCGAATTCGCTCGCTCACTCCACTTGGCATTTTCCATTAAATGAGGTAAAAATTGCATTTTTTACCTAAATTATTTGGTCAATTCAAAAAAAAGCAGTACTTTTGCACGCTTTTTCGTGAAAAGTCTAAATGGCAACAAAGATTCGTTTGGCTCGTCATGGTCACAAAGACTACGCTTTCTACCACATCGTAGTAGCAGACAGCCGCTCGCCGCGTGACGGCAAAATTATCGAACGTATCGGTTCGTTCAACCCGAACACCAACCCCGCAGCTGTGATCCTCAACTTCGATCGCGCTCTGTACTGGGTAGGCGTAGGAGCACAACCGACTGACACCGTACGCACCATCCTCTCCAACGAGGGCGTACTGCTGATGAAGCACCTCAACGGTGGTGTCGCAAAAGGCGCATTTAGCCAAGAAGAGGCTCAGAAGCGTTTCGACGCTTGGAAGGCTCAAAAAGATGCTAAGAATGGCAAGATCAGTGCTGCTGAGGCAGACAAGAAAGCTGCTGCTGCAAAGGCTCTCCTCGCTCAAGAGGTAGAGACCAACAAAGCTAAAGCTGCTGCTATCGCTCAGAAACGCGCTGAAGCTGCTGCTGAGTTGGCTGCTGCCGCTCAAGAGGCTGCACAAGAAGCTGCTGCTGCAGAAGCAGAAGCTAAGGGCGAAGAAGCTCCTGCTGAGGAGCCCGCTGCAGAAGAGGCAGAGGCTTAAGCCACTTGGTTTAGCAAAAAAAAGAAGTTCAAAACGCAAGTTTTGGGCTTTTTTTTTGTGTATGTCGAAAAAAAACACTACCTTTGCACGCAGAACGCGTGCAATCATAGAGAGATGTTTTATTTGATAGTCTTTCTCATCCTGTTCGTGCTCGCCGTACTGAATGTACAGATGCACGATAAACTCAGTTCCCAAATCCTGAGCGCTATCGCTGCGCTCCTACTGATTGCCGTAGCCGGTTTACGCTTCGAGACAGGCGGCGACTGGGATGTCTATACGCAACTCTTCGCGGAATTTCCTTCGTTCTCCCGACTCATCGGCAACCCGTCCGAATTACTAAAACAACCGGTAGAAGAAGGATTCGTGCTGCTCTGCGCCTTCATCAAATCGCTCGGCGGAACGGTGCAACACCTCTTCTTCATCGTAACCTTCATCAACATCATCCTTATTGCCTGCGCTTTACCGAAATATACCAAGTATCCGGTGGTGGGTCTGCTCTGCTATTTCGGACTGCTATACTTCAACCTCGAGATGATTTATATCCGTCAGGCGACAGCAGTGGCGCTGTGTTTCTTTGCATTGCAATATATTCCACCAAAGAAATTCCTTCCCTTCCTCCTGATTATCCTGCTAGCCTGCACTTTCCACCGCGTGGCGGTACTGATGCTTCCGCTCTATTTTGTGCTGCAAGCAAAAATCCCCACATGGGTCTATATTGCCGTTATCGCTGTAGGTGCTGTCTTGATGGCCGCCGGAATACCATGGATCAAAACGATCTTCCTTACGGTTGCGGGATGGTTAGGCGATAACTACGCACAAAAAGCCGAAGTATATACCGAAGAAGCCATGTATGCTACCGCGCGCGGAATCACCCTCGGATATGTATTAAATCTTTTGATTCTCATCGCGGTATTGTGCTTTAAGAAAAAGATTGACGCACTGCCCTTTGGTACCATCATGCTCAATATGTTTGCGTTGAGTTTGGCGCTGTACTATTACTGCTATGAACTGATTGAAGTCAGCAACCGTGTGCGTTTGTTCTTCTTTATCGGCATCATCGCCTTGCTGCCGATGGTTCTCGAAGTACTGCCGCTTTTCTTGGAACGACTGACCGGACTAATCATTATCGGATTATATTGTTTCGCTTTCTCCCGTGCTATCTTCTTGGAGAAACCCCAAGCCGCAGCGTACAACCCGTACCAAAACGTGATTGACTACACCATCCATCCGCGACCGAGTTCCAGTCAGCAGCGCTTGGAACAAAGTAAACATTTCTTTAGAGACGAACGCCAATGAGTCATATCCTTTTTATATCGCACGCACGCGGTGCACACGGCGCCGAGACAGTGATGGTGCAAGCTATCCGCGCTTGCACTGCGCGTGGCGCACGCGTGACAATGGTCGTTCCGTCTCTCGTTCCGGATGAAGGACTGGAAGCGATGCTTGCTGACATACCCAATCTCTCCGTTCTTTGCTTGCCGTATCGCGCAATAGGCGGGCACGCGCTGCGTACACCATGGGTGCGTGCATTCAACAGCCCCGCCCTGCGGCGACTCATCGCGTATGTTCGGCAAGAAGCGGTGGACACTATCTATTCCAGCACATCAATCACCATCCTTGGAGCAGATCTTGCCCGCCGCGCGCGCGTACGCCATGTATGGCACTGGCATGAGTCCGTCAGTTCGTTGTACGGATGGCATCCTTCTTTGCGACCGTTGTACCGGAGGGCGGTACAACAAGCACAGGTACTGTTTATCTCCCGCCTCCAACAAGAAGAATGGACAAAAGCCTTGGGATTAGCTATCACCGGAACCCTGGTGTATAATCCTATACGCTCCTTTGCGGTACAGGAAAAAGAGGCACACAAAGGGCTGCGTATCGGTTTCATAGGACGATGGGAGAAGCGGAAGAATATACCGATGCTTCTACATATTTTTGCTCGATTTCATCGGATAAATCCGCAGAGTGGGTTATGGATATGCGGGGCTCAGGACGAAGCAGAAAGACAACGATGGGAACAAACCTATCCGCAAGAAGGAGTGTCGTTCATGCTGCACACGAACGATGTAGCTGCTTTCTACAGCCGATTAGATCTCCTCGCGATGCCTTCTATCAGTGAGAGTTGGGGACTGGTAGCAGTAGAAGCCATGCAAGCAGGAGTGGCCGTACTATGCACCGATCAATCAGGATTGAAGGAGTATTATACCGATGGTGTTGACTGTTTGTTCCTGCCTCCGGCAGATGAACAGGCATGGATAGAGGCGCTTGTGCGCTGCACCGATGAGCACGAACGAAAAAACATCGCGCTGGCCGGCCAAAAGAAAACGTTGCAACTCATAAACCATTCGTCTTTTGACGCACAAATAACCCTATTGCTATGCGAGTAATAGCCTATTATCTGCCGCAATACCACTCCATTCCGGAGAATGACGCTTGGTGGGGAAAAGACTTCACCGAGTGGGACCGTGTGCGTGCAGCCAAACCGCTATTTCCGGGACATCACCAGCCTGTTGTGCCCGGAGAATTAGGCTATTACAACCTGCTCAATCCTGCGATCCGAGAGCGACAGGCACAACTCGCACGCGAGGCAGGTATCGAAGGTTTCTGCTATTGGCACTACTGGTTTGGCGGAAAGCAACTATTGGAGCAACCGCTGCAACAGGTGCTCGCAAGCGGAAAACCGGACTTCCCCTTCTGCATCGCATGGGCAAATGAGAGTTGGTACGCCAAGACATGGATGGATCATCCGAACCAGCCGGACAAACTGCTTATCGAGCAGACCTATCCCGAAGGCGATGACGAACGGCATTTTGAGACCATACTGCCCATGCTGCTCGACAAGCGTTATATACGCGTAGACGGCAAACCGCTCTTAGTCATCTATCGGCCCTTGCAACTCCCTGACGGTAAAGCTTGGGTCACCAAATGGCAAGAAATGGCAAGAAACGTCGGTTTCAACGGACTTTTTCTGATGGGTCATGTAGCGTACAGCGAACAAGTGGATGCCGTATTGCACTTAGGGTTTGATGCGGTAAACAGTGTACCGTTAGGAGATGCCAAACGGGATATCCTATCCGCCATCAGACATCTGCCAAACCTCCTTCGATATGTACGCGGCAAAGCCCCGCTCGTCTATGACTACGCAGAAGCCATGCGTGCTTTTGAGGCTCCGGTGATGCAACGCGAAGAGGTGGTGCCGACCATCTTGCCCAATTGGGATCATTCCCCGCGGAGCGGTACACGCGCATTCATCCTGGATCATGCTTCGCCGGAACCGTTTAAGAAGCACGCTGAGACGATTCGGCGTATCACGGAAGGAAAGAAAAACAAACTCGTGATGCTCAAGTCCTGGAACGAATGGAGCGAAGGCAATTACATGGAACCCGACGAACGTTGGGGAAAACAATATATAGACATTTTATCCCAAGTCACACACATAGCATGATTATCATCAGCGGTCGATTCTTAACGCAACGCATGACCGGAGTGCAGCGGTTCGCGTACGAGATCTGTCGGGCTTTACGGCAGATAGGGGTGAACTATGTGATTGTGGCACCTTCCGATATCGCACCGGACTATGCGATAGACGATTGGCCCGTAGAAAAAATCGGCGGAAGGGGTTCGCATTTCTGGGAACAAGTGACCTTACCTTGCTACATGCAGCGTCACCACAAAGGCCTTCCGTTGCTAAACCTCACCGGTCTCAGTCCGATCTGCTATAGCAATACCGTGATGACGATTCATGATGTATCCTATCTCTTACGCCCTCGTGCATATGCATGGATTTATACGCTCTTTTACCGCATCATGACCCCGTGGGCTGCCCGACGGGCCAAGAAGATCATAACCGTCAGTCAGTTCTCCAAACACGAAATAATGCGCTATTACGGCATTGCCGACAATAAGATCACCGTGGTTTATAATGCGGCAAGAAAACCCGTTCCTGCGCCGCGCAAAAAGACACAACCCTACCTCTTAGCGGTCGGCAGCCTGATGCCGAGGAAGAATATTCGGCGCTTATTGGAGGCGTATAGCACGATGCCTGATGCGGATTTTGATCTGTATATCGCCGGTTCCGCCGAAACCGCTTTTGCCGATGCCGAACTGGAAACCTATGCGCATACCAAGGGGGTACGATGGTTAGGGCATGTATCACCCCAGGAGCTGAACACCCTCTATCGTAATGCCGTAGCTTATATCAATCCTTCCTTGTATGAAGGCTTTGGCATCCCCCTTTTGGAAGCGATGGTGCAGGGCTGTCCGGTACTGGCCTCCGACATACCGATTTTTCATGAGGTTTGCGATACAGCCGCAAACTATTTTAACCCGATGAAATCGGAAGAAATACAATCTGTTATGCGCACCATCATGCATGATGAAACTCTTCGGAGACAGCTGATTCAGGCAGGACAACAACGATGCCTTCTTTTCTCATGGGAAGCATCGGCGCGCACCATTCAACAACTCTTAAACGCATGAAAAAGATACTGCACATATCGAAATACTACTACCCCTTCCACGGAGGATTGGAAGATGTGGCACGCTCCATCGTCGTGGAGATGCAGGAGCGATTTACGCAGCGCGTCGTCTGCTTCAATCATACGCAGACAGGCACTACCCGTTCCATGGAAGATGGTGTAGAGGTGGTTCGCGTCAACGCACCGGTGATATGCGCTTCCCAACCGCTATCCCTTTCATTCCTGCGCATCTTGCGCAACGAGATTCGTGCTTTCCAACCGGATATCATCCACGTGCATTTCCCGAACCCTCTCATAGGTATGTACCTGTTGCTCTTACCACTGGATAGCATCCGATTGATCATTCATTGGCATTCGGACATCTTGGGCAAACGGGGATTATATACCTTATACCGGCCGTGGGAGCGGAGAATCTTACAACGCGCACATGCCATCCTTGTCACCAGTCCGCAGTACATGGAACAATCTGCACCTTTACGCGATTTCATCGGAAAAATTCAGGTACTACCCAATACTATTCACGAACCCAAACTGATCGTACAACCGGAGGACCAAGAGGCGATCGCGCATATCAAGCAACGCTTCTCCAAAAAGAAGATCGTTTTCTTCCTGGGACGGCATGTACCGTACAAAGGGATTGATATCCTCCTCCAATCCGTGCCATACCTCTCCGATGAATGCGTGGTAGTAATTGGCGGCACAGGAGAGCAGACTACGTTCTTGCAACACATGGCTGCGCCGTATGGCAACAAGGTGCAGTTTGTCGGCGAACTGCATGATGCGGAGAAACGATGTTATCTGCATGCTGCCGATGTGTTTGCCTTTCCCTCCATTGACCGTCGCGAAGCTTTCGGCGTGGCGTTGGCCGAAGCGCTTTACTGCGGTGTACCGGCCGTCTCCTTCCGCGTCGAGGGTTCCGGTAGTATGTGGGTCAATCAGAATGGCAAGACAGGTATCGTCGTAGATACAATCGAACCACGCGCATACGCAGAGGCTATCAACTCCCTCTTGCAAGACGATGCACTGCGGGCGCAATACGGTAAAGCAGCGCAACAGTGGATTCAGACGCATTTTCTCAAAGACCAACTATACTCATTATTAACTATCTACGGTGATGCTTAATATCTCGATTGTCCTTTATCATCCGAATTGGGAACAAGAAGTGCTTCCGCTGGTTCAAGAACTGCTGCGCATCAAAAGCCTGCGCAAGATATACCTGTTGGATAACAGCGAGAAAGACTGGCTTAAGGAGCATGTCGATGCGCAGAAATCCCCGTTCTCATCGGGAAAAGTGCGTTACATGGCGATGCTGGAAAACCTCGGCTATGGAAAGGCGCATAACATCGCTTTGCGCGAGAGTGCCTACTATAAGACGGCGTTTCATCTGGTGATGAACAGTGATATCCGTGTGCAAGCGGAAGATATCGATGCGATGCATGATTGGATGATTGCCAATCCGCAGGTCGGGCTACTCATGCCGAGAGTCGTGAATCCCGACGGCACGCAGCAGTTCTTAGCCAAACGTCTTCCTTCTCCCCTTGATGTGTTCGGTCGCCGTTTCTTACCCGCCGCACTGATGGCGCGTCGTAACAAACGGTACGAATTGCGCGACTTGGACCTCACGCGTCCCGTCAATGCGCCGTACCTGAGCGGATGCTTCATGTTTCTGCGCACCAAAGCGGCCGTTGAAGCGGGACTCTTCGACGAGCGCTATTTCATGTACCCCGAAGATATCGACCTCACGCGTACGATTCACCGCCATTATCTGACACTTTATTACCCCGAATGGACCATCACGCATGCGCATGCACGTGAATCCTATAAGAATAGACACATGCTCCGGATTCATATCCGAAACATGTGCCGTTATTTCAACAAATGGGGTTGGCTCTTCGACAAAGAGCGTCAAACATTCAATAATCTGTAAGTCAGATAGCCTGCATAGACGAGCAGTAGCAGTGCTCCTGCCCATCGCTGCACTTTTCGTTTCTTATCGGTCTTCACCGCCATCCACACGATGATGCTTCCGAGGGCCACCATGCCCGCGTCCAGTTCTATACCGTCGTATGCCGGCAGAGGACGTATCGTCGCACTGGTAGCCAACACGAAGAATACATTGAAAATATTCGACCCCACCACATTTCCCAAGGCGATATCCGAGTTATGCTTCGCCGCCGCAATGACAGATGTGGCCAATTCCGGCAAAGAAGTACCAAGCGCCACAATCGTTAGACCGATGATGGCCTCACTCACGCCCATGCGTGTGGCGATATCGACGGCACTCTTCACAATCAGTTCGCCGCCTACGCACAGTCCGATGAATCCGCCGAGAATCAATGCTATCGCGCGCCGAGTCGGGATCTCTTTGCTCTCCACTACTAAATCTTCACTCTCCTTCGGATGGTCTTTGGTGTGACGGAAGGTGTTATAGAGGAAATAACCGAACATCGCAAGAAGCACAATACCGCCTGCACGTCCTACACCTTTGCCGCATTCGCCAAACGGAAGCTGAATGGTCACAAAGATCAGCACCAGCACACCCGCGATGATGGACATCGGGATATCGAAATCGCGACTGCGCTTTCGCGAGGCAATAGGATAAACCACGGCCGTCAAACCGAGGATGACAAAGGTATTGATGATGTTCGACCCTAACACATTGGTGATAGCGAGGTCAGTCGAGCCCTCCGCTACCGACACCATGTTCACCACGAATTCCGGCATCGAGGTGCCGAAAGCGACCACGGTCAAACCGATCACGAGATCCGTGATGCCGAAGTGCTTGGCGATAGCCGACGCACCGTCCACCAACCAGTCTGCGCCCTTCACTAAGGCCACAAAACCGAAGACGATGAACACCGCCGCTACCCACCAGCCGTATGCCAACAATTGCTCAATCATACACCTTACACATTAAACAGGAAATGCATAATATCGCCGTCTTGCACAAGGTAGTCTTTTCCTTCGGTCGCCAACTTACCGGCTGCGCGGCATTGCGCTTCGCCGCCGAGGGCGATGAAATCGGCGTATTTGATTACTTCCGCGCGAATAAAACCGCGTTCGAAATCGGTATGTATCACACCCGCGCATTGCGGTGCCTTCGCGCCTGCCTTGAAGGTCCATGCGCGCACTTCGTCACTACCGGCCGTAAGGAAGGTACGGAGGTTGAGTAACGCATACGCCGCTTTGATGAGTCGGTTCACTCCGGACTCCTGCAGGCCGATCTCTTCAAGGAACATCTGGCGCTCTTCGTAGGTCTCCAACTCGGCAATCTCACTCTCTATCTTCGCCGCCAGCACCAACACTTGCGCTTCTTCATCTTTGACCGCCTCTTTGACTTTCTCTACATACGCATTACCCGTCACTGCAGAAGCCTCATCGACATTACATACATACATCACGGGTTTGTTGGTCAGCAGGAACAGATCCCGCGCCGCAGCTTCCTGGTCTTTGTTATCCAGTTCCACCGTGCGGGCGTTCTTGCCCTGCGACAGTGCCTCGCGGTATTTGACAAGCACCTCCAACTGCAACTTCGCATTCTTGTCCCCACCCGCTTTAGCGGCTTTCTCGCATTTCTGGATACGGCTCTCTACGGTCTCCAGGTCTTTCAACTGCAACTCCGCATCAATGATCTCTTTGTCGCGCACGGGGTCCACCGTACCGTCCACATGCACCACATTCTCGTCGTCGAAGCAACGGAGCACATGGATGATAGCATCCGTCTCGCGGATATTCGCGAGAAACTTGTTACCTAATCCTTCACCCTTGCTGGCACCTTTCACCAGGCCGGCGATATCGACAATCTCCACCGTCGTAGGTATTACGCCTCGCTCGGGTTTGCAGATCTCGCCTAACTTGATCAAGCGCTCATCGGGCACGGTGATCACGCCTACATTCGGTTCGATCGTGCAAAAAGGAAAATTCGCACTCTGCGCTTTGGCATTACTCAGACAGTTGAAAAGGGTACTCTTGCCTACATTCGGCAACCCAACTATTCCACATTGTAAACTCATAATTCGTTCGTTTCACTTTTGCGGCTGCAAAAGTACTGCTTTTTTGCGACATATGCAAATATTTTGTGTTTTTATTTGCGTATGTCATTTTTTTGCTGTACCTTTGCACTCGGTTTATGTGCAGAACACTATATAATGATATGAAAACAGTAGTTATCACAGGAGGATCGTCGGGTATAGGCAAAGCGACGGCAGAGGCCTTCGCCGAGAAGGGGTGGCGGGTTTTTGAATGGTCGCGAAGCGGCCAATCGACGGATAAAGTGACGCATATATCGTGCGACGTGACCAAACCTGAAGACACCAAAGCGGCCGTAGCGCAAGTGCTGGCGCAGACGGAACAGATTGATGTGTTTATCTCCAATGCGGGTTTCGGCATCAGCGGTGCTATCGAGTTCACTACACCGGAAGATGCCCATCGACAGATGGAGGTCAATTTCTTCGGTGCACTCAACAGCGTGCAAGCAGTCCTTCCTCATATGCGGGAACGCAAAGCCGGGCGCATCATTTTCACCAGCAGCGTAGCGGCCATCTTGAGTATTCCGTACCAGAGCTTTTACAGCGCCTCGAAAGCCGCTATCAATGCTTTAGCATTAGCGCTCCAGAACGAGGTGCGCGAGTTCGGCATCCATGTCAGTGTCCTCATGCCGGGCGATGTGTCCACAGGTTTCACTGCGGCGCGTAAGAAGTCCGAAGAAGGCATGGACGCGTATGGTCAGATTCATAAGGCGGTGGCGATCATGGAAAAAGACGAACAGGGCGGCATGAGTCCGCGTAAGATGGCAAAACAACTCTATCGGATTGCCACTCTGCGTTGCCCGGCGCCACAGTACATCGGCGGTTTTCACTACGCCCTGCTCTGCTTCCTGGAGCGTCTCCTTCCCAAGCGCCTGGTCAACTGGATTGTCGCACAATGTTATTGACATTTTGGATAGAGAGGTCCCTTTCGGGCCTCTTTTTTTGATTTTTTATCAAAAATATCGAGAAATGTTTGCACATTTCAAATATTTGTTGTATCTTTGCAGCCGCAAAGTGTATAGAGGCACATTGAAAAACGAACAAACAACATCAATTAACTAATTTATAACATTATGAAGAAAGGTTTATTCCTGAGCCTCATTGCTGCAGTGGCATTGTTGGCATCGTGTAACAAATCGTTACCGAACCCCGAGCAGATTAGTGTTAACCCGAGTCCGCTGGTAAAGGTTGGTAACAAAGTGGACGCTGAGATCGTCGGTACTTTCCCTGAGAAGAAATTCGCTAAGAAAGGTGTTCTCACTGTTACTCCGGTCCTCAAATTCGAGGGTCAAGAGGTAGTAGGTGAGCCTGTTACCTATGTAGGTGAGAAGGCGAAAGAGAACGGCAAGACCGTGAACTACAAAGAGGGTGGCAAGTATCGTCAGAACTGCTCGTTCGACTATGTTCCCGCTATGCACCAGTCGGAGCTCTATCTGCGCTTCGAAGCAAAGATCGGTAAGAAAGTGATTGAGATCCCTGACCTCAAGATTGCTGACGGCGTGATCGCTACCGATGAGTTGGCTGACGCACGTGACAACAAGAGCGCTACTACGCCTGACAAGTTCCAACGCGTAATTCAGGAGCTCACCGAGGCGGACATTAAGTTCCTCATCCAGAGTGCAGAACTCCGCTCGAAAGAGACCAAGAGCGACGAAGTAAAAGCCCTGCAGGCTGCTATCAAGGACGCTAAAGAGGCCGAGCGCAAAGAGATCAACAAAATCGAAGTTTCCGGTTATGCATCCCCGGATGGTGGTATGGACCTGAACGAGAAACTGGCGCAGAACCGTCAGAAAGCGGCTGCTAAGTTCCTCCAGAGAGACCTCAAGAAGAATAAAGTGGAGAACGCTATCGAGTCCAACATCACCGCTGAGGACTGGGAAGGCTTCCAGAAAGCAATGGAGAACAGCAATATGCAGGACAAGGACCTTGTTCTCCGCGTACTGTCCATGTACAGCGATCCTGAGGAGCGCGAGGCACAGATCAAGAACCTGAGTAGCGTTTACGGCACCATCGCAGAGGAGATCCTGCCGGCGCTCCGTCGCAGCCGCCTTATCCTTACCACCGACCTGATTGGTAAGAGTGATGACGAGATCCGCGAGTTGGCTCAGAACGACCCGGCTCAGCTGAGTGTTGAGGAGTTGCTCTACGCTGCTACGCTGACCGACAACAAAGCCGAGCAAGCCCTGATTTATCAGAAGGCTATTGACCAATACAACGACTTCCGCGCATGGAACAGCCTTGGCCAGATTTATCTGGAGGCAGGTAACATCGCAGAGGCTCGCCGTTGCTTCGGCAAGGCATTGGAGATCCAGCCGAACGACCCGGATGTGAACTACAACGCAGGTCTCGCAGCTATGGCTGACGGCGATCTCGAGAAAGCAGAAGAGTTCCTCGGCAAGGCTGCCGGCACGAAGGGTAACCTCAACGCTGCCCTCGGTACGCTCTACACCAAGAAGGGTGACTACGCTGCTGCTAAGAAAGCTTACGGCGAGAACGCAACCAATAACGCAGCTGTTCAGCAGATCCTCAGCGAGGACTATGCAGCCGCAGCTAAGACCTTGGCTAATGTGAAAGAGCCGAATGCTACGACCGCTTACCTCAAAGCTGTAGTTGCTGCTCGTACGAACGACAAAGCGGCTGTGCTCGAGAACCTCAAATCGGCTATCGACCAGGACGCTTCGCTCAAGCTCCGCGCAGCGCAGGACATCGAGTTCGCTAAGTTCGCTGAGGAAGCTGAGTTCCAAGCTATAGTTAAGTAATGTCGGTACTTTTCCCAAAAGTACAAAAACCCCGTGAGTGGGACTATCGCCCCATTTACTACGACGAGGAAAAGGAGGCGCGCAAGGATAAAAGACTTGCGCGTCTTCATCGCGGGGCTTTTCGCGAAGAGCACGAGAAGAATATGACCGAGTTGCGCAAGAAAAAACAATCGCGCCTCGTATGGCTGCTCGTTCTCTTAGGCATGCTGATCATCGGATTCTACATCTTCCTCTAACCCCTCATTCACTCATTCATTCACTCCCTCATGGACATCATCCATCTGTTACCGGACAGTGTCGCCAACCAAATCGCAGCAGGAGAGGTCATCCAACGCCCTGCTTCGTGTCTGAAAGAGTTGGTTGAGAACAGCCTCGACGCGGGTGCCACCCGTGTGCAGGTTATCGTTCGTGACGCCGGCCGCACGCTGCTGCAGGTGATAGACAATGGGGTTGGCATGAGTGAGATGGATGCCCGCCTGGCGTTCGAACGTCACGCAACGAGTAAGATACGCGAGGCGCAGGATCTTTTTAGTCTGCGCACGATGGGTTTTCGCGGCGAAGCCTTGGCATCTATCTGCGCTGTGGCACAAGTGGAGATGACCACCCGCCGCGCCGAAGACGAAACGGGCACCCTCATCGAGATACACGGATCGGATGTCATCCGCCAGGAGGTGTGCTCCTGTCCCGTAGGTACCAACATCAAGGTTAGCAACCTTTTCTTTAATGTACCTGTACGGCGAAAGTTCCTCAAATCCGACCAGACGGAGTTACGCAACCTGCTGACGGAGTTCTACCATATCGTGCTCGTCTATCCCAAAGTGGCGTTTACCTTCGTGCATAATGACGAGATCGTACTCGAACTGCCCGTCGGCACAGAGAAACAACGCATCGAAGCGGTCTTTGGCAATCCCAAACGGAATGTCTATACCTCCAATTTTGTGGATGTCAACACCGAGACGGACTTGGTGTCCATCCGCGGGTTCGTCATCAAACCCGAATCGGCCACACGCAAGGCAGAGCAGTATTTCTTTGTCAACGGACGCTACATGCGCCATCCGTATTTCCTCAAAGCCGTGCAGACCGCCTATTCGGGTATGCTGACGGCGGATTACCAACCCTCCTTCTTCATCTATTTCGACATCAACCCGGAGGCCATCGATGTCAATATCCATCCGACGAAGACGGAGATCAAGTTCGCCGACGAACAGGCGATCTTCCAAATCCTCATGGCCTCTGCACGCGAAGCACTGGGTAAGTTCTCCCTTGCGCCGCAAATCGACTTTGACACCACCGGATCTATCGACATCCCCCTTCCTACCGGCCGCCCCGTAGAGCGACCGCAAGTGACGGTCGATCCGCATTATAACCCATTCCATACCCGCGGAGCCATCTATCCCGATCGCCAACAGCCCGTCAAAGGCTGGGAGAGCCTCTACGAAGGACTCTCGAATACTCAGAACACACCGAGTACTCCGATTAATCCGAGTATTCCGATTGTCGATTCAGCGCCGCTGTGGCAACACGGCAAGTATGTGTTTATGTCCACCGAAGAAGGACTGCTGCTCATTCATCCCCATCGCGCGCACGCAGCCGTGTTATACGCGCAGTTTATGGAGCAAATCGCGCACGCGCAAGGTGCGATGCAGCAACTGCTCTTCCCTGAGGTTCTGTCCCTTCAACCGGATGAAATGATTCTTATCGAGCAGATTCTGTCGGACTTGCGCACCATCGGTTTTGAACTCGAGCAACTCAGTCCCGACAGTTATTCCATCCAAGGTGTGCCGGCGCAGATCGTTAACCAATCGCCTATACCGGTACTCCAAGACATCCTGCATCAGGTGCGCACTTACGGCGCAAGCACCCAAGAGCAATGGCGCAAACAGATCGCTGCTTCCTTGGCCGAACAGGCCGCCATTCCGACCGGTAAGTCCCTGACTGACAGCGAGATGCGTGATATCGTCACGCGCCTCATGGCGCTTCCTAACTACCGCCGCACTGCCGACGGAAAGACCATCGTCTCGCTCGTCACGGACGAAGAACTAAGCAAACGATTTTAATATATGAGAAACGCAATCTTATGCTGCATATATGCGGCATTCCTCCTGGCTTGCACGCCCCAAGATCATTTGACGATTCTGCACACGAATGATACGCATTCGCAGGTAGAACCCAAAGCTAACAATCGTGCCGGCTATGCCCGGCGCATGGGCTTGATACGACAGGAGAGGGCTTTGGATAAACATCTGCTTTTGGTCGATGCCGGCGATTTCTGCCAGGGCACACCCTACTTCAATTTCTTTCACGGTCGTGTCGAGATAGCTGCTCTCAACCGGATGGGATACGATGCCGCTACCCTCGGCAACCATGAATTCGACAACGGCTTGGACACTCTCGCAGCGGTTCTTCGAACCGCCAAGTTCCCCATCGTATGCGCTAATTATGACTTTACGGGAACTGCCCTCGAAGGCATCGTACAAGCCAACACCATCGTGCGCAAAGGCGGACTGAAAATCGGCATCTTCGGCCTCGGATGCGATCCGAAAGGGATCATCTCCGACAAGAATTTCTTACCGGCGATGTACCTTGAACCCTATGCCGCAGCCCAGGAACAAGTCGATCTGTTACGTGCGGAAAAATGCGACATTGTCGTGTGCCTCAGTCATATGGGAACCTTCGGCAAAGCACCCGAAGATGTATGCGATACCGCCCTTGTTTCGCACACCCGTGGCATTGATGCGGTCATCGGCGGACATACCCATAAATTATACAATAATTTACGTGTTGCCAATTTGGACGGAGACAGCATTCCGGTATGCCAAATGGCGAAGAGCGGAGAGTATTTGGGTAAGATTGTGCTACATTTAGATAGCAAAATCATAAAATAACGCAAAAAAATTTGCACATTTCAAAAAAAAGTAGTAATTTTGCACCCGCATTTGAAAAAATATTAACTTAATCAATATACTATTATGGCAGAAATTGACGCAAAAGTTAAAGCTATTATCGTTGATAAGCTTGGCGTAGAAGAGTCTCAGGTTACGAACGAAGCTAACTTCCAGACTGACCTGGGCGCAGATTCTCTGGATACCGTAGAGATGATCATGGAGTTTGAGAAAGAGTTCGGTATCTCTATTCCGGATGAGGATACTCAGAAGATCGGTACCGTAGGCGACGCAATCGCTTATGTAGAAGAGAAAGTAAACGGGAAATAATTCCCCCTTCACTTGAGTTTGCGAGTTTACGGCTAATACTGTAAACTCGTATGCTTTTATATAAACCAATCCTATTCAGATGCAATTACGACGCGTAGTTATAACGGGTCTTGGGGCGTTGACGCCTGTAGGCAATTCCGCTCCGGAGACGTGGAAAGCCTTAGTGGCCGGTAAGAACGGTATCGCCTTGATCACCTCCTTCGATGCGAGTCTCTTCAAGACGCATTTTGCGGGAGAAGTCAAGGACTTTGACCCCACCACGGTCATCGACCGCAAGGAGGCACGAAAGATGGATCGCTATGCCCAGTTCTCCGTTTGCGTAGCCGACGAGGCGCTCAAAGACAGCGGTCTGGACCTTGAGCAAGAGGACCGCAGCCGCGTAGGAGTGATATGGGGAAGCGGTATGGGCGGTTTGCAGTCCACCGAAGAAGAGATCATCGACTTCGCCAAAGGCGACGGTGTGCCGCGTTTCAACCCCTTCATGATCCCGAAGGCTATCCCGAGCATCGCAGCCGGCCATATCTCCATCCGCTTCGGACTGGGCGGTCCGAGTTTCTCGGTTTCCACCGCCTGCTCCTCTTCGTCCCACGCCGTAGCTTCGGCTTTTGACCAGATTCGTCTGGGCCATGCCGATGTGCTGCTGACGGGTGGTGCGGATGCCGACGTGACCTATACCGGTATCGGTGGCTTCAACTCGCTGCATGCCCTCTCGACGCGCAACGAGAGTCCGGAGACCGCCAGTCGTCCTTTCTCCAAATCGCGCGACGGATTCGTGTTAGGCGAAGGAGCGGCGTGCCTCATCCTCGAGGATTATGAGCATGCCAAAGCGCGCGGCGCGAAGATATACGCAGAGATCGTCGGCGAAGGAATGACCTCCGATGCCTACCATATGACAGCGCCTGATCCCGAAGGGAAAGGTGCGGAGCGCGTGATGCGTCTGGCGCTGCGCGATGCAGGCCTGCAACCGGAGCAGATTGATTTCATCAACACCCACGGCACCTCTACCCCGCTCGGCGATGTGACGGAGATAAACGCCATCAAGCGCGTGTTCGGTGAGCATGTCTACGACATGAACCTGGACTCCACCAAGTCCATGACCGGTCACCTGATCGGTGCGACGGGTGCCGTAGAAGCTATCGCGTGCGTGATGGCACTCAAGGACGGCATCATCCCGCCGACCATCAATCATGACCCGGAGGATGCAGACGAGAACATCGATTATCGCATTAACTTCACCTTCGACAAGGCGCAGAAACGCGATATCATGTATGCGTTGAGCAACACCTTCGGTTTCGGAGGCCACAACGCGTGCCTGATCTTTAAGAAATGGGAAGAATAACAGGGCGGGCACCCCTTTATGTGTCCTATTAGTCACAATTAATTATTTAAGGTATTATGATCGCAAAAATTGGTGCAAACGCAGGCCTCGTATGGGGTGCGTTGCAAAACGGTGCTCTCGATCTGAAGGCACTGAAGAAAGCTACCAAACTGAAAAATGACGAGTTGGCATTCGCCCTCGGATGGCTCGCACGCGAGAACAAACTGACTTTCTCTGAGAAAGAAGGTGAGCTTATCGTAGCTCTGGCTTAAGTATGGTAATTGCTATCGTAGGCGCTTCGGGCGCCGTCGGACAGGAGTTGCTCGCTGTTCTTGAACAGCGGCAATTCCCCGTCTCCGAACTTCGCCTTTTCGGTTCGGAACGCAGTGCCGGCAAGACATACCTTTTCAAAGGCAAAGAACATACGGTTCGGCTTTTGCAACACGACGACGCTTTCAAGGGCGTCGATATTGCTTTTACTTCCGCGGGCGCGAGCGTGTCGCGTGCATACGCGGAGGATATCACCCGCTTCGGCGCTATCATGATTGATAACTCCTCGGCTTTTCGCATGGACGAGGACGTACCTTTGGTTGTGCCCGAAGTGAATGCTGCCGATGCCTTCGTCCGTCCGCGCAACATCATCGCCAACCCCAACTGCACCACCATCCAAATGGTCGTAGCGCTGCAAGCCATCGAGCGCCTGAGTCATATCACGCGCGTGCATGTATCGACTTACCAGGCTGCATCGGGCGCCGGCGCACAGGCGATGAAGGAACTCGAGAACCAGTACCGTCAGGTGCTGAACGGAGAACAACCCACCGTCGAGAAATTCGCGTACCAACTTGCATATAACCTCATCCCCCATATCGATGTCTTCACCGACAACGGCTACACCAAAGAGGAGATGAAGATGTATAACGAGACGCGCAAGATCATGCACTCGGATGTGAAGGTCAGCGCGACTTGCGTACGCGTGCCTTCGCTTCGCGCGCACAGCGAGAGCGTGTGGGTGGAGACCGAGCAACCCGTCAGCGTCGCCCAAGCCCGAGAGGCTTTCGCCAATGCCCAAGGATGCGTCTTGATGGACGAACCGGACAAGAAGATATACCCCATGCCGCTGTTCCTCAGCGGCAAAGACGAGGTGTTTGTGGGACGTATCCGCAAAGACCTCACCAATGACCACGGACTGAGTTTCTGGTGCGTGAGCGACCAGATCCGCAAAGGTGCCGCATTAAACGCCGTCCAGATTGCTGAGTGCCTACTGAAAACTGAATGCTGAATACTGAACACTCACAAATAGAGATCATGGCTCCCGTTGGGTGCTGGGAGAGTTTGGCAGCGGCGATAGAAGCCGGTGCCACCAGTGTCTATTTCGGCATTGAGCACCTCAACATGCGTGCCCGCAGTTCGGTCAACTTCACCACGGACGACATGTCCACCATCGTGGCGCGTTGCCGCGAGGCGGGTGTGAAGACCTACTTGACGGTCAACACCGTCATGTACCCCGAGGACCTGCCGCTGATGCGTCAGATCGTCGATCATGCCCATGCCGTAGGCGTGGATGCCGTCATCGCTTCCGACATCGCCGTCATGCAGTACGCTAACTCCATCGGTCAGGAAGTGCACCTGTCCACCCAACTCAATATCGCCAACACCGAGGCGCTGAAGTTCTATGCCCAGTTTGCCGACGTGGTCGTACTGGCGCGCGAGTTGAACATGGAGCAGGTAGCCTCTATCTACCGCGATATCCAATCGCAACATATCTGCGGCCGCAGCGGTCACCCCATCCGTATCGAGATGTTCTGCCACGGCGCCCTCTGCATGGCCGTCAGCGGCAAATGCTACCTCAGTCTTAATAACTACGGCCTCAGCGCAAACCGCGGAGCGTGCGTACAGGTCTGCCGGCGCGGATATACCGTCAAAGATAAGTCTTCGGACCTCGAACTGGACATCGACAACCAATATGTCATGTCGCCCAAGGACCTGAAGACCATCCATTTCCTGAACAAGATGCTTGACGCAGGCGTGCGGGTGCTGAAGATCGAAGGCCGTGCGCGCGGTGCCGAATATGTCGATACCGTCGTGCGCTGCTACCGCGAAGCGGTGGAAGCATGGCAAAACGACGAGTATAGTAATAACGCCGTCATCGACCCCAAGATCGCCGAGTGGGACGAACGCCTCAGTCGGGTCTTCAACCGCGGTTTCTGGGACGGCTATTACCAAGGCCAGCGTCTGGGCGAATGGACCCATACTTATGGCAACAAAGCCACCCGCACAAAGATCTACGCGGCCAAATGTACCAATTTCTTCAAGCAACTGTCTGTGGCGGAGTTCCTCGTGGAAGCTGTTGAATCCATTGACGAAGGCGCCGACCTGCTCGTCACAGGCGAGACCACCGGTGTCTATGAGTGCCGCGCAGAAGGCATGCGCGATGCCGACGGCCACCCTACCAAAAGCGTGAAGAAAGGAGAATATTTCTCCCTCAAAACCGATAAACTGATTCATCGAGGCGACAAACTCTATCTATGGAAGGCGTAATGCACATATTCACTCCCTTGAATGCGGCATGGTGCGGATGGACGATGTTGTTCCTCCTGCTGTGCGCCGTCTTCAGCGAGTTCCTGCAACCGGGCGTGATCAGTCAGACCGGCGCTTCGCTGCGTGTGCGTACGGAGCGCGTATATAAAGATGCGCCAACCAACTACCTGAGTCAGTTCATGATCACGCTCTTCCGTATCGGCACTTTGGCGATGGCGCTCTACCTCTGTTTCTATAGCGGCGGAGTATTCCGTTTCTCTACCTTTGCGGCGATATGCGGCGTGATTTTTGTCATCGCCCTGCTGAAGATGCTCGGGGATGTATTGGTGGACCACACCTTCATGCTCTCCCGTCGCTATGCGCCCGCCTATGAGCATTACGCGAACATCATCACCATCACTTCCTGCCTCCTCTACCCTTGCGTACTGGTGCTGCTGCGTTATGGCAATGCCGTAGCGAGTCGGTGGGTCGTAGGTGGCATCCTCCTCCTCTTTTTCGGCCTGTGGATCTATCGCGCCTCGCGGCATTTCATTGACTCCCCGCGGGCCGTACTCTATTTCATACTCTATCTCTGTACCTTGGAGTTCCTGCCCTTGGGCTTGTTACTCTACCTGACTTCGCAAACGACTATTTATCTATGATACAAAAGATTCTTTTTTCGCAACCCCGCCCGGCTACGGAGCATAATCCGTACTCCCGTTTGGAAAGCCAGTTCGATGTGCAATGCGACTTCTATCAGTTCATTCATATCGAAGGCCTTGAAGCCCGCGAGTTTCGCCAGCAACGCATCAACCCGCTGGACTACACCGCCGTCATCCTCAATTCCCGCTTGGGTATCGAGCATTATTTTCGTTTGTGCGAGGAGATGCGCCTGAATGTACCGGATTCGATGCATTACTACTGTAATTCCGAGCAGGTAGGTCTGTATCTGCAGAAATTCATTCAGTACCGCAAGCGCAAGGTCTTCTTCCCCGAAAGCGGCAATAAGTTCGAGGACCTGCTCCCGGCAATGCACCGTCGCCCGAACGAGAAATACCTGATGGTTGTGTCAGATATCCATACCGATGACCAGATCAATATGTTCGCGGAGAACGGCGTAGTGGTGACGCCGGCCGTCATGTACCGCACCGTCACCACACCGTGGCCTGCCGACAAACCCTTTGACTACGACCTCATCGCCCTCTTCACGCCGGCAGGTGCCAAAGCCCTCAAGGAGAACTTCCCCGATTGGCAGCAAGGCAACACACTCATCGCGGCTTTCGGCGAAGGAACCATCCGTGCACTGCAGGACGAAGGCTACCGCGTCGATATAGAAGCCGGACAAGGCAAAGAGTTTGCATCGCTCCCGATGGCTATCGCGGACTACTTAGAGAAAAATAGCTGATAACTGAATGCTGAATGCTGAATTCTTTTCCCAAAAAGAATAAGTTATGCGGAAAGTTGCGTATCGAGCAACTCTACCGCGAAGGCAAGCGCTTTGTGGCGTGGCCTTTGCGCGTGACCTGGCAACCAATCACCAATCAGCAATCAACAATGACCAATACCAAGGTATTGGTTTGGGCTCCCAAATCGCTCTTCAAGCACGCCGTGCAGCGTAACCGCCTGCGCCGACTGATGCGCGAAGCCTATCGTCTCCACCAAGATATCCTCACCAATCAACAATCAACTATCAACAATCAACAATATTTCATAGCTTTCAATTATATCGACAAAGAGGAACAATCGTTTGCCGTCATAGAAAAAGCCGTATGCAAAGCCCTGAAGAAAATAGCAGCGAAATAAATCACCAATCACCAATGAGCAATGAGCAATGGAAAACTTTCGTCAGAAAGCTTTTCCTCCTCCCTGTTTACTTTTACCGGATCTTTATCTCTCCGCTAACCCCGCCCTCCTGCCGCTACACACCGACTTGCAGTCAGTACATGGTGGAGGCGGTCCTCAAATACGGCATCTTCAAAGGCGGTTGGCTGGGCATCAAGCGTATCCTGCGCTGCCATCCCTGGGGTGGTTCCGGTTACGACCCCGTCCCCTAACCCTTACACTTTATACACTTTATACACGTTTTCGAAGAAAACAACTATGCGCATCGACATCATTTCCGCCTGTCCGGAGTTGTTGGAGTCCCCGCTCAACCACTCGATAATCCAACGCGCGAAGACCAAAGGTCTTTGTGAGATATACGTGCATAACTTACGCGACTGGACGCTCGACAAACACCGTAAGATTGATGACTACGCCTTCGGCTTCAGTGCCGGCATGGTGCTCCAGATCGAACCCATCGACCGACTCATCAGCCATCTGCAGTCCGAGCGCCATTACGACGAGATCATCTTCACCGCACCCGACGGAGAACGCTTTGACCAGAAGGCAGCCAACAGCCTCTCGCTCAAGCAAAACATCATCATTCTCTGCGGTCACTACAAAGGCGTGGACCAACGCGTGCGCGAGCACCTGATCACCAAGGAGTACTCCATCGGCGACTTCGTCCTTACCGGCGGCGAGATGCCGGCAGCGATGATGACCGACGCCATCGTGCGACTCCTGCCCGGCGCACTCGGAGACGTGGAGAGCGCACTCAATGACTCTTTCCAGGACGGATTGCTCGAAGCAGGCGTCTATACCCGACCCGCAGAATACAAGGGATGGAAAGTACCGGATATCCTGCTGAGCGGCCATCAGGCCAAGATTGAAGAGTGGATGTACGAGCAGTCTCTGGCGCATACCAAAGAGCGCCGGCCGGATTTATTAGGAGACGAATAAACTGTTCAATTCACCACGAAAAACCCGATTTTGCTAATTCTGCTTTACAATTTTATGTTTTATAACATATTTTTTGCAAAATATTTGGTGGGTTTGAAAAAAAGCAGTACTTTTGCACCGTGTTTTTCATGGTATTAGATTTAAGGTTAAGTAAAAAGATTGGGTTGTCGTGAGACAACCTTCTTTGTTTTTTATGACATAGCTCTTGCGCATGTCATTTTTTTTTTGTACTTTTGCAGCGTAAATCATCTATCGAATCATGGAGACACGTATTTCTGTTATCGGTGGGGCGAATGTGGATCTATCGGCTACGTTGTCCGATGCCTTTATCGCGGCGGATTCCAATCCCGGTCATATCGAGGTGGGGTACGGCGGTGTGGCGCGTAATATCGCGCATAACTTGGTGCTCCTGGGTGCCCAAACCCAACTGCTCACGATCTTCGGCGGCGACCTGTTCGGCGGCTTGTTGCAGGACTATTGCAAGCAGCAAGGTATCGACATCCATCTCTCGGAGAAAGTCACGCCGCTGCGCAGCGGTATCTATCTGTGCCTCAACAACCGCGGCGGTGAGATGATTGCCGCCGTAGCGGACACCGAGGCCATCCGAGAAATCACGCCCGAATGGTTAGCCAAACGCATCGGAGACATCAACCACTCCGACTATATCGTCGCGGACACCAACATCAGCGAGGACGCTATTCGTTATCTCATGGAGAACAGCACCGCGCCGCTCTTCATCGACGGCGTCAGCACCACCAAAGCCCACCGCGTCGTCAATGCCCTCGCCAAATGCAAACTCCCGTATCTCCATACCCTCAAACTGAACCTCAAAGAGGCGCTGGCCGTCACCAATACGGCTACCTACGCCGAGGCGGCGCAGCGAATGCTGGATATGGGCGTGGCGCATGTCTATATCACGCTGGGCAGCGAAGGTGTCTATTGCCGCAATGCCGCCGAAGAATGGCTTTTCCCCGCCCTGCCGGGTGAGATCGTCAACACCACCGGTGCCGGCGATGCCTTCCTTGCAGGTGTTATCTTTGCCTTAGCCAAGAATATACCCTTCCCGCAAACTGCTCAATACGGCCTCATGGCGGCGCGCGCAACCCTCATGAGCCCCAAGGCCATCAACCCCGATATTGCTAATATCTTATTATAATATGAATCAATTCTTATCTGTTTCGCCGGAAGTGGCGAAAGCATTGGAAGAGGGCAAACCCGTAGTAGCCCTCGAATCGACCATCATCAGCCACGGCATGCCGTACCCGCAGAACGTAGAGACGGCATTGCGCGTAGAGCAAGTCATCCGCGACAACGGTGCCGTACCGGCTACCATCGCCATCCTCGGTGGAAAACTCAAAGCCGGCTGTACGCGTGAGGAAATCGAGTACTTAGGCAAGAAAGGCCAAGCGGTTATCAAGGCTTCGCGCCGCGACCTGCCTGTGCTCCTGGCGCGCAAAGAAGATGGCGCTACCACCGTCACCACCACCATGATGATTGCCGCCATGGCGGGCATCAAGGTCTTCGCGACAGGCGGTATCGGAGGCGTGCACCGCGGGGCACAGCAGACCTTCGACATCTCCGCCGATCTGGAGGAACTGGCGCAGACGCCGGTCATGGTTATCTGTGCGGGTGCCAAATCCATTCTGGACTTAGGCCTCACGCTCGAGTACTTGGAGACCAAGGGCGTACCCGTCATCGGTTTCGGAACGGATGAGTTACCGGCTTTCTATACCCGTCACAGCGGTTTCGGAGTGGACTATCGTATCGACACGCCGGAAGAGTTGGCAGCTGCCTTCCAAGCAAAACTCGACTGCGGACTCAAGGGCGGCATGCTCGTTACCAATCCTATTCCCGAGCAGTACTCCATGCCGGCTGACGTCATCAATGCCGCTATCGAGCAAGCACTGAGCGAAGCCGACAAAAAAGGCGTACATGGTAAACAATGTACGCCGTTCTTGCTTGCTAAGGTCAAAGAATTGACCGGTGGTGACAGCTTGGATGCCAATATCCAACTCGTGCTCAATAACGCCCGCCTGGCTGCATTGACCGCTGCAGCGTTAGCCTCTAAACACTAAACGCTAAACGCTAAACTTTAAGCCTTCTCTATCGCCTCTGCGATAGAGTTGGCTATTATGGCCATCTCCTCTGCCGGCAGGCTGAGTTTGGGATTGGAGAAGAGCATATCTTTCTCCGAGTTCAGCGGGATAAGGTGGATATGCACATGGTTCACCTCCATACCCAATACCGCTACACCTACGCGTTTGCAACCCGTGGCGGCCTTCAGACCCTTTGCCACTTTCTTGGCAAAGCGCATCAGACTCGCATACTGGGCATCCTCGAGGTCAAAGAGGTAATCGCTCTCCGGTTCCGATAACTTCGGAACTACCAGCGTGTGACCCTTTACCAGCGGATTGATATCCAGAAACGCATAGTTCTTATCGTCCTCCGCTACCTTGTAACTCGGGATCTCACCTTTGATGATGCGTGTAAAGATTGTCATAACGATATCTCCAAGATCTCATATTCCATCAATCCTGCGGGAACCTGCACCTGAGCTACGTCGCCCACGCGCTTACCCATCAGACCCTTAGCGATCGGGGTCGTCACCGAGATCTTGCCTTCCAACGAGTTCGCCTCGCCTTCGGTTACCAACTGATAGGTCTTCTCCTTACCTGTTTGGCGTACGCGAACGCGCACACGCGTCAGGATCTGTACCTCATCCGTCTTTACGTCGTCGGTCTTGAGCACGCGTGCATCCATCAGTTTGGCTTTGATATGCGCAATCTTGCTCTCGAGGATACCCTGCTCCTCTTTCGCTGCGTCATACTCTGCGTTCTC
>ONUF01000041.1 GCA_900321005.1 uncultured Bacteroidales bacterium | reverse complement strand
GCGTTCATCCTGAGCCAGGATCAAACTCTTCGTTGTAAAAGAAATTATAAGATAGCTCAGAATAATCGATTTATCAAGTGTAGAATTTTTTCGGGAACCATTTTAATGGCTAATGGGCGAATGGACGAATGGACGAAAGAGTTACCCCTTAGCCGTTAACCATTAGCCTTTAGCCTTCATTCAGTTCTTGTACTACACTAATTGTATCAATCTTTCAATTCGCTTCGTCTATCCTTCGGTTTGGCGCAAAAAAATTAGGTTCTCAAAAGAGAATCTGAATTTTAATGTCCGGAACCCCGGTAGAAAATCGAAACACACTTGTTTCTCAAAAGCGAGTGCAAAGGTACTGCTTTTTTTTGAACTGACCAAATATTTTTGCAAAAAAATGAAAGAAAAAATGCATTTTCTTTGTAAGTGCCTGATTATCAGCGCTTTTTATTTTTGCATTTTTTTGGACATTTTCGGTCAAATCAGTCATTTAGGGGCGTTTTGGGCGAAACGGGCTTCTTACGTACGCGAATTAAAATATATAAGGAACGCGCGCACCCGCGCGATAACACCTTTCGAAAAGCACGCAAAAGTAGGGCAAAATTGCTGCAAAATGCATTTTTTTCTTGTGTATATGAAAAAAAAGCAGTACCTTTGCACGCTAATATGCGCTCGCGTAGCCGCACACGCATGATAAAATCATATATATAGATTATGCAAAATATACGAAATATAGCAATTATTGCGCACGTCGATCACGGAAAGACGACGCTGGTAGACAAGATGCTGTACACGGCAAATGTTATCAGCCGTCAGCAATCAGCATTCAGTGATCAGCCGAAGGAGTTGATCTTGGACAACAACGACTTGGAGCGCGAGCGCGGTATCACCATTCTCGCGAAGAACGTATCGATTGAGTACAAGGGTACGAAGATCAACATCATCGACACTCCGGGGCACGCCGATTTCGGCGGCGAAGTGGAGCGCGTGCTGAACATGGCCGACGGTGTACTGCTGCTGGTAGATGCGTTCGAAGGCGCGATGCCGCAGACCCGCTTTGTGCTGCAGAAAGCGTTGGAGATCGGTCTCAAACCCATCGTAGTGATCAACAAAGTGGATAAGCTGAACTGCCGTCCGGACGAGGTACAAGAAGAGGTATTCGACCTGATGTGCAACCTCAACGCGACGGATGATCAGTTGGATTTCCAGACGTTGTACGGTTCGGCCAAACAAGGCTGGATGAGTACTGATTGGCGCAAGCCGAAGACGGATCTGACGGACCTCATGGACGCCATCATCGAGTATATCCCGGCGCCAGAAGAGAACCCGGGTACGCCGCAGATGTTGGTGACTTCGCTAGACTATAACTCCTATGTCGGCCGTATTGCGATTGGCCGTGTACACCGCGGTGAGTTCAAAGACGGTCAGGCCGTGACGCTGGCGAAGAAAGACGGCACGATGGTCAAGACGAAGATCAAAGAACTGCACACTTTCTCAGGTATGGGTCACGTGAAGACCGACGTGGTGAAGAACGGCGACATCTGCGCGATGATCGGTATTGACGGTTTTGAGATCGGCGACACCGTGTGCGACGCAGAGAATCCCGAACCGCTGAAGCCGATTGCTATCGACGAGCCGACGATGAGTATGACCTTCTGCATCAACGACAGTCCTTTCTTCGGTCAGGACGGTAAGTTCGTGACCAGCCGTCATATCCAGGACCGTCTCAACAAAGAGCTGGAGAAAAACCTGGCATTGCGCGTCGAGAAAGGTGCGGAAGAAAGCAGTTGGCGTGTCTATGGCCGCGGTGTGCTGCACCTGAGTGTGCTGATCGAGACCATGCGTCGCGAAGGGTATGAGTTACAGGTGGGTCAACCGCAGGTGATCATCAAAGAGATCGACGGCGTGAAATGCGAACCGGTAGAGAGTCTGACAGTCAACACGCCGGAAGAATGCAGCGGTAAGATCATTGAGTTTGTCAGCACCCACAAGGGCGAGATGACGAAGATGGAGATGGTCAACGACCGCGTGCATTTAGAGTTCACCATCCCGAGTCGCGGTATCATGGGTATGCGTACCTATGTGATGAATGTCTCGGCCGGTGAGGCCATCATGGCGCACCGGTTCCTGGAGTATCAACCGTGGAAAGGCGAGATCGTAAAACGTACCAACGGTTCGCTCATCGCGATGGAAGCCGGAACGGCTTATGCGTACGCGCTGGACAAACTGCAAGACCGCGGTAAGTTCTTCATCGACCCGCAAGAGGAGGTCTATGCCGGCCAGGTAGTGGGCGAGAACGCGAAAGAAGGCGATATCGTGATTAACGTCACGAAGAGCAAGAAGTTGACCAATATGCGCTCAAAGAGCGCGGACGACAAGGCTGTGTTGCCGCCGCCCGTGAGAATGAGTCTGGAGGAAGCGCTGGAGTATATCAAGGAGGATGAGTATGTGGAGGTTACGCCGCACGCGATGCGAATCCGCAAGATCATTCTCGACGAGCTCGAGAGAAAGCGCGCAGGCAGAGCATAAAAAAGTTGAGAGTTGAAAGTTGAGAGTTGAGAGAAGTCGTCTAGCTATAAGTTGAAAGTTTTAAGATAAAAAATTTATTATATGAAAATTGAACAAAGTGAATTGAAAGACCTGAATGGCGTGGTAACGATTACGATCGAGCCGGCTGATTATCAGGAAGAAGTAGCCAAAGAACTGAAGCAAGTGCGTCAGAAAGCACAGATGCCCGGTTTCCGTCCGGGAATGGTTCCGGCAGGTTTGGTAAAGAAGATGTACGGCAAGGGCATCCTGGCCGACGTACTGAACAAGAAAGTGGGCGAAGGTCTGCAGAAGCACATCGAGGACAACAAGATTCAGATCCTCGGTGATCCGCTGCCCAGCGAGAACTCGCCGCGTATCGACCTCGACCACGAGGACACGTTTACCTTTAACTTCGACATCGCTGTAGCACCGGAGTTCGACGCCAAGTTGACGGCCAAGAACAAACTGCCGGAGTACACGATCGAGGCAACCGAAGAGATGATCGACAAGCAGGTAGAGGCGTACACCAACCGCTTCGGCGAGTATATCCCGGAGGACAAAGAGAAAGGCACGAAAGCGGAAGTGAAGCCGTGCAAGGTAGATGCTGAGTTGTTCGCAAAGGTATATGGCGACAAGGCTCCGAAGACCGTGAAAGAGTTCCGCGCACGCATCAAAGAGGATATCGAGCGCAGTCTGGCCGAGGAGAGCAAGTACCGCTTCGGTATCGACGCAAAAGCCGCTATCCTGAAAAAACTGGAGAAGGTCGCTTTCCCGGTTGACTTCCTCAAACGCTGGGTACTCGCCACGAACGAGAAGATGACCCAAGAGGAACTCGACAAAGATTTCGACAAGATGCTCGAGGAGCTGAAATGGCAACTCGCGAAAGACCAGTTGATGAAGGAGTACAACATCAACGTGGAGAAAGACGAGGTAGAAGACTTCGCAAAACGTATCGCGAAGATGCAGTTCATGCAGTACGGTCTGATGAACGTAGAGGACGAGCACCTGACGAACTACGCAAACGAGATGCTCAAGCAGGAGAATCAGTTGCGCGGCATCGTAGAGCGCGTCGTAGAGGACAAGATCTTCGCTGCCCTGAAGGGTGTGGCAAAGATCGAGGCGAAGACCGTGAGCCAAGAGGAGTTCGACAAACTGTTCAAATAAAGTACCATTTGGTCATGTACCATGTACCATTTATGTACCATTTGGCAATTTTTGTCATTTAGTTAAATGGTTCAATGAACAAATAAATGACCAAATCGTAAATGAACAAATCGTAAATGACCAAGATTCATTTCATAGCTATTGGTGGCGCGGCGATGCATAACTTGGCATTGGCCGTTGCTTCCAAGGCGGGGTACAGAGTGACGGGGTCGGATGATGAGATCTTCGACCCCGCTTTGTCTCATCTGCGCGAGGCAGGATTATTGCCCGACGAGATGGGATGGCATCCCGAGCGCATCACCAGCGATATCGATGCCATCATCCTCGGTATGCATGCCCGCGAAGACAATCCGGAATTGGTTCGTGCCCGCGAGTTGGGAATCAAGATATACTCGTTCCCCGAGTATCTGTACGAACAGACGAAGGATAAGATTCGTATTGTGGTAGGTGGCAGTCACGGCAAAACGACCACGACCTCGATGATCTTGTACGTACTTAACCGTCTCGGTATCGAAGCCGATTATATGGTGGGTGCACAGATTGAAGGATTCGAGCGAATGGTTCGGTTGAGCGACACCGCCAAGTACGCGGTTTTCGAGGGCGATGAGTACCTCACTTCCCCACTCGATTTGCGTTCGAAATTCCTATGGTACCACCCGCATGTAGCTATCTTGACGGGTATCGCGTGGGATCATATCAATGTGTTCCCGACTTTCGACCAATATGTCGAAACGTTTAGAAAGTTTATAGAGGGTGTGGAGCCTGACGGCTCGTTTATATATTATCAGCGCGATGAGAATCTGCGGGCAATAGCCGAAGGAGCGCGCAAAGATATCACCTGTATCCCGTATAGTGAGTACACCGGTGATATCCCCATGCAGGTGTTCGGCAAGCACAACATGCAGAACCTGCAAGCAGCGATGTTAGCATGTCATTGCATCGGCGTTACGCCGGATGATTTCTACCGCGAGATAAGCAGTTTCACAGGCGCGAGCAACCGCTTGGAGAAGATCGCTGAGACCGCAGACTGCGTGGCTTACAAAGACTTCGCACATAGTCCGAGCAAACTGAAAGCGACCGTCAATGCCGTGCGTGAACGCTATCCGGAGAAGAAATTGGTGGCGTGTATGGAGTTGCATACTTTTAGCAGTCTGATGGCGGATTTTCTGCCGCAATACAAAGGCTGTATGGCTGAAGCGGATGTGGCGTACGTGTATTTCAATCCGAAAGTGATTGAGCACAAGCGCTTGACGCCGATCACGGCCGAAGAAGTACGCGAAGCATTTGGCACGAAAAATGTGGAGGTGTTCACCGAGAGCGAAGCGCTACAGAAAGCCGTCAGAGATCAGTTTTCAGTGGTCAGTCCTCAGGGCACAGCCCTGCTGATGATGTCCTCGGGAACGTTCGACGGAGTAAACATTAAGGAGTTCGCTGCGCAACTCCTTAGTTGAGAGTTTAAAGTTTAGAGTTTAGAGAAATGGATAAACAACAGAAACGCGATTATTTGTATATGCGCATGGCGCGGACGTGGGCTGAGAACAGTTACTGCGTGCGCCGAAAGGTAGGTGCGCTGTTGGTGAAGAACCAGATGATTATCTCCGACGGGTACAATGGTACTCCTTCGGGATTTGAGAATATCTGTGAGGACGAGAATAACGTCTCGAAACCCTACGTGCTGCATGCCGAGGCGAATGCATTAACCAAAGTGGCGCGGTCGAACAACAGTTCCGACGGTGCGACGCTGTATGTCACGGCTTCGCCGTGTCTGGAGTGCTCGAAGTTGATTATCCAATCGGGTATTAAGCGCGTGGTGTACGGCGAGGAATACCGTATCATGGACGGCGTGGAACTACTCAAGCGAGCAGGAGTGGAAGTCGTTTTTCTGAACGACCAGGGTTAGAGTTTAGTGTTTAGAGTTTAGAGTTTAGCGTTTAGAGGTATGAAAAAGTATATCTTTCCTACATTGACGGTGATAGGTGTGACGCTGGGAATCATCATCGGCGGGGCACTGAGTCAGAAGGTGAATGCACAGCGCATCGTCTTCCAGAACGGGCAGTTGCAATGGGAGATGTCGAAAGTGGATCGGCTGCTGCAGTTGATGGAGACGGCGTATGTCGATGAACTGAATATCGACAGCATCACCGACGAGGCGATGACGGAACTGGTGAAGAAACTGGATCCGCACTCGGCGTATATCCCCAAAGAGGACCTGGAGATGGTGAACTCGGAGTTGTCGGGTTCGTTCTCCGGCATCGGTGTGCAGTTCACGATCCAGCAAGACACGGTGCGTATCGTAGCCGTCATTGCCGGCGGTCCGTGCGAAGGCGTGGGTGTACTGGCGGGTGACAAGTTGATAAGCGTCAACGACTCCGCATTCGTAGGAAAGAAACTGAATAACGAGAAGGTGATGAAGACGCTGCGCGGCGAGAAGGGTACACAAGTAAAATTGGGTATCCTGCGCGCGGGCATGAAAGAACCACTCTCGTTTACCGTGACACGCGGCGATATCCCCGTGACGTCCGTGGATGCGAAGTTTATTATCGAGCGCGAGGGAAAGAAGATCGGTTTTGTGCGCGTGAACAAGTTCGGCGAGACGACCTATAAGGAGTTTATCACGGCCTTGGCAGACCTGCACGCACAAGGCGCAACGAGTTACATCATCGACCTGCGCGAGAACAGCGGCGGCTACATGGATCAGGCGATCAAGATGGCCAATGAGTTCTTGAAAGGCGGCGCGATGATCGTTTATTCGGAAGGTCGCGCGTACCCGCGTTACGAGGCAAAGGCGAATGGCAGCGGTCGATTCAAGAACGTGCCGCTGGTCGTGCTGATTGATAATTTCTCGGCTTCGGCGAGCGAGATCTTCGCCGGCGCGATGCAAGACAACGACCGCGCGACGATTGTCGGTCGCCGTTCGTTCGGTAAGGGACTGGTTCAACAGCAGATGCCGTTTGCGGACGGCAGTGCCGTACGTCTGACGGTTGCGCGGTATTACACGCCGAGTGGCCGTTGCATTCAGAAACCGTATATCTTAGGCGATCAGGACGATTATGAGAAAGATATCATGGACCGCTATGAGCACGGCGAGTTCTATTCGGCTGACTCGGTGCATTTCTCCGACACGACGGTCTATCGCACGAAAAACGGGCGTATTGTACACGGCGGCGGAGGTATCATGCCGGATGTGTTTGTCGGCCGCGACACGACGCTCAACACGCCGTGGTACAACATCTGCGTGAACTTGGCGTACACCTATCAGTTCGCGTACAAATACACGGACGAGCACCGCAAAGAACTGAGCAAATACACGGATTGGCAAGCATTGGAGAAGTACCTGAAGACGCAGAATGTCTTGCGTGAGTTCGTTAAGTTCGCCGAAGAGAAAGGCGTAGAGCCCAAAGAAGCAGAGATACAAAAATCAAGTCCGTTGATGACGCGACTTCTGCATGCATATATCATTCGTGACGTACTCGGCGACGAAGGATTCTTCCCGTTCTTCGAGCGCGATGATGAAATAACCAAAAAAGCAATGGAGGTACTATTATGAAAACAAACAATCACATTCTCATTCTCATTGCCATCTTCTTAGTAAGCATGGTAGCTGCACCCGCGTTTGCTGCAACTCCTCAAAAAAGCAAAGGCAAAAAGAAAGCCAATCCGGAATTGACCCGTGCGGGCAACACCTATTTCATTAACGGCAAAGACGCCATCAAAGGCAAGCAAGTGCTGGAGTTCTACGCCCAACACAACTGCGAGGCTGCGTACAAGCAGTACAAGACCGGCCGTAACTGCACGATAGCCGGTTGGTCGCTTCTCGGCGGCGGTGCCGGCTTGACCGTCATCGGTTTAGGTTGCATCATCGGCGGAGTAGTTAACACGATCGGTGGAGCCATGGGTTCCATGAGCGAGGCATCTCAAGGCGGAAGCGGAGAAGGCGGTATCAACCGTATGAATTCCGGCGCATCGACCATTATTGCCGGAGGCGTATTGGTCGGTATCGGCGCAGCAGCACAGATTGCCTGCGGTCCGCTGATCGTAGTAGGCAAAAAGAAAACGCGTCTGGCGATGGAGACCTATAACGCCAGCTGTCGTTACACGCAAGCACGTCCGCAACCCTACTGGTCAATTCAGACTTCCAGTAACGGCTTAGGATTCGCTCTGAATTTCTAACAAAAGAAGAGGCAACCCGTTGAGGTTGCCTCTTTTATTTAGATGGCTTTGAGTGCCGCTAAGACGTAGCGGTAGAACTTCTGCACGGTCGCGATGTTCACGCGCTCGTCCGGGCTATGCGGATGTTCGATCGTCGGACCGAAGGAGATCATCTCCATGCCTTCGTATTTGCTACCGATGATACCGCATTCGAGTCCGGCGTGAATAGTGACGATACGCGGACTGTTGCCAAACTCTTTCTCGTACGTTTCTTTCATCACCTTGAGCAACCCACTCTTGAAGTTGGGTTTCCATCCCGGGTATGCGCCGCTGAACTCCACCTCTGCGCCGGCCAGCGAGAAGGCCGATTGGATGACGGACGCCAGTTCTTCTTTGCGGCTCTCCACGCTGGAGCGGGTGAGGCAGATCACACTGACTGCTGATTGCTGATCGCTGATGGCTTTCGTTTCGATGATGGCGATATTGTTGGAGGTCTCGACGATGTCCGGCATCTCCGGAATGACGCGGTACACACCGTGCGGACAAAGGGTGACAGCGTGGATGAGGAAGTCCTGCACATCCTCCGGCATCTCGGTCTTCGGGCACTCGACTTCTTCGCCCACGAAATGCAGGTCGGGTTCTACGCCGTCGTACTCGCGCAAGAAGAGATCTTCGTAACGATCGACGAGGTCTTGTACGTCCTGATAGCTCTCGGCAGGAATGGTGATGACCGCCGAAGCCTCACGCGGAATGGAGTTACGCATGTTGCCGCCATCGACCGAAGCGAGACGTGCTTCGAAGTTCGCTACCGCATCTTTGAGGAAACGGAAGAGCAGTTTGATGGCATTCGCACGCTGGAGATGGATGTCGCAACCGGAGTGTCCGCCTTTGCAGCCCGCGAGGCGTACGCGCAGGGCGATGTCGCCCTGTTCGGTCTCAACGGGGATGTAGCGGAATGTAGCCGTGGTGTCCACGCCACCGGCGCAACCCATGTAGAGCTCGCCTTCGGTTTCGGAGTCGAGGTTAAGCAGCGTCTTGCCTTGCAGCCAGCCGCCTTCCAGTGCGAACGCACCGTACATGCCTGTCTCCTCGTCCACGGTGAAGAATGCCTCCAATGGCGGGTGTACGACGCTCTTGTCAGCCAGGATCGCCATAGCCGTAGCTACACCGATACCGTTGTCTGCACCGAGCGTAGTACCGTTGGCGGTCACCCACTCGCCGTTATCCTCCACGTATGCCTCGATAGGGTCGTTCTCAAAGTCGAACACCTTGTTGCTGTTCTTCTGAGGAACCATATCCATGTGACCTTGCAGGATCACACCCGGATGATTCTCATAGCCCGGAGAGGCAGGTTTGCGGATGAGCACGTTGCCGATAGCGTCGGTCAGCGTCTCCAAGCCGAGACTCTTGCCGTACGCAACGAGAAATTGCGAGATCTGTTCTTTCTTGCCCGAGGGGCGGGGAATCTGTGTCAGCTTGGCGAAGTTCTGCCAAATACCGTTGGGTTGTAGATTAGTCATAGGATATTCACTATTCATTATAACT
>ONUF01000022.1 GCA_900321005.1 uncultured Bacteroidales bacterium | reverse complement strand
AACGATATGCATCACGCCGTCTTTGGAGGGATAGCGGCGGATATAGAAAGGGTCTGTTCCCATCAGGATCCCGCGTACCGAATCAATGCCCGGGTCAAATTCCACTTTCGCCATACCTAATACGCGAGGTTTTTCTTCGCGTCGTACGATTCGATGGTCTTGGTCTGAATCGTGACGGACGTGTCGCCCCGTTGGTAAAACTCCGACCGGTTGGTTACGGTCCGTACTACATTGCAGGAGCTGAGCCCGAAGGCTGTGCCCAGGGCAGTCAGTGCCGCGATCAGCACCGAGATGATGATTTTGATGATTTGTTTCCGTGTCATAATGGTTGCGATTTTTTGTTCGACGAGGGACAATATAAATAGGGTCGTCAAAATGTTCCCGTTTCTTCCCGTTTCTTCGAGTAAAAAAAATGAAGGCGACCGGATTTGGTCGCCATTCACTTTACTGAGATGTCACTTCAAGACGGATTTCTTCGCGGGTGGATTGAATGACTTGAAGGTAGGTTTCGACGGCTCTTCGTGTGACTCTGTTGGGCCACAGCCATCGTGTGCGTTTGCCTTGCAGCCATATTCCGGAGCGCGGAACGGATACGAGGTAGATGAGTTCGAGCGGTACTTCGTCAAGCGGGATATAGACATCCGCCAGCTTTTTGTCACCGAAGATATGGTTGGTTTCTATCAGTACGGCATGGACGCCGTAGCGCGTTTCACGCGTCTTAATCAAAGTCAATAACATAGTGTTCACAAATTATTTTAATTAAACTTCCCGGCAGTTTTTTCTGATGCGCAGAAAGCGGGTATCGAGCCATCTGCTCTTGGATGTACGGATCTTTGAGCCATTTCATCAATGTTTTCCGGCTCACTCCTGCTGCCGTTGCCAGTTCGGATTTTAACATTGCTCTCATTGGGTCGTTCTCGGGTTGTTGTCGGGAGATGGTCCCGTGATGGTCATGTTGTAAACGTGGATTACTGATGTAGCAGTGATGCAGCAACCTCTTTCCAGATGACCGAACGTGGACGCGTATCTCCTTCCCTCATCCTCCGAGCGACCTCAGAAGCGATGGTTCCGAAAGCGGAACGCGCTTGGAGTTCGGCGGCATTGGGTTTGGCGCGACGGGGTTTGTCTATGCGAATGTATAGGTGCTGTTTGCCGTTGCGTACTTGCGCGACCACGCGCTTGGTTATGATACCGTCGTGGGTACGATAGGTTCTTTTCGATAATGTCCCTGATACTTTGCCTAACTCAGGGGGAAATTCACATGATGCCATAATGATGTTGTTTTAAGGGGTGTCGGATACAATCCGACGTCAATAAACGAAACTTTTTTGAGCCCGAATACAATTCCGGGAAATGGACGAAGGAGGTTTCAGCCGGTTTTCACATACACCGTCCGCTGTTCTTCGGGAATGAAGAGAGGGTCTGGCGGCGTTTGGATTGAAAGTCCAAGATGAAGAAGTACGGGTTTCGCGCGGGGTATTTGCCGTGTGCCCGCAGCCATGTGATGATGGCGAAATGTTTCTCCGGATGCTCCAGCCATAATTGCCGTGCCGCCTCTTTGCGGTTAGCGAAACGTTCGTCTCCGCCGATTAAAGTCCAATAAATTTCAAAGTCCATAAAAATCCTTTCATGTTTTGTCCCGTACCTGTCGTCCCTTTCAGTCCACGGGGGATATAGGGGGACTACAGATACAAGGACTTGAACATTTTTCTTTTTAATAATAGGGGTTGTAGGGGGAAGAACATTTTTCTTTTTATGCCTTCCCCCGTGCCCTTTTTACGCCGTGATCGCGATGGTGAAACCGTGTTTGATGGACTCGGAGTCAGGGTGCGCCTTGGCGAGTTTCTCGGCGGTACGCTTGAGGTCCGCGCGAGCCTCTTTGACGTTCTCCTGGAGCTGCTCGTAGTAGCCGTGCAACTGCTTGTAGAAGTCGAGGTTGGAGTCCTCAATCTGGGTGTTCTTTTCCCATGTGTACGATGTCGGGCGGCGTACGACGATCTTGAACCCGTGGTACTCGAGTGTGCCGGTGTAGTTCTTCGGCAGTCCTCGCTCTTCGATGAGCGCTTGTACCGCCTCTTCTACCTGCGGACGCAGGGCTTTTAACGTTGCTTCACTCTCGTTTGCGCTCAGTTGAGCACTGAAAAACTGGTCGATAACGTCGCGTTCGACGGCAAGATCGCAAGGGTCAATACCACTCCGCTTAATTGACGGGCGACTTGCGTCTCCGCTCTTCGGTCCGCAAACATCCACTACGTTACTTGGTTTACGTCCCGAGTTCTTTGCATCTAATACTTTTTTTGTTGCCATAATACGAATAGTTTTGTGCTAGGCATGTATGCGAGTGGCCACTCATTGCACGTGCAAGTCACACAAACTTTCGCGGTTGTATAAATAAAATTACAACGCCTCTCTTTCGAAAGACGCTGCAAAAGTACTGCTTTCCCATGAAACAAATCGGCTACTAAACGTATAGTAACCGATTTTTCCTGTACATATAGAAAAAAAACTAAGCGGTCGTTCGTTCGATCGCTTAGTCGTTCTTTAGAATCTCGTTGTGTGCTACTTCCGCGAGATTTTTGAATATCTCATCGTACTTGTACGTGTTTTTGATGCCGTATAGCGCTTGGCTGTAATTGGCTATCCCCGGGCATCCGCATGCGTCAGCCATCCGCTGCATGAACTCCTTTTTGCTCACTCCAGTTATCAGACCGGCTTCATAGACGGCATTAAGGATAGCAATGACCTCTTTCTGTTTGCCGTCCGCTATGATGTTCGAAGCAGCAGGAAGTGCCTGGATCTGTTGCTCGTACTGCGAACAGCGTTCTTTGAGGTAAAAGTTCTCGGTCTCTTTTTGATGGACAATACCGGACACGCCGCGGAGCACAAGTTCTATCGGGCTCTCCGGAACGGGGTCTTTGGTAGTATGTAAATAAGCATCATCCATGGCATGAATCTTATTGATATAGAGAGTGTTAACTACACCATCGACGGCAAAATCCATCAATGCATGTGTGAATTTTAAGGTTTTTGGAGGCCTTGAAATGCGACTGCAAAGGTACTACATTTTTTTGAAATGTACAAATTTCAGCGAAAGATTTTTTAGACTATACGGAAATCGCAGCACGTTGTGCTGCGAAACCCCTAAAAATATTTTAGACGGAATTTTATTTGGTCAATTCTTGATATATCTCAAAGAGGCGGGCGACACATTCCGATTCGGATGTTTTGCCGGGCACAAAGCTGTAGGCTTGCATGACTGCACGGTCATTGTCCTGGTGGGCTTTGCGGAGTTCGGGCGGCATGGTGACTTCATCGTAAAGGTCAGCCAAAGAGCAATCCGGATATTTGGCACGGGCATCCAAAATAGCTTGGGCGGTAGCCTCAATGCGGGCTTTTTGTTCGTCGGTAGGTGTCGGCCACGGGAAGTTATTATAAACTATATCCTTTGAGTAGCGGTACCGCATTTCGAGACGGCCACAGACCACGCGCATCCACGCCATGTGGACGTTGGAGGTAAGAACGCCGAAATGATAGAGAGAGGCATTGGGGATGATTTGGACAGCATCACTCGCAATAATATCTGGCGATAGGAACCCCATTGGTACATAACGACGTTTTTCAGAAGACACACGGGGCACTAATAGATAATTGCTCTCCGGCTGACGATTTTCGCCGAATAATGTCGGATAATCAGCCATTTTACGAGTACCGGGGCGAGTGCTTGCGGCACGCGCATCCCTCACTTTGGCTACGCGATCCATAACATGCGGGCACGTTCGCAATACTGAAGGTGGGCAATCGACTAACCACAGACAATAACGGCTCTTGTTATTGATAAACTCTTCTGCTCCTAAGAACGATTTAATATATGGCTCTATTTGAGGATATTTACTTACATACTCATCTCTTTCTTCTGATGATAAAATCAAATTTCCGCTATCATTAGCCATACTGCCAAATACCATCTCGGGAACATCAGCAAGAGGAACTGTACGGGATTGTATCCACATATCAGGCGCATCAAGGAGATAGCCGTTAATGTTTTTGGCGGGGATGGACTGGAGATCGGAGATGTAGATTCTCTTCGGTCTGACGCCCGAAGCACTTGACAAAGAAGAAAAGCCAATGATGACGCAATGGACGTGCGCTTTTATGTCGGCTTCTGAATCCCATCGGAAGGTACGATAGGCAAAGTCAAATTGGATGCCGTATTGCTCAAAGAGCGGCTTCCAGAGGTTAGCGACTTGTTCGCCTTGAGTGATGGAATTGGTAGAAACGAGCGCGGCATGGATTGCGGGATTGGAGGCTATCATTTGCGCCGATTTGAGATACCAACCGCAGACATAATCCATGTTGCCGAGATTCTTCCATTTCTTGCCGAAGATATCCAGTAAATCATCCTTTTGCTCTTGTGCCATTAGGCGAGCGCCTACAAACGGCGGGTTACCCATGATGTAGTGGAGCTTCTCCGGAGCGATCACTTCAGACCAGTCAACACGCAAGGCATTGCCTTCGTGGATGTTATGGTAGGCTTTCAGCGGCAAGGGTTCGATGGTAAACTGCACGAGACGGGCTGTCTCTTGGAGCATTTGTTGCTCGGCAATCCAAAGGGCTGTCGTGGCTACCGAGACCGCGAAGTCGTTGATCTCAATGCCGTAGAACTGGTGAATATCGACCTTGACGGGATTAGCGAACTCACCGATAACCGCCTGACCTTTGTTGCGCAGGGCGATGATCTCGTTTTCGAGGCGACGCAGCGACACATAACTCTCCGTCAAGAAGTTACCAGAACCGCAGGCAGGGTCAAAAAAAGTGAGAGAAGCGAGTTTGTCTTGGAAAGCATCGAGCTTCTGGCGTTGCTGTTTGTCTTGGGCGATAGCTTTGATGGCTTCGAACTCATCTTTGAGGGCATCCAAAAAGAGCGGGTCGATGACTTTATGGATATTCTCGATACTCGTATAGTGCATACCGCCGGAGCGACGCGTCTCGGGGTTGAGGGTTGATTCGAAGACCGCACCGAAGATGGTAGGACTAATCTCGCTCCAGTCGAAATCGTCGGAGGCATTCTTAAGGATGAGGTTTTTGAGTTCATCGGTGAACTGCGGGATGATCAATCGCGTGTCGTTGCCAAACAGACCACCGTTGACATACGGGAAGGCTTTAAGGACATCATCCAAATAGGGGTCGCGTTCGGCTACAGGTGTGTCAAGTACAGCAAAGAGATCTATCAGCGCGCGGCGCATCTCCTTGGCGGGATACTGCGCGAGGTAATCGTGGAAAGCGGTTTTCTTACCGAACAAGTGCGCGTCTTCGGCGTAAAGACAGAACACGAGACGTACGCAGAGGATGTTGAGCGAACGGAGCGTCTCGGGTGCGTCGGGTTCAAGGTATTGCTTGAGCAGTAAGTCGTAGATCTTTCCTACCAACTGTCCGGCTTTAACGGACACTTCCATCTCGCGTTTGATATGTTCGTTACCGGCTTCGACGAGGAAGGACAGGCGTTCGTACTCTTTCTCCAAATTGGCAAGGAGAATCTTCTGCGGCTCATCGTTGGGGTGCTCAAGGTCATAGACCCAGAACTCTGCGAAGTTACACGTCACAATCCACCGCGGGCGCTGGCTGTTGGGCAGCGTGTCGGCATAACGTTTCGCCTGTTGGAAAGGATTGAGGACACTTCCGTCGGATTGCTTGATACCTTCGCCAAGGTTCTTGCCGAGCGATTTCTGCTCGATCATCACTTTCGTCGATGGGATACGTGCGTCTACAAAAGAGGTGTGGTCGAGTTGCACCTGTTGCTCGAAGACGATGAACTGCTCCGGGTGCTCGATGCCGAAGATTTGGTTTAGAAGGGTTGTCCAGAAGAGTTGGCTTTCGCCTTTTTCGTAACCTTTGCCGGTCCAATGTGCCACAAACACAGCGGCAGCTTTGGATTGCTGTATAGGAGTCATGATAGCGTTTGTTTGTGTTCGCTACCTATCGAGAGACGGGAAAGTCAAATACCTATATCAAAAAAGCGAGGGCTTCGCTTATGAATCTGAAGGTATTTGGCCTAACCCATCTTACATAAGTTCCACCCACGCTGTGCGCAGGCGTTTCGAACTTATTCGATGTAAGATGTTCTTTAAAATGGCCAAATTTCTCAGAATTCTCGAATAAATAGCAAACGCTAATTAATATTTTCAGTTTGGCGCACGTTTGCGCTCTTTTATTCTATGTTTGCGCTTGTTCCTCGTAGTGGGAACTACTCGGGCGCTTCACTCGGAGTGCGTTTCATCGCACTCCTTCACCCCATTTAACGTCTAAGGTCTGACGGTATATTGGTTATTCAAACCTTTGCGGCTGCAAAGGTACAACAAAAAAATGACATACGCAAGCACGCATGTCATTTTCGGGGATTTTTGTATCCTTTCACCTTTCACTCTTTCACTTTGGCCTTGCGGCGGAGGGTGAAGCCAATGTAGAGTGCGGCGAGGAGGGCGAAGAGGATGAAGGGTATTGACAATAAGTCACTGCCCTAATACGCTGTATGTTTTGCCGTTGCGCTCGATGAACAACATGCCGTTGCGAATCACTTTCTGACAATTGACATCTGACTGTTCCACACTCTCTATGCCTTCTGCATTTTGGCAGAGTACAGAGATGGGGATAAAGACGCTCGGCGCTTCCGAAGAGGACAACTCGATATACGCCTCGTGCACGCCCACTTCGTCGCTCTTGAAGCTAACGGTGACAACACCGCCTTCCGCCGGAAGGGACTCCGTAGAGAGGGTGAACTTATCGTAATTAGCGCCCTTGATAGCCACACTAACCGGCACGGTGAGGTATTGCGTGCTGACATTGATCTGACCGATCTCTTTCTCCACATTCAGCACCGCTGTCTCGGCTATCTGGGCGATGTCGGGACTGATGAACGGCAGGTCGGTGCGGCCCCAGCTGACATCATCTATATAGTAAGTTACCGCGCCCTCGTTGCCGTTCGGACCGACAAAGCGGAAGGCCATATGGAAGACGTCTGCCATGGTCTCGGCAAACGGCGCGAGGTCGAGATAGAACGTGGACCACGACTCGCTCCGGTCGCTGGTGACGGGGATGTCGAAGCTCTCGGTGAGGTTCTGGAAGAAGACATCGGCCGGGTTGCTCGCGTCGATATAATAGATCTCGAGTTTGCTCTCGCTGCCTTCGCCCGCGAGGTACTGGCCCATGACGCTGAAAGCGAAGATCTTGCTTGCGGCATTCTGGAAGTCCAGCGGCGGCGTAGCGAGCCACATCTCCCAGGTGCCGGTGGATTCCTGACCAAACTGGTAAGCGGATGCCTTCACGAACTTACCCTCACCCTCAATGATCTGGGTCTTGGAGGCATCGAAGCCCCACCACGGGCGCTGGTCAGCTGCCGCTACGTTCTGCCATTGGTCGAGCACGAAGGTCTCGTTATGGCTGATTCCGTCGAATTTCTCAAACATCAAGTTGAGCGGGTTGGCATCGTTCCATACGAACTCCGTCTGCCAGTCGATAGTCTCCGGGGTCTTGGCGGTAGCCGTTCCGTTGAGCGTGATGACGACGTCCTCTGCGCCCGTCGAGGAGAAGGTGATGGTCGATTGGTACGAACCTGCCACTTTCGGCGCGAAGGTGATGGTTACCGTCGATTCGGTGTTCTTGCCGAACATCGTGCCGTCGATGGTGAACGCTTCGCCTTGTATATGGTCCACGTGAGCATAGATGAAATCCGTGCAGTTGGCGCTACTCAGCGTGATGGTCTGTTGCTGTTGTTTGCCTTCCAGCACTTCGAAAGCCGGCACCTCGCTCGGCGTCACGGTCAGTTTCGGCTGTGCGCTCGGGTCGGTACAGGTACCGCTCAGCGAGATCATATCCGGCAGGATAGTCGTATGCTGGGCATTATCGAAGATTAAGTTAGCTGTGTGCGTGCCTGCGCTCGTAGGTGCGTAAGTGACAATAAGGTCTATGTCGGTTTGGTCCGCCGGCAGTTCCGAAGCCGAGAGACTAAACTGGCTCGCGTCCGCACCGCCGATATAGAAAGTCGTCTTGGCCGTCACATTGCCATGTTTGACATGGACGGTCTCGAAGGTAGCGGTATTACCGATGGTCGTGTTCACCGGCGACACCTTGAGCGGCGAGGCCGTGATGAACGGAGCGTCCGGATCGGCTTCCTCTTTGACTACGGCCCATGCGTCAAACAGCACTTTCGCGTTCTTCGGCACGCTCACGCGGACACGCAGATAAGCGGACTTGGCCGGTTTGGTGGTGGTGGCAACCTTATGTTTCCATGCTTTAGCACTTCCCAGATCACCGGTGAGGATCGCTGCGTCGTGCGCTTTGACAGCATCCGCATCGCCGCCTGCCGCCGCTTCCCAATAACAATCCATCTTCAGCGACTCGCCGTCCGGCATGGAGATGACCTTATAATTAAGCGTGATGGTAAACTGCGTGCCTTCCGCATAGGTGGCATCGTTCAGCAGCACGCCCTGGTCGATCGTAACGGCCATGGACGGATTGAGCTGGATGGAGTTATTGCCGTCCAGTTTGTCGGAACTGTTGGCATTTGCCGTGTTGAGCGGCAGGTTCCAGTCTTCAAACGAGCAACCGAAGACAGCGTTGCAGCTGTACTCCTCAAAGCTGTTGTTCAGCAGCAGGTTGTCGTCTGTATCCACTATCAGCGGGTCATCTTCCTCCGGTGTGTCGCCGCCGGGCGTGTCGCCGCCTTCGTCGGAGAACAGTTCCTCCCAACTCGTCGCTACCTGGATCTCGTCAATGTATATCTTCGGTGTGTTGCTGCCTTGACGCAGGTTCACGGAAGCGATCTTGCTTGCGTCGTTCTTGGCGTTGGCTCCTTGCTCGGCTTGGTCGGGTTGACATACAGGCGCGCCGTGTCGTTCTTCTCGCCGTCCACAAACTCATATTCGAGAACTATCAGATAATCCGTGTTCGGAGAATAGACCTCCTCCGTCATGCCTACATACGATGCGGACTCGCTGTATTTGGAGACGCCGAAATGGAATCCTGTCCACTCGTCACCTATCTTCTCCGACTTGGTATAGAGACGGGCGTACATGTTACTTGCGCCCGCATCGCCCAAGGCGAGGCAGTAATCCGCGGTGGCGCTGCCCTTGACGGTTTCTACATTCACTATCGCAGCCAGATAGACCTTGCCGCTGGTGTACTCTTTGGTGAATTGGCGCAGGTCATCCGCGCCGGACGTGCCTAAATAGGCTTTGTTGCCTTTTCCGGAGGTTGCGTAGCCGGGAAAAGAAAGCGTACCTTCGGCAACTTGGATGTAGTTGCTGGAACCGCTGTAACTCCACCAGTCGTCGGTGTTGGTGCCCATGTCGGTGTTCGCGCCGATACAGAGTGTACCGACGGAACGATCAAAACTCTCGGTCAGGATAACCTTGGCTTCCATTGTTGCGGCAAACAGCGCAGCAAAAACAAATAGGAAAATCTTTTTCATACCTTGTTCAATAAATTAAAATTTCAAATCACGCTGCAAAAATACTACCTTTTTTTGATATAAGCAAATTTTTCTTTTGACTTGTTGTTCATTTGTGCATTTTTGTTAACGAAAAGTAATAAAACGCATAAAAAATATAGAAAAATGTCAAAAATATTTGTGTGGTCCAAAAAATATGCTTACCTTTGCAGCCGTTTTTGTGCATTTTGTCAAACTATTAAAGGATATTAGTCTTATGAGAAAAATTTTATTTACACTTCTTTGTGCCTTCAGTGCACTTTTCTTTTTACCCAATGCTGTATCGGCAACGGATTATACGATTGAAACTATTCCTGCGCCAGCGACGCCTGTATTAAGTGCAGTGCTGCCTTTAGTTCCGCAAACTTCTACTGCATCATCGGTTACTCAACAAGTTTTTTTGGCGTCTGAGTTAACAGCTTTAGGTGCTTCCTCTGGTGATATTACAGGAATAACTTTTTATTATGGAGGTAAATCCAACACTACTGCCGTTCCTTCGGTTACTCGTTCTCTCAAAATTTTCATTACATCAATAGCGGCAGACTCTATAGCAATACATGAAATATCCGGTGCTTATGTTACTAATTATAGAGCTAAGTTTTTGAATCCTGGTACAAGCCCTGTTCATGACGGCTCAATTACAACGGAAGCGATTGCAGTAGGAGAAGTTAAACCTTTGTCTATTGCCTTCAATCAATCTTCATTTAAGTGGGATGGTGCCAGCAATATTCTTTTAACAGTTTTTGATGTGACAAATACTGCTTATTCATTGTCGGAAGCAAATTTACGATTTGTATTAAAAGCCACCGAGCATGCTCGATTTGCGCATCAGTATTGGACGGCATCTGGGTCAGGGAAGGCTGAAGATTATTTATCGTCTCTTGCAGGATTAGAAGCTTATACTTATCCTTCAGGTTCTACGGGCACTGCAAAAGAGAAACAAGTTAGAGGGCACTTGTGGGTCACAAAAACCACCTTCACCATTACTCCCTCTGTGGCTCCCGTGCTTCCTTCTGTTCCGGAAGATTTGGCGGCAAGCAGTATAGGTTCTACTTCGGCTTCCCTTTCGTGGTCGGCTGTAGATGGAGCAACGAGTTATGATTTATATAATAGCACAAGTATTGATGGAGTTTATGCCAAGTTTGCAAGTCCTACAACCAACTCCTTCGAGTGGTCAGGACTTACCGCCAGTACCACCTATTTCGTAAAAGTAGCTGCGGTTAATGACGCAGGTAGTAGCGCTTTGTCAGAACCTCTTTACTTTACTACCCAAGCTCCGCATATCCACGACGGTATTACCTTTGAGCCGTGGTCCAATCCCGCTGCGCTGCCTACGTCCGGCAACTACTTCTTGAATACTGACGTGGAATTGGCTTCTGATTGGAATGTGACTGAAAATATCAACCTCTGTCTCAATGGTCATGAGGTTTATACAGAAACGAATAGTATTCAAGTAAAAGATGGGGCTACTTTCGCTATCTATGATAATGAGGGCGGAGGTCGTATTTATGGATATTTTGTTGCCAATTACCCAGAATATGGATTGATTAATATTGAAAATGGCGGTACACTGGTCTTGAGCGAAGGAACTATTCAAAACTTGTATGGCTCTTATGAAGAAGAAGATGATCCGGATGATAAATCGCTTTCCAATGCCATTTATAACAACGGAACGCTCAAATTATCCGGTGCACTGACATTCACATCTTATCATGCTGACATCTATTTGGGTTCTAACAAATATATCACGATTGAGTCCGAAAAACCGCTGACAAACTCTGAGCCTTATTCAGTCTATAAGAGCGGAAAAAGTGTAATTACTTCCGGTTGGGCAAACATGAACGGAGCAGATCCGAAAGACTACTTTGTGTCTGCCAACACTTCTTTGAATATTAAAATGGGAGAGACCGAAGCGGAATTCTATCCTGTTATTTCTTTGTCGGAAAATAATACTAATACTGCCATAGGTACCTACTCCGGTCAAATGGTTGACGTTAATCTCACCCGTTCGCTGACCTCGTCGCAGTTCAACACCTTCTGTCTGCCGTTCGCGTTGGATGATGACCGGTTACAGGAGCTCTTCGGCGCGGGCTATGACCTCGAGGAGTTTGTGTCTTCCTCTTTGGAGGGCGATGTGCTGAGCCTCGAGTTCAGCAAAGTGACCTCTCTCGAAGCCGGCAAACCGTACTTGCTCCAGCCCTCCGTGGATGTAGCGAACCCCTCGTTCGAGGGCGTGACGATTGCTGTTACAGCACCGGTAGATCAGACGAGCGACGCTAATATCTCCTTCCACGGAACTTTTGCTCCTACCGAACTTGCAGGTGGTAACAAGAACCTCCTCTTCCTCGGAGCCGGCAATGAACTGTTCTGGCCGGACGCTACCGGTAACCTCAAAGCTTTCCGTGCGTACTTCGAAGTCAAGGGTGGTGCAGCCAAAGTGGCTAAACGCGCACGCATCGTGCAGAAAGGAGAACAGACGCAGGCAATCGATCTTGTGGAGAACCCCAACGCTGCACACAAACGTATCATCGACGGACAACTCGTCATCGAGAAGAACGGCATGCTCTTTAATGCCCAAGGTCAAATGGTTAAATGATTAAACAGTTACGATTATGAAAAAGATAAATACAGCCCTTGAGGCGAAAAAGCAATATCTCTCTCCATCCACTTCTGCGCAACTCATCACCCACAGCGGTGTTCTGTGCGCCAGCGGAGACAGAGTCGTTTCCAATGTCACTATTCACGGAGGCGATCAATCAGGAAGCGTGACAGAGGCGTTCTAAACCACAAACGCCACCCACAATCGGGTGGCGTTTGATTTTTCCCCTGCTAACACAGTCGGTTAGTAAGCCGGACAAGAAAAGAGCCGATGAGGTTGCCGACGGGGTCCGTGATACGCGCGTTTATGTAATTGTATGTTTGCTTTCATTTGTTGTCACCCCATTTAACGTCTAAGGTCTGACGGAGTGTCGGTTGTTTTTGGGACATATTTGCGAATTTTTGAGTTTGGCATGGTTCTTGCGGACGGGGTAGTGAACCCTGTTAAATCATGGAGGTACAAAATGAAAAAGTTATTGATTTTAGCCATGAGCGTCATGATGGTGGCGAACATGAGCGCCCAGGAAGCCAAAGCCGAGAAGGCGGAGTGCCAAAAGGACAAGAAAGAGTGCAAAATGACCAAGGAACAGCGTATCGAGATGGATATCAAGTTCCTGACCGACGAACTCTATCTGAGTGATGAACAAGCCGCTAAGTTCGCAGTTACATACCGCGAGTTTATCGCCGCAAAGGAGAAGTTGAATAAGGAGTTTGCTGCGAAGTTCGGCAAGGAGCTGAACGAGCGTCAGGTAGCCCGCGTACTACATTTCCACGGCCCGAAACCGCAAGGTCCGAAACACAAAGGTCCACGACCGGAGTTCAAAGACGGCAAAGGTCCAAGACCCGAGGGCAAACCCTGTCCGAAGAAGGATTAAAAAAAGAGGCGAGCGCCTCTTTTTTTTGTTACTCTTCCTCGTCGTCGTGCGAGATCTCGACTAACTTGCAATAGATGCGGTCGTAGTCCTGCGCGTACAGGATGTTCGTGCCGACTTCCGGGAAGAGGTCCTGCAGCGTATGTTTGTCCTCGGGGAAATAATACTCCTCTTGGTACTTCGGCGCCGTCTTATCTGGATCTTCGTCGCTGTCGCCGCCTTCCCACAGCATATCGACATGGGTCGAGATGACCTCTGCGTCCTGCATGAAGACGCGGTTCTGCTTGTCGATGATGAAGTGGAAGCGCGAACCGACGGTGTATTGCAGTCCCATCTCGCAGCGCAACTCGCGGCAGAAGTCCTCAATACTCATCTCTTCCGGGATGTACAAGTGGCCTTTTTCCCCGCTATAGGGGTCTTCTAATTCAAAGTGGTAGTACATATGTCAAATAAAAAAATTAAGATTATGCGCCAAATCCGATGCGGTTGGAGTTGAGTTTCTTCCACCTGATAGACTGCACGTCCTCTTTGGTGATCGTCGGTTGCAGCGAGGCCGGCTGACGCAGTTCGGCCGCGGAGGTGATCGCTATATATACGTGCTTGATAGTGCGCGCGTTGGCGAAACCGCTGCTGCGGTTGTTGCAAATAACCTGGATATGCCGGTTCAGTTCCTCGAGCGCTTCGTCGGTGACGGTATAGCCGTGTTTGTCGAGTCGCTGCCGCAGGATAGCCATCAGTTCGTCGGCGGTGTAGTCCTCGAAATGGATGGTGGACGTGCTGATCGGCATGTCTATCGGCGAAGTGGACAGACGGTTGTCGTCCACGGCGATGACGAAGGCGTACGAACCCGGCATCTCGGCGGTGAGGGACGTCAGTTTGCAGCGCAGCCACTGGATGTCGATATGGCTGTTGGCGATATCGTCGAGGTCGATGAAGAGCAGTCCTTGTCCCGACTGCTTCATCGTGTCGCGCAGGATATGGTCTATCTCGTATGGCGTCCATGCGCTCGTGGAGGACTGCGGCATGCGCAGTTGCGTCATCTTGTCCGATGCGATGAGATGGAAGGCATGGAGCAGTTGGGCTAAGAGCCGTCCTATCGAACTCTTGCCTGTGCCCGTGGATCCGGTGAAGGTCCATTGCAGCGGGATGGTGTCGCTCAGGTCCTCGCCGTTGGCCTGCTTGGCGCGCGCGATAGTGACGAGGTTATGCAGCGTACGCTTCACCTCTTCGCGTCCGACCATCTCGTCCACCTGCTTGAGGATACGGTTTATCTCGGCTTCGTCGATGGCCATGTCGGCATCTTGGATGGAGGTAGGGATATCGACGGCTTCAATGCGCGACAGCTGCTGCGGCGAAGAAGCGACGGTAGCGGGCGAGAGGATACGGCGACTCATGTTCGGGATGATACGCGACGAGATGAGACGCGTGATGAAACGCGCGTTGCCGAAATGCTCTTTGTTCCGCCCCTTGCCTCGCTCCATCTCGCGATGGATGAGGGTTCGCAGGCGTTTGGCGGCATCGTCAGAGAAAGTATATCCGCTTTGCTCGGCGGTGCGGAGCGCAATCTCGAACAGTTCGTCCTCCGTATAGTCTTCGAAATGGAAGGTGAATGGGAAGCGCGACGAGAGACCTTTGTTGACCTTCAGCATCTTCTCCATCTCTTCGGGATACCCGGCAAGGATGATGATCATGTCCGTTTGCTCTTTGCCGAGTTCTTCGAGCAGGCAATCCAGCACTTTGGGTCCGTAATCCCGTTTGTCATCCGGGTCACCGATGAGCGTGTAGGCTTCGTCGATAAGCAGGATGTTACCGTGCGCCTGTTGGAGCACATTGCGTGTGTTGGCTTCGGTGTCGCCGATAAACTGACCGACGAGTTTCTTGCGGTCCACGGCAATGACCTTTCCGGTTTTGAGTATGCCGATCGACGCGTATATCTCGCCTAAGAGGCTGGCGACGGTGGTTTTTCCCGTTCCCGGGTTGCCGGTAAAGATCATATGGAGCGGCGGCATGGTCGCCTTCAGTCCGCTTTTTTGGCGCAGTTGGGTGAACCGCACCATGTTAAGGTGCGACTCGATGTTATATTTCAGTTTTTTGAGTCCGACAAGGTTATTGAGTTTCTTGAGCGAGAGGTCGTACTGGCCGATCTTGGGTTGCGGCACATCCTCTTCGCGCAGTTCGCTCAGGGTCTTCTCGTCTTGGAACAGCTCCTGCGAGCCGTTGATGACGCGCATGGACATGTTCATGATCATCTCGTCGATGAGGGCGCTCACATCCGTGGTTGTGGCAGAAGGCAGGGAAGAGAGATAGGAACTGAGTACGGTTTTTGCGCCCGGGGTGAGCGTGAATCCGCGTCGCGTGCATTCGCGCTCGGCGATGACCGTTATCTGCTCTATGTCGAGGGTGGGCAGTTTATATACCTGCCCGATGCAGGAACGAAGGTTAGCGACGGAGAGCAGCATGGTGATATTCTCCGGCGTATCGACCAGCACGACCGCAGGCCCGTTGTCCGGGTTTTGCAGTCTGCGCACGAGCGCCTCCACAGCGTAGTACTTGTTTCCGCGCGAATCAGACGCAATCATCGAAGCGGCGTTCTCGACATACAACATGCCGTTTCCGGCCATCGAGAAATCGTGGTCCAGGGACGTCTCTTCGCCTACGACGCTCGTCCAATAGCGCGCATCGGCGATATGCAGATAGCTGTCTTCGGGAATCAACTTGTTCTCCGAATAGAAATCGTACAGCACCTGCGCGAAGGAGGTCTTGCCCGAACCCTTTTCGCCCATTACGGCCGCGTGCAGGTTGATTGGCGTCGGCTGGAGGTTGGCTGCCAGGCGGTTGTCGTTGAACATCTTCTGCTTGGTGAGCATGGCCATCTGACGATAGATAGCATCCATACCCACCATATCCGATTCTATTTGGACGGAATAGCCTTTGGCCGGCACGATGTTGATGTATAGCACCTTAGGTTGGCCCATATAGGTCCCGTCCTTTTGGCGCAGACGGAAGGCAAAATAGTAGCGTCCGCAGTCCAAGGCCTTACGGTCCTTACGCGCGACACGCAGCGTGCAGTACGTTCCCCGACCGGACTCGTGCGGGATGCAGATAGGAATCTCATGATCGAGGGGATGTAACCGCTGGATATCGCCCATGGAGTTGCGGAAGAAGACGTATAACTCGAGCGTGCAGGGTATATCCTTTGTCATGGATTCGAACATCATCGTCCAGAAGATCTCCTTGCCTTTCTTTTGCGGGTAGGTAGCTACTTCAGGGGTGTCGTCATCGACATGCATGCGGTATTTGAGGACGTAGGCACAGTTGATCTTTCCTTTCTCAATCTCAAAGGAGGGTTCGCCCCATTCCATCTTCCGCTCGAGTTCGACGCGGCCGATGAGATTGAGTATCGCTTCGTCCTCATCCGGGGTGTATAGAATACAGTCCATATCCAATTCGGACTCGCTTCGTAGCGGGGAATCGGATATGCCCAGTTCCAGTTCAATACCTTCGTCGTCTTTCGTTAAGGTGATAAATTTGCTATTATATAGCGTTTTTGCCATGGTATGTATGATCGATTATTTTTTCAGTTGGAAAGGGAAGGAACCGATGAGGTTGCCGTCGCAGAAGAAGTCGATGGTGTAATAGCCTTCTTTGGCTTCTGCGAGGGGCCAGTAGCAGGTGCCGCTATAGTTCTCTCCGCTGTACTCTATTTGCTGCACGAGGGTATAGTTAATCTCCTGATTCTCAAAGGGGAAGAGGTGCTCGTCGGTCTCGCCGAGCAGGTTGCCGACGGGGTCCGTGATACGCGCGTAGAGGTTCTTCAGTCCCGGTTCGCAGGTGATATTTTTCGCGATGACGAAGTCGAACTGCAGTTTGCGGATCTGGCCCACCATACGCGTTTTCTTATCGCGTTTGTTGAGGGTGGTGAGGGTGCAGGATGTCACCTCGAGCATCGCGGCGCGCGTGACGGTCTCAGAAAGTTGAGTGTTGAGTGTTGAGAGTTGAGTGTTCTGCTCTTTAACCTGTTTGTTTTCCCGCTTAACTTGCTCATTCTCAACGGTTAAGCGCGCGTTGGTCGCATTGAGGCTGTCGATTTGTCGCACATAGTCTTTCATGACCGCGCGCACGGTAGCGAGTTCTTTTTTCAGTTCCGCGATACGGCGGGCATTGGATGCTTTGGTCTGACGCAGTTCCTCGAGCAGGTTCTGTACGCGCTGTTGTTCCCGCGCGAGCAAGTCTTGCAGACTGTCGTTGCGGATATCCATGTTCTGGTATCCGTCAAACTGAATAGCGAGGTCTTCGTATTCCTCCTGCAGTTCCTCTTTCTCGATGGTCATCTGCTCCACGAGTTCGTTCATCTCCGTATGTTGGTTCCAATAGAGATAGCCTAACGCACCGAGCGCGACGAGCAGCACGGCGAGAATGATCCAGAGGAGGGTGGATGTTTGATGTTTGGTGTTTGATGTTTCTGTCATAGGAATGGAATAGCTTTTTCTAATTGATTGCTGCGGCTACCTTTGAGCAGGATTATATAGCCCGTCAAAGGCGCGTTTTTCAGTTCTTCGCACAGTGCGTCCACGTTGTCGTAGATGGGGTAAGGCGCAGTGGTGGCCTTGTATTCTTCGCCGACCAAAAGCACCTTGTCGGCCTTGCGCTCGAGCAGCATGTTGACGATGTTCTGGTGCTCGAGATGGCTGTATTCGCCGAGTTCGCGCATGGCACCGAGGATATAGGCCTTCGGCATTGATGATTGATGATTGATAATTGATGAGTGATCAAAGGCCTCTATGGCTGCGGTCATGGAGGTAGGGTTGGCGTTATATGCATCGATGACGACGGTGTTGCGCTCGGTCTGCATGAGTTGCGAGCGGTTGTTGGACGGGACATAGGCACGAATAGCTGCCAGCCCTTGGTCGTACGGCACACCGAAATAATGGCCTACGCACAGCGCCGCCGACACATTCTCGGCATTGTAAGCGCCAACGAGATGAGTGCCCTCGGGCATCGTGCCGGTATGGTAGAGTTCTTGATCTTCGAGCAGCCCGATCGCCTCTTCTTCCATCTTCGCCAGATACGGATTATCCGCGTTGCGGAAGATGATACCGTCGTGATGAACGAGCCAGTCGTACAGTTCGGCTTTGGTACGCATGACGCCTTCGAACGAACCGAAGCCCTCGAGGTGGGCACGACCCACATTGGTGATGAGGCCGAAATTGGGTTCGGCGATCTCGACGAGTTCTTTGATATCGCCCGGGTGCGAAGCGCCCATCTCGACGATCGCCATATCGTGCGCGCGCGTTATACTTAATAAGGTAAGGGGCACGCCGATCTGGTTGTTGAGATTACCTTGCGTATAGTAGATATTATACTTCGTAGAGAGCACCGCGGCACAGAGTTCTTTGGTCGTCGTCTTGCCGTTGGTGCCGGTGATGCCGAGGATGGGTGTTTTCAGTTCTCTACGCCAAGCACGGGCAAGGTCCTGCAAGTCGCGTAAGGCATTCTCGCCGCAGATCACATACGCTGCGCCGTCCTTGCGGGCCTGGTCCACGAAGTCATTGCCATCGAAATGTTCGCCTTTGAGCGCAACAAAGATAGAGCCGGAAGTGACCTTCCGGCTATCTGTTGTTACATGAATCGATTCCTTATTTTTTATTAGGAAGCTCCAATCCATAGTTTTTCTTTTTGTCTTCTACCTTCAGCGCGAGACTCAGCAGGAACGCGAGTACACCGAAGGACGCAAATACAATCATCGGCACGAGGTAACCGTTGGTCGCCACGCGCAGTTTGCCGATCAGCAGCGGCACGAGGCACAGACCTACATTCTGAACCCAGAAGATAAGGCAGTACGCCGAACCCAGCACTTTCTCATCGATGATCTTCGGCACGGACGGCCACATCGATGCAGGCACGAGCGAGAAACTGACGCCGAGTATCAGAATAGTGACAAGAGCGAGGGTTTTGCTCGGGTATGCCGGCAGAACGAAGGCGAAGACGCAGTGGCACGCAATCATGATGACGGCGCCCAAAAGCATCATCGATGCTCCTTTACCTTTATAGTCGATGAACGCACCGAGGAAAGGAGTGAGTACCATCGCGAGTATCGGGAACCACTTGAAGAGGCCCGCCGCTTCGGTATTGGTGATGCTCAGCGTCTCCTCCAGGAAGTTCGTTGCGAAACGCTGGAAGGGGAAGATAGCGGAGTAATATAGCACGCACAGCAATGCGATGATCCAGAACATCTTCGAGCTGAAGATCTGCTTGAGGTCCGATACATGGAACTCATCCTCCGGGTCTTTCTCTGCGGTAGCCTCTCCGATAGCAACGAGTTGCTGGTCGAACTTCGCATCCATGATGGTGAAGACGAAGAAGTTAAGCAGCCCTATCACTAGCAATGCAGACGCGAAGAGCAGCGGAGCCACGATGGAATTGATGCCATCGACCGCAAAACGCTCACTGAGCATCGGGGCAAACCACATCGCGGCGAACACGCCGAGACGGGCAATCGCCATCTCGAGACCCATCGCCAGCGCCATCTCTTTGCCTTTGAACCACTTGGCGAGAATCTTACTAACCGTCGTACCGGCCATCTCGCAACCGCAGCCGAAGATCATGAAACCGAACATCGCCAGCTTGGCGCTACCCGGCATGGCAGGCCACCACGCGTTGAGCCACTCGACCGTATTCGCCTCGGGCCAGGAAATACCCCAGAACTTAATCGCCGCGCCGATAACCATGAGGCTGGCGGAGAGCAGACCGGTGAAGCGCACACCCATCTTGTCGAGGATGATGCCGGCGAGGATGAGGAAGCCGAAGACGTTTAGCAGGTATTCTCCGGCCGCATAGGTTCCGAAGTCACCGCGGTCCCAATCGAGGGACTGCTCCAAAAGCGAAGCCAGCGGAGAGAGGATATCCACGAACATGTACGCGAAGAACATCATCGATGCTACGAGCACGAGGACGGCCCAACGCGCGAAAGCGCTATCGCGGAGTGTCTTTTGAATCTTTTCTACCATGATTGTAGGAATATGAATTTTTCTTTTTTAACCATTCTGCCTTTTTCTTCTCGTACTCGGCATAATGGGATTCCAGATAGCCGTCAGCCATTACTTAATTCCGAGTTCTTTCTTGACAGCCGGGGTTACATCTTTTGCATCATCGCCGACATGCACCATCGCAGCGGAGTCGAAGATATAGGTGTAGCCTTCGCGCTCGCCGACAGCCTTGATAGCTTTAGCCATCTTCTCGTGAACCGGCAGGAGCAGTTCTTGCTGCTTCTTCTGGATGTCCTGCTCAGCGGTCTGGTAGAACAGTTGGATGCGCTGCTGCATCTCTTGCAGTTCCTGTTGACGGATCTGCTTGATGGCGTCAGCCATGGTTGCTTCCTGAGCCTGATAATCTTGGTATTTCTTCTGAAACTCCTCGTTCATCGAAGCCAATTGGTTCTCATACTGCGCCTGAACAGTATCCATCTGCAGTTTGACCTTAGCCACTTCAGGCATTTGCGCAAAGAGTTCTTGCGTGTTGATGTGACCGAATTTCTGTGCGCTGACTGCCATCGGCAGGATCAGCATCATTGCGATAATAATCTTCTTCATTTCAAATTTATGATTTATAATTTATAATTTGCTTATTTGGCACCAAGTTTCCGTAGTACCTGGTCGGAGATATCGAGTTTGGAGGACATGTATATCAATGCCGGGTCGGCGGAGCGGTCTTTGACGATCTCGATGCGTTTCTCGTTCGCCAGGTCCTGGATGGCATTGTATATCTCATCCTGTATGGGTTTGATCAGCGCTTCGCGCTTCTTGTACAGTTCTCCTTCCTGACCGAAATACTTGCGCTTGAGTTCAAGTACCTCTTGCTCTTTCTTTACAATCTCTTCCTCGCGTTGCGCCCGCATGGTCTCGGAGAGGAAGATCTGCTCGGTCTGATAGTTGGTCGCCATGACACGCGCTTCCTGCTGCGCGGCGTCGATCTCTTTCTGCCAGCGCTTGGAGAGCATCGTCAACTGTTCGTTCGCCTGCTCATATTGGGCGAGGTTCTTCAGGATGTACTGCATGTCGATATACGCTATCGACTGGTCCTTTGCAAAAGCCGTGCCACAACTCAGCAGGGCTGCGAATAAAAGTATACTAATTTTTTTCATAATCACTAAACGCTAAACACTAAACACTAAACTTTTACAGCTCTTGTCCCAAGACGAAGTGGAATTGGCTTCCGCTATACTGCTTGCTGCCGTTGATATCGTCGAAGCCCCATCCCCAGTCGATACCGAGCAGACCGAACATCGGCAGGTAGATACGTACGCCGACACCTGCGGAGCGCTTGAGGTTGAAGGGGTTATAATCGCTGATCTCCGCGAAGCAGTTACCGGCCTCGAGGAAGGCGAGAGCCCAGATGGTAGCGCTCTGCTCCAGCGAGAGCGGGTAGCGCAACTCCATGGTGAACTTATTATAGACATAACCCATGTTTCGTCCCGTTTGGGGGTCGTACGGCGTGAGAGAACCGGCCGAGTAACCACGCATCGCGACATAGTCGGTAGAGAGCGTCGAATAACTGGACATACCGTCACCACCCATGTAATAGGTCTCAAACGGCGACTTGGCGTGTTTGTTGTAATGACCGAGGTAACCGAACTCCGCACGGGCCATGAGCACTAACTTGCTATCCGGCGTGAGCGGCGTGAATACCTTGCCCTTGAAGGTCCATTTGTGGTACTCAATGAGGTGGTATTTCTCCGAGGTAGTGAGATGCGAGTAGTCTTGTTTGCTGAAGAGCGACCACGGCGGCGTGAGTTTGACACCCAACACGAACTGGCTACCGCGGCGGGTGTAGATCGGGTTGTCGATAGACGAACGACTGATCTGCAGGTTGAGCGCGAGGTTATGGCTCGTTCCGTTATCAATCAGCAAGTACGGCCAGTCTTTCATCCAATAGAGCGTGTAACTCAACTCGCCGTAGAACATGAAATAGTCATCCGGCCAGCGCAGACGCTTACCGTAACCGAGCGCGAAATAGAACTGGCGAATGAACTTGTCCTTATCGGCCTCGGCCTCGGCTAACTGCTGGTAGTAATTGCTGTTGCCGGAGTAGTAGTAATAACTCGAATAGGTGTTATACAGGTTCTGGTAGGCTTTCTGGTAACGCGCCGAATAACCGGTCTGGTTGTAGAACGCGAAGGATGCGCTGAGGCTGTTCGGTCGTTTACCGCCTAACCACGGTTCGAGGAACGAGAGAGACAGCGAGGTGGAGTAGATACCGTTGGTACGCAGGTTGATAGCGAAGGTCTGGCCCTCTCCCTGCGGCACGATGCGGTAGGCTTTCTTGTTGAAGAGGTTCTGGATGGCGAAGTTGGTGAACTTCAGTCCGATAGAACCCGTGATACCCGTGGCTCCCCAACCGAGCGAGAACTCAATCTGGTCAGAGGATTTGGTCTCTAATTTATAAGCGATGTCCACCGTTCCTTCTTCGGGATTCGGCTGGATATCCGGCACGAGTTTCTCTTGGTCGAAGTGACCCATCTGCGCCAACTCACGCAGCGAACGCATGATGTCCGATTGGGAGTAGAGTTGTCCCGGTTTGGTATATAACTCACGGCGAACGACATGCTCATAGACACGGGTGTTACCGATGATCTTCACCTCATTGATGGTAGCCGGTTTGCCTTCGTAGATACGCATCTCAAAGTCGATGGAGTCGTTCTCCACATTGACCTCGACGGGATCGACGTTGAAGAAGAGATAACCGCGGTCGGTATAGAGTTTGCTTACCGCGTCATCGTCCGATTGGAGGCGTTCGTTGAGGGTCTTGAGGTTATACACATCACCCGGTTTGACACCCAGCGTAGCGTCCAAGTACTCGTAGGGATAGAGGGTATTACCCACCCATTTGACAGAGCGGATATAGTATTTATCGCCCTCATGGACGGTCATATAGACATCCACACGGGTAGGATCTTCGGGATTGGGTACCACACTGTCGGCAACGATATATGCGTCGCGATAGCCGTGCTCGTTATATTTCTCGATGACGGCGACTTTATCTTTCTCGTATTCCTCGGTGACGAATTTCTTCGTGCGGAAGAGATTGACGATGTCGTTATCGTTGGTTTTCTTCATCGCCTTGTTGATCTGGCGATCCGTGAGGGCTTCGTTGCCGGTGATGTATATCTTGCCGACCTTGGTCTTCACTTTCTTGTCCACGGCGATGACCACTTTGACATATCCCGGGTGGTCTTGGTCGGCCTGCTGATGCACAATGACTTCGGCGTTATGGAAGCCTTTCTCCGCGAGGTACTTCTTGATGACAGTCTTGGCGTGGTCCTCGAGGTTCGGCGTCATTTGACTGCCCTGCCGGATACCGGCTTTCACTTCGATATCTTCGCGCTCGCTCTTCTTGAGTCCGTCGTAGCGCACTTCGCTGATACGCGGGCGTTGCTCCAGCACGATGACGAGCCATATCTTATTGCCTTCGATACGGTCGGCTTTGATCTGCACATTCGAGAACAGACCCTGTTTCCAGAATCGACGGATAGCTTTGGTAATCTGCGGACCCGGCACTTCTACTTTGTCGCCTACGGCCAGACCGGAGAAACCGATCAGCACGAAGTCTTTGTAGCTGTCCGCTCCCTCCACTTTGATATCAGCGATCTCGTAGGTCTTGCTGCCGGTGAGGCTGTATTCAATCTCCTGAGCCGACAGGTTCATGCTCAACAGCAGGACTAAAAATATGTTAATGAATCTGTTCACTGGTCTTTCCAAATCTTCTTTCTCGTTTTTGATAATCGACAATGGCCTTATAGAACTCTTCTTCGGTAAACTCCGGCCAGAGGCAATCGGTGAAGTACAGTTCGCTGTACGCGAGTTGCCACAGCAGGAAATTGCTGATGCGGTATTCGCCGCTGGTACGGATCAACAGGTCCGGATCGGGAATCTGCGCGGTGGTCATGAGGGACGATACCATTTGCTCGTTGACATCTTCCGGGCGCACGGTGCCTGCTTGTGCGGCCTGCACGGCTTTGCGCATGGCTTCCGTGATCTCCCAACGCGCCGAATAACTGAGGGCCAACACCATCGTCAAACCGGTGTTGTGACTGGTCTGCTCGATGCACGCGAGGAATTTCTTCTTTGCTGCTTCCGGCAGGCGGTCGATATCGCCGATGGTCTGCAAGCGCACGTTGTTGTTCATGAGCGTCGGCGTCTCCTTGACGATCGTATCAACGAGCAGCGTCATCAACGCATCCACTTCTTCTTTCGGTCTGTTCCAGTTCTCGGTAGAGAAGGTATAGAGCGTGAGAAACTCCACGCCTAACTTGGTGGCAGCGACGGTGATGTTATGCACCGTTTCGACACCTTGTTTGTGACCGAACATACGCGCCAGACCTTGTTTCTTGGCCCAACGACCGTTACCATCCATGATGATGGCGATGTGCCGCGGCAGACGCGCTTGATCTATTTGTTCTTTATAATCCATTGTTCTTACCAATTGCAAATCCGGCACGGTTTGGGTGCGCGGGCAAATTCAAAGACGATACCTACGGTAAGCATTCCCGTGAGGTCGCAGTTCATCCAGTTCCAACCGTTCATCTGGTACTTGTTGTCCAGTTCCGGGCGGCCCTCCAGATTATCTGCCATATAGATGTTATGCTGCCAGGCGATGTTAAGACCCACGCAGTCATAGAATTTCCATTTGAAACCGATACCTAATGGTATGTAAGGCGCTACGCTACCAAAGGTCGGGCGGTTATTGGCATCATTGCCGTAGATGCCTGCGCCGATACCCAAGAAGATATACGGCGTGTACGGGCGAATATGTTTGTCGTATTTGTTGGCGGATCCGAAGCGGAAGAAGTTAAATTCCGCCATGATGTCCACATTCACCATTTGGTTCACCCACTTGGTATCCAGACATTGGCCGTCCATGGTGAAGTTATTGCCGGTGATGCGTTGACCGGAGGCTTTCACTTGCAGCGCCCAACGCTTGGTGAACTTATACCGGAAATGGATGCCGTACGCTTCACGCACATTCATGAAGATATGCGGCGCCGCATCACCCACATAGTATCCGCAACCGCCCTGCAGACCGAGTTCGCAGAGGTAAGGTTGCTCGTTTTGCGCTTGCGCTTTTGGCACAAAGAGCAAGGCAGCAACAATAAGAACTACTATGTACTTATAATTTTTCATTATCCTTTGATTAACAGCCGGAAGGCGTCCGTCACTTTTTTTACGCCCACTACTTCGATCGTGAAGCGCTTGGTGTCTATCTTATGTTCGGCCGGAATGAGGATGCGTTTGAATCCCAATTTCTGCGCTTCGGCGATACGTTGCTCGATGCGGTTGACGGAGCGGATCTCTCCGGCCAGTCCCACTTCGCCGCAGAGACAAGTGCTTGCGTCGAGCGCGATGTCCATGTTACTGCTCAGGACGGCAGCGAGCACCGCCAAGTCGATTGCCGGGTCTTGCACTTTGAGTCCGCCGGCGATGTTAAGGAACACATCTTTCTGCAGCAGTTTGAACCCTACGCGTTTCTCCAAGACCGCCAGCAGCATGTTGAGTCGTCGGCCGTCAAAACCTGTCGATGAACGCTGCGGCGTACCGTAGGCGGCAGAGGAAACGAGTGCTTGCACCTCAATCAGAAACGGGCGTACACCTTCGACCGCTGCGGCTATCGCGATACCCGAGAGTCCTTCGCGCGCCGTGGAAAGCAGCAACTCCGAAGGGTTGGTCACTTCGCGCAGTCCATCCTGACGCATCTCGTAGATGCCAATCTCGGAAGTCGAACCGAAGCGGTTCTTCTGTGCCCGCAGGATGCGGTACATATATTGTTGGTCGCCTTCGAACTGCAGCACGGTGTCCACGATATGTTCGAGTACTTTCGGTCCTGCCAGCGAACCCTCTTTGTTGATATGCCCGATGATGATAAAGGGTATGCTGCGGGTCTTGGCGAACTCGAGGATGCGTGCGGCGCACTCGCGCACTTGGGTGATGCTGCCGATCGTCGCTTCTACGGCTTCCGTACCGATGGTCTGGATAGAGTCGATAACCACAATCTCGGGTTCGAGTTCTTTGACTTGGTCAAGGATGCGCTCCAGCGAAGTCTCGGAAGAGATATACAGGTTCTCTGCGTTGCCTGCGAGTCGCTCGGCGCGCAACTTAATCTGCCGTGCACTCTCTTCGCCCGAGGCATAGAACGTCTTCCGTTCACCTTGCTGCATCAGCACTTGAAGTGCGAGGGTCGATTTGCCGATACCGGGTTCGCCGCCCAAGAGAACCAGACTGCCGGGCACGAGTCCGCCGCCTAACACGCGGTTGAACTCGCCGTTATGCATGTCGAGGCGCATCTCTTCGGACGCTACCACTTCTTGCAAACGCTGAGCATGGCTCTCGCCAAGACTCCGAATGGTTTTGCCGGGTGTCGAGCCGCTCGACCTCTCAATCACTTCCTCTTCGTAAGTACCCCATTCGCCGCACACCGGACAGCGACCCAAGAGCTGCGGGGCTTTTGCGCCGCAGGATGAACATACATATTGAATCGTTGTCTTTGCCATAAGGGTCAGTATTCAGTGTTCAGTATTCAGTTGTCAGAGTACTATTACATCGTTTTCTTCTGCCAAAACGGTGTTGTCGAAGATCGGTTTTGCCTCTTGCAGGAAGAGGTTGTGGTCTTCCACCCGCGCGGAGTAGTGACCTAAGATCAGTTTGCCTACATTCGCTTTCTTCGCAATCGTTGCGGCGTCTGCAGCCGTGGAGTGCTTCACTTCTTTGCTGCGCTCGGCCATCGACTCGAGGAAGGTGGATTCGTGATAAAGGGTGTCCACGCCTTCGATGATGGGTAGGATCTTCTCGCTGTACATCGTATCCGAGCAATAGGCATAGCGCTTGCGCGTCACGCGCTCGAACGAACCGTCTTCTTGCTGCACACGGTGGGTCTCTTTGAAGAGGAATCCGCAGGTAGGCACACCGTGTTTCAATGGAATAGTCTCCACGGAAACGGTGCGGTCCTCGAAGATCACTTCGTGCTTGCGCGGGTTGATGGGATGGAAGATGATGTCGTACTGGCGATCGTTCGCATGGTACTCCAAGAGCGGCGTCAGCAATTTCTCCAAGTCCGGCTGGGCATAGATATGCATGGGCTGCGTGCGCTTGAGCATGCCGAGCGTCGTCAGCAAACCGATCAGACCGAAACAGTGGTCGCCGTGCAGGTGGGAGATGAAGATATTATACAGCCGCCCGGTGTGTAAACCGAGTTTCTGCATCGTCAGCAGCACACCTTCTCCGCAATCCACGAGGAAGGACTTGTCGCACAACTCGACCCACTGTCCCGAAGGGGAAGTGGTCTTCGTCGGCTTCGCGCTGCCGCAACCTAATATCGTCACCTTACCTGTACTCATATAAACTAGTTATTCTAGGGTTCCTAGGGCTGCCAGAACTTTATCACCTAACTTACTCTTGGTCTCGATATGTTCGAGTACGGCCTTGACGAAGGAGTTGGATTCAAACGAACCACGCACTTCTTCGAAGTCCGCTTGTGCCTGGTCGCGATCGCCGTCCACACCGAAGCCCGTCTGACTGTTCATATCGAATTCCTTGCGGGCATCGTTGTAAACCATCTTGTCCAGACCCACTACGGCGGTCTTCCACTCTTCAATCGTCTTGCGAATCTGCTCAAGCGTCACATGTTCTACATCGCAACCCCATACCTGCTCGAGGTGCTCCAGCGCCCAAGTCCACTCGTACGAGTAGTAGTGCGCGTGCATCTCCACAAGGCGCTCTTGGATAGCCTCCAGATTCAGTTTGCCAGCCTCGATATCATTCAGCAGACGTGTCACTTCGCTCTTCGGCGCAATCAGTCCGGCCAAATCTACCCAATCGCCCGAACCGATCTTGCTGTCCGGACGCAAGGCTTTACGCACTTCGTCTAAGGTGTGCCACTCGGATTTCTCCAATCGACTGATGAGACTGTTGCCTAAGAATTTCTGAATACCTATCGTGTATAACTCACGCCCGTGCTTGAGCGAACTGTTGCGAATCTTGCAGTTCTTGTAGCCGTACACCTCGGTGTTCACGCCGCTCAGCGCCTCCAACTCATTGAGCACTTCCCGTCCGCGCCACATTTTCTGCACCGTGTACGGACTCAAGAGGTTGAAATTGATCTGATCCAATTTGTGCGGATCCTTGCGGTTATCACGTTTCGGCCATTTCTGCGCGTCACGGATGGTACCTACAGTACGCAGGTTCGCGCCGGGTACGAGATAACTCTCCGAGTTGTTCTCAATGAGATAGGAGAACGGCAGTTCGGCGGTGTCCGCATGGTGGGTATGACGACCCATAACGAGACTGAACGCACCGATCTTCGACGGCCACAGCAGGTAACTGTCACTCGTCGTCTTCGCGCCGCGCTCTGCCACACCCTGATGGATCGGACCGAGTTTGTACATGTGGTTCGATTGGTTCGAACCCGAACCCGCGTTGAGGAAAGAGAACATACCCGCGATGAGGAGCGTCGATTTATGGTGGGTCACGGTGTACGGTCCTGCGAAGATCGCGCAAGCCTCACCGTGCATACCCTGGCAGTTCGAGAAGAAAAGGCTCTCGCCCGCCGAGTAGTGTTTGTCGAAAATCGTGCCTTGACCTACGAAGCACTTGTCCACGAGGGTGGAGTCACCGATCTCTACGCCCGAAGCGAGGATGAAGTCGATACACTTCACGCCGCTGCCGAGGCGAACAGGAGCGAACTCGTTGGAGTTGATCGTTCCGTTCTTGAGACGACTCACACCACTCAGTTCGGCATAATCGCCGATCTTGACGTTCTTGATGCTTCCGCAGTTCAAGATACGTACGTGCTTGCCGATGTAACCGTGGTCGGAAGCCTGTGCCTCGGCGTACGCATCGATCTGGCGCTCGAGTTCCGCAATCATCTTCGGACGATGGCGATAGAGCGTCAGGATATACGCGAGGCTGGCAGAGAGCTCGTTGAAGATAGGTATCTCACGACCACCGCCTTCGTTCATCACCGGAACACGTACGCCGTTGCCGAAGGTCGTTTTGCCGTCCACAAGGATAGCGTTCACGTTCTCGATACAGGTCTCTGCGCCGATGGTGTAGTTGGCGATGTAGTTGTGGATATTGTATAAATGCGCATCGTCGCCTACTTCGCAGTTATGCAGCATCGCGTTGTAGATACCCGTGTGCACTTTGATGCCGCCGGGTAACTCTATTTCTTTGCCGAACACACCGAGTTTGTTGTGTCCGGAGAAGTTGGAGTGCCGCACATAACGGGCGTCAAAGTGCTCGGCTACTTCGATCTCTTTCCAATCGGTAGCCTTGCAACCCTGCGCCTCTAATTGCGCGATCTCTTGCGCGGTTAGTTGTCTAAACATTCCTAAAACGTTTTTACACAGTAAAAACAATAAACCCTATAAACGATTAAGCGTGCTTAATCATTCAGCAGCATCGGCATCAACAACATCACGATATCTTCGTTGGCCTCGTTCTCAACCGGCAGGATGAGACCTGCGCGAGCGGGGTCAGCGAGTTTGAGTTGTACCTCTGCACTCTCTACCGAACTGAGCAGGTCGATGAGGAACGGCGCCTTGAAACCGATAGCCATCGGCATGCCGTTGTAGTCGCAAGAGATGGTCTCTTCTGCGCTCGTCGAGAAGTCGATGTCCTGCGCAGAGATTTTGATGTTGTTCTCGCTCAATGCCAGACGGAGTTGTGCGGTACCGTTGTTGGCGAATACAGCCACACGCTTGCAGGCGTTGATGATCGTTTGACGGTCAACCGTTACGATGTTGTTGTTGCCCTGCGGGATGACCGCGTTGTAGTTCGGGAAACGACCCTCGATCTGACGGCACACGATGATCGTGCTGCCGAACTCGAAGCGTGCGTTCTTTGCGCCGAAGGTCACCTTCACGTCGCTCTCTTCTTTTGCCAACAGGTTCTTCAGCAGACCTGCCGGTTTCTTCGGAAGGATGAAGCTGGCTGCCACACCTGCCTGTACACCTGCGTTGGTGTAACGAACGAGACGGTGTGCGTCGGTAGCTACCATCGTTACTTTGTCTGGTGCGATGTCGAAGAAGATACCGTTCATCGCCGGCAAAACCAGCGTCTGTGCCTCTGCCTCTGCGGCCGGCATCTCCGGATACTCGTTGCCGTTCACGCCTACGAACGAATAGGTACCGTTCTGGCTGATCATGTTCACCGCGAAGTTGTTCTCGTCGATGGTGAATGCCAGCGGTTGCTCGCTGAACTCCTTCAGGGTCTCCAACAGCAGTTTAGCCGCCGAAGCTACCTTACCCGAACCCTCAGCGCCTTCTACTTCTACGCTGGTACGGATGGTCGTCTCGCCGTCCGAAGCGGTCAAGCGTAACTCGTTACCTACGAGGTCGAACAACACGTCGTCCAAGATCGGCAGCGCATTCTTACTGTTAATCACGCGGCTTACAGCCTGCAGTTGCGAAAAGAGTTTAGAACTCGAAACATTGAATTTCATATACGTATATTTTTTAATTATTTTGTTCGATTTGCTGTCGCTGTTTTGCTTTGTTCTTGCATATGTATACGCGCGTCTCGCATATACACACGCATAATTCAGGCCGCAAAATTACAACATTTTTTTTACATATGCAAATTTTGGGCCAAAAATCCGCCAAAAATCTTTAGATTTTCAGCGAAAGGGCTATAAATCCAGTTGAAAGACAAATGGAATGGAAGGACGGAATCCGAGTAAAGACAGAGTGTGTATGGTCTAGCTATCGTCTAGCTATGGTCTAGTCCAATGAGCAAGGAAGGAGGCAAATGAGAGCATTTGAAAGTGACAAAACGACCACAAAATATATCCCGTGAATTAAAATCACGGGATATATACAAAGTATATATAAGGTGTGGCAGGATACGTGATTGCCCCGATATTACCTGCATCCGCATAGCCAATGCCCTTGTTGGGCATGTATTAGGAAGTATTTTATACTAAAAAACACAGAATCGGCTCAAAAAAGTAAGATTTTTTGCATTTTTTTGATTAAATTGAGCCGATTATTCAAATATTTTTTGTATTTTTGCACCGATTTTTAAAAATAGGCTTATGGAAACAGCTCGTGAAATACTGCAATTTTTGCACTATCATCCGTCTTCATCGCGTGAAGACATTCGCGCAGGTATTGGCTTTCAAGAGAGTGATGCCACGCTCAAACGCCTTATTGCAGCCGGCATAGAGAATGGTGATATAAATGTAGCGGGGAAAGCGCGCGCGACGCGTTATTCCTTATCTAACCGTGCGCACTTGTTGATGCCGCTTGATTTGGATACCTATTTTGCGCAAGATGTGGACGACCGTCAAGTACAGACGAGTTTTAACTTTGCGCTTATCAATGAGCAATTACCGCAAGTGGCTTTGTTTACAGAGGATGAGTTGAAGCATCTCAACGAACTTCAGCAAGAGTTTCGTGCTCATTTGACAGATATGAGTGAGAATGAGTACCGCAAAGAGATGGAGCGGCTGGGTATTGACCTAAGTTGGAAATCCTCGCAGATAGAGGGTAATACGTATTCGCTGCTTGAAACAGAGCGGTTGCTGCGCGAGAGCAAGACCGCGGAGGGTAAGACCAAAGAGGAAGCGGTAATGCTGCTAAATCACAAAGACGCGCTACGGTTTGTATTGGATAATCCCGATTATTTACAAGAGTTGACCATAAGTCATATCGAGGATATTCATCAATTACTGACCAAAGAACTATCTGTGGACACAGGCTTGCGTCATAGACGAGTCGGTATAACGGGTACGAAATATCGTCCGCTGGATAATGAGTTTCAGATTCGCGAGGCGATGCGTGATACGTGTGCGTTGATTAACAGCCGCACCAATGTATTTGAGAAAGCATTGCTGACGCTCCTGTTGTTGAGTTATATTCAGCCGTTTATGGATGGAAATAAGCGCACGGCGCGTATCACAAGTAATGCGTTGCTGATAGCGAACGGCTATTGTCCTTTATCCTTCCGCACGGTTGATTCAATTGATTATAAGAAAGCGATGCTGATTTTCTACGAGCAGAATAATCTGCATGCCTTCAAAAGGATCTTCATTGATCAATACGAATTTGCAGTAAGAGAATACTTCTAAAGAAAATCAGGGCGACTCACCGAGTTACCCTGATTGTTTTCTTCAGTATTTTACAGTTCACCAAAATCCGCTTGCGGGGATGGCAAGCGGAATAATAGGAAGAAGATTGTTGTGTTACCTCACCATCTTTCCTTGGGTGTCGAAGATGTGGGAGCTACGGAGTGAGGTTGCTCTTTATTTTCTTCTGCGGTTTTTCTTGCCTTTCGGATTCTCTGTCTTTATCGGGCATATATCCCAACGGACTAAATCGTTCTTAATGTTGCCTTTCTGACATTACCCGACGCGATCAATTTATTTAGTCTTCTTTCTTCTAGTATTTCAGAAAGAACAGGAATCGCATATTTCATAAATGTTTTAACACAAGGATAATCCAATCCATTTTGCCAAGGCAATTTATAGTAATAACTCGTACCCACATCTTCTTTAAAAATCAGAACCTGTACACCGCAAATAGAAAAACTCATATATGCTTTATTACCTTCCACAAATTCACTGAATGCTGGATCTTTTTCAATCATTTTCTTTACACTAGATTTTGTTATCATATCTAAATCATTTGTTTCTTGCCTCCACTTTACTATTCGGCTATCGGCGTACTCCGTGGAATGTTATTCCAATTGCAAAGATACAACAAAAAAATGACATTTCCAAATTTTCGTCTTCGGAAATGTCATTATTCTTCATTTTTCTTCTATTTCAGGTCAATTCGATTGACCGCTTTGGATTACGTCCCTGACAAGGAGTTTTAGCTCCGCTCGCATCATCCCTTCCGCCCGATGTCATCGGGCATAATAGCAACGGCGACATTTCTGCCGCCGCCTGTCTCCGTCTATTAATAGGGCGATTCTATCGCCCGCTTCTCATCTCCTATTTTACAATCCAAGTAGTGCAATTTAGCAATCCGCCTTCTAATGCAACATCATTGTAGTTGATAGTTTCAATTTGTTTGTCGGGGAAAGCTTTTTGAAGAACAGCAACCGCTTCTTTATCTTCCTTAACACCAAATTCAGGAACAACAATCAAGTCATTAACTTCCAAGTAATTGACATAAATCCCTATTGCGCTATCTGGGTGCTTTGGGTCTTTTTTATTGATGACACATGGCATATCAATATAAGTTAGATTATAGGTGTCCAAGACTTTCTTTATGCCATCTTGCCAGTATTTGTATTCTTCTGCTCGATTGTTGCCAACGATTGTATTTCTGTTTACAAATCTAACCATGCCATCCGCATGCCCTGTGAAATCTTCATCCTTTGACCGTAGCGAAGGAATGATAATAATTTCACATTCTAATAACTGCGCCAATTCCTTTACAAGAGTATCTTTGTCGTATTCGGGATTCTCTCCAAATACTCTATCGGATAAGATAGCTCTACCATCACAAATTAAAACATTACCACCATCAAGGTTGATGTCAGAGATTTCGGCTTTGATATTATTTTTCTTGCAAACATCTTTTACGTTCGAACGCGATTCTTCCCATTCTTTATTGCCCTTAAGATAACTTGGCTCATATCTGAACTGAATGAGCTTTCCCGATTCAAGTTGTACTGGCATATAATCGCGACACCAAATATCTTTCGTGCCTTTTAAAAATGCATAGTTAACATGATGCCTATCAAGAATAGCAAGTAAGTTCTTACATGTTTGCGGATGTCTATCCATCAACAATTCAGACATATAAACAGTTTGTCCCTCATTGCTGGTTGCCGAAGGATAAACCGTCTTCTCCTGAGGTTGTTGCGTAGCATCTTGTTTTCGATGGCTATAGTAATAATCCCTGGATTTGGGACTATCTGCGCCTAATAGTTTTAGGCAGATTTCTTTATTTGGCTCAATCTCATTCTTAACGCAAATATCCTGAAACAATGCTTCCTTTTTTCGATCCGCCAACACAAAATTCTGTATATAATCGTCTTTTATGATGCCTCCTAAGCGCAGATTGATTCTTCTTAAAATCTTGCGGTGTACTTTGGTGGAATTGTTTGTATCTACTAGTTGCTTGAACAAGTCAGTCAAGGGTTGTTTTTTATAACGATTGTAAAAATAGCGTGCAACGCCCCAAATTACGGTTGCTATACCAAGTATACCACTGGTAATTCCGATGATTGATTCTGTTGTCATAATGTTATTCTTTTACATATAATCCTTCAGCAAATCCTTCGCCACTTAAGGTGTCTCTTGAGATGATTTCAAACAGTAAATCTGATGGCTCCGCCTTAATACGAATAAGGTTGTCGTCAATAACATATTCAGATACATGCTCCATGCCAAAGAAAGCATCTCGGACGACAACTGTATTCTCTCCTTTAAATGTTAATGACTTGTAAAAAGGATTTTCGTCTGAGACGTATGTTCCTTCCAATCGAGGCGAACAGCCATAGAGAATTGTGAAGAACAATAATAAAGACCATAGAATTGTTTTTTTCATTTCGTTTGTTGGCTGTTATCCCATCGCCTCATCGGGTTTAATTAATTAGTTTATACGACACAAAAAAACGTGAGCCAACTGCTATTGGTTCTTTCGGGCTTCGACTCCCATAGTATCCAATATATGCAGAAAGCCCACGCGTTTGCGTGAGCGTTTCGCTATATTCTTGGAACACTATATCAAGTTGTCGAAGTTTGAAAGAATCCTCAAATAAAGCAAACGCTTATTTTATCTATGTAGCGTACACTTGCGCTTGTCCTTCTGTTTTACGTCGGTAAGCGACGTCCTTGCTTTTTTATGCTGTCAAGCCCAGCGGGATGTTAATTATTTATCGTCGTAATGTTCCTCTAATTGAATTACCAGAACATAGACATGCTCATCATATATGTCATAGATGATTCGATCATGCGCCGTGATATGACGGGAATACGTGATGTCCTTCCCGCCAACTAATGGCTCCGGATGTCCTAAACCTATACGTGGGTGTTCCATGATGTCCATTAAAATAGCCGATGCTTTCTTAAAAAGCACCGGATTGGACTTTTTCCACTTCTTCAGCGTCTTGCCGGCAGCCTTGGAAAACTCAATAGCGTACATCATAAGCTATCGAAGAATTGCTGCATTTCTGCCTTGTTATTACAGCGTGTGGTTTCTCCAAGAGCCGACTCCTTGCGGGCCTTGCTGATACGACGACGCATCGCAGGAGTAATTTGCTCTTGCGGCGTATCCGCTTTATCCTCGCGGGTAAAAGACCAGCCCATGGTTCGAACCATTTGCTCGAACCATGCAATTTGCTCCGTAGGAATATGTAATGTCATAGTGCTCATAATGGCCTCCTTTTGATTTTGCGCTGCAAAATTACAGAAAAAAAATGATATATGCAAATAAAAGTGAAAAAATGCCGCAATATTTGCGTAATTCAAAAAAAAGCAGTACTTTCGTGCAAACTACAATCTTTTTAGCACGTAAAAGTACGCTTAAGCGAGCTTAGACTACTTTTTTTGCTAAAAATCTTGCAAATTTGGAAAATTTGTAGTACTTTTGCAGCCGCAAAAGTTTGAACATGGCAAAAATAGGTGTTTTTGACAGTGGGTATGGCGGATTGACGATTCTGGATGCGATTCGCAAAAAACTCCCTCAGTACGACTATTTGTACTTGGGCGATAACGCACGTGCGCCATATGGCACGCACTCGTTCGATGTTATCTATCGCTACACGCTCCAGGCTGTCAAATACCTTATTGAGCAAGATTGCGCACTCGTCATTCTGGCCTGCAATACCGCTTCGGCAAAAGCACTCCGAACAATTCAGCAACATGACTTGCCGCTCATCAACAAGAGCCGTGCGCAAAAAGTGAATGTCTTGGGTGTAATCCGTCCCACAGTTGAAGCCGTGCCAACCATCACCAAAACCGGTCATGTAGGCATTCTCGCAACACCCGCTACGGTAAGTTCCGAATCCTATGTCCTCGAATTGGAGAAAATAGCACCGGAGTTAACCATTGTTCAGCACGCTTGTCCTATGTGGGTTCCCCTGATTGAAGCCGGCGAACACAACGAACCCGGAGCCAAATATTTCATCGGCAAATACCTGCGTGAGATTCTTGCCAAAGACCCGCAGATTGACACCCTCGTGCTCGGTTGTACCCACTATCCACTGATGAAAGAGAGAATAGATAACTGGCTCGAGTTCCGTCATGAGTTGGACGAGTCGGAATTCCCGCAACCGACGGACTCACCAAAGGTGACGACTATCGCACAGGGCGAATTGGAAGCCGATTCTCTCGCGGATTATCTGAAGCGTCATCCCGAATACCGCGAACAACTCTCGCAAGGCGGCACATGCACCTATCTGACTACAGAAAATGCGGATCGTTTCTCACAATCCGCATCGAACTTCTTGTCCGCGCCTATCTGCGCGAAGACGATTCAACTAGGGGACTAGGAACCTAGGAACCTAGGAAACTAAATTATCCAACAGATCCTTCCAGCGAAACTTGCAGTAGTTTTTGAGCCTCAACGGCAAACTCCATCGGAAGTTTGTCCATCACTTCTTTGGCGTAACCGTTCACAATCAAACCTACTGCATCTTCCACGCCGATACCGCGTTGACGGCAATAGAACAGCTGATCTTCGTTGATCTTACTCGTTGTGGCCTCGTGCTCTACGGTTGCCGTAGGGTTGGAGATAATCATGTCCGGGAAAGTGTGAGCGCCGCACTTGTCGCCCAGCAACAGACTGTCGCACTGGCTGTAGTTGCGTGCGTTTTCTGCCTTGGTTCCCATCTTCACCAATCCTCTGTACGCATTCTGGCTGTGACCCGCCGAGATACCTTTTGATATAATACGCGAGCGCGTGTTGCGACCGATATGAATCATCTTCGTGCCCGTATCCGCCTGCTGGTAGTTATTGGTCACCGCTACCGAGTAAAACTCTGCGCTGGAGTTATCGCCTCTTAGAATACAACTCGGATATTTCCAAGTAATCGCACTTCCCGTCTCCACTTGCGTCCAAGAGAGCCGCGCATTCTCATGCGTGATCCCGCGTTTGGTGACGAAATTATATATTCCGCCTTTGCCGTTTTTATCGCCCGGATACCAGTTCTGCACGGTTGAATACTTGACCTCTGCGTCCTTATGAACAATGATCTCCACAATCGCTGCGTGCAACTGGTTCTCATCGCGCATAGGCGCCGTACAACCCTCTAAATAGCTGAGATAAGCGCCTTCGTCGGCTACCAATAATGTGCGTTCGAACTGACCCGTTTTACCGGCGTTGATGCGGAAATAAGTACTCAACTCCATCGGACACCGAACGCCCTTCGGCACATAGACAAAAGAGCCGTCACTAAACACCGCGGAATTGAGCGCTGCATAGAAATTATCCGTCGGAGGAACAACACTGCCAAGATACTTTTTTACCAATTCCGGATACTCGCGCACTGCCTCGGAAATAGAACAGAAGATGATGCCTTTTTCGGCTAAAGTCTCGCGGAAAGTGGTCTTCACGGATACAGAGTCCATGACGGCATCCACCGCCATGTTTCCCGCCAGCGCCTCACGCTCTTCCAAAGGAATGCCGAGTTTGTCGAAGGTCTTCATGATCTCTTCGTCAATCTCATCTTTCGGTCCTTGCTCTTTCTTGGTTTTCGGCGCGGCGAAGTACGAAATGGCCTGGAAATCAATCTCCGGAATATCGAGGTGCGCCCATGTCGGCACTTGCATGGTCTGCCATTTACGGAAGGCCTTCAGGCGGAACTCCAGCAACCATTCCGGTTCGTTTTTCTTCGCCGAAATGAGCCGAACGATATCTTCGTTCAGTCCCGCCGGTACAATATCCGTTTCCACATCGGTCGTGAAGCCGTACTTGTACTCTTGTTCTGTTATGTCCTTAATGACGCTATCCATAAAAATAAGCCGCCCTTTTCTCGGGCGGCTTGGAGGCCGGTAGCGGAGTCAAACCGCTCTAAACGGTTTTGCAGACCGCTGACTAAGTCGCTCATCCAACCGGCCGTTTTTGTTTTAGCGGGTGCAAAAGTACTGCTTTTTTTTGAATTACGCAAATTTTTGGGCATTTTTTTTGCAAATATGGGAAAAAAAGAGTAACTTTGCACCCGCTAAAGTTTGTGATATATGGCAAAATACATCATTATGGCCGAAGAGGGCGAACGACCGCTGATTGACAAAGCCCGCGAAGAATTGGGTTTGGATTTGCGCGATGCGGAAGTTCTCTTTACCGGTGTCGGCGCAATCAATATCATTCGTTCGTTGCAACATCTCGACCGCGATGCGGAGTTGTACAATATCGGTTATGCCGGTAGTGCGAACTTTGATTTGGGCAGTTGGGTAGAAGTGACCGAAGTACGGTTGAATCACCCGAATGTGACCTATGCGGAGCCCGAGTTGAAGTTGTCCGCAATCAGTAATCCGCTTTCCGTTGTCAAGCAAGCCGTTTGTTATTCGAATTGCGATTTTGTGCTGGCGTCGGATTACAAGGATTGCGTGTTCGACATGGAGCTGGCGTTCATTGCGGCGCTGGGTTTCAAGCACTTGCATAGCCTCAAATACGTGAGCGACAACCTTTCGTTGCACACTTATCACGAACATACGAGAGGAGTAGAGTAATGACCACGATTATTCTAAAACCGCATAAGGAAGAGTCGCTGAAGCGTTTTCACCCGTGGGTGTTCAGCGGCGCAATCGCCCGCATCGTTTTGGACGCGGCGCATAAGGCTGCTGCGCCGGAAGAAGGCGAACTCGTTTGTGTGGAGAGTGCGAATGGTGAGACGCTCGGTGTCGGTCATTGGCAGGTGGGTTCGATAGCCGTGCGCATTTTGGAGTTCGGCGTGTCGGCACTGCCCGCCGATTTCTGGGAAAAGCGTATCCGCGCAGCGTACCAGGTGAGAGAGAGTTTGGGATTGGTGAGCAATCTAAATGATACTTTCCGGTTGGTTCATGGCGAAGGCGATTGGTTGCCGGGACTGATTGTGGATGTCTATGCCGATACGGCGGTGGTACAAGCCCATTCGGTTGGTATGCACTTGTGCCGCAAAGCGGTTGCAGAGGCAATCGTGACCGTTGTTCCGCAAGTAGAAAACGTATATTATAAGTCCGATGATACCTTGCCGTTTAAGGCGGCTATCGAAGGAGAGAAGGTAGGATACCTGATTCGGAATACCGATATCCCGTCATCCCGAGATGCCGAAGAGTTTTGGAGCACAGAGAACGGTTTGGAGTTTCGCATTGATTGGTTGAAGGGTCAGAAGACGGGGTTCTTTGTGGATCAGCGCGAGAACCGCGCGTTGGTGGAGCGTTATGCGGCCGGTAAGGAAGTGCTGAATATGTTCTGCTACACCGGTGGATTCAGTTTGTATGCCTTGCGCGGCGGGGCGAAGCGTGTGGACTCCGTCGATGTGAGTCAGAAAGCGATTGACCTTGTCAATGCAAATGTGGCGCATAACTTCCCGAAAGCGAAGAACCACACGGCTGTCACGGCTGATGCGTTTGAATACCTCACGGCGCAGAAGAATGCCGGCAGGACTTTCGATTTGATTATCTTGGATCCGCCGGCTTTTGCCAAGCACCGAGACGCGGTGAAAAATGCGCTGCGCGGTTACCAACGCATCAACGCGAAGGCAATAGAGATGATTCGTCCCGGAGGCATTTTATTCACCTTCTCCTGTTCGCAGGCCGTGGATAAAGAAGCCTTCCGTTTGGCGGTCTTCAGTGCTGCGGCTTCCGTAGGAAGAAAAGTGCGGATTTTGCATCAGTTGCATCAACCGCAAGATCACCCGATAAATATTTACCACCCCGAAGGGGAATACCTCAAGGGTTTAGTGCTTTATATAGAATGAAACTCGTTTGTTTTGATACCGAGACCACCGGTTTGGATGTGCAGAAAGAGCACATTATTCAGTTGTCGTTAGTCAAAGTGGACACCGCCGATTGGCAAATCGTCGATCAGCGCGATTGGTATATTCTTCCGGAAGGAGAGTTCACGATTCCTGCTGAGGCGGAAGCGGTGCATCATATTTCCAAGGATTTTCTGTTGGAGCACGGTGTGTCGCTGCGCAACGTATACGACGACTTGAAGGCCTTCACGGAGGGTTGCGACATCCTCTCGTATAACGGCAACGGGTATGATGCGCCGATATTACATTATAACCTGGCACGCTTGGGGCTGAACTTCGATTTTGACGGTCGAACATGGTACGATGCCTTGTTGCTGGAACGCATTCATACGGCAGGGCAGGTGGACGAGAACGGCGAGAAGTTGCACAATAACCTGACGGCGGCTTATACCCGTTATTACGGTCATCCTTTCGAGGGAGCACATAACTCCTTGGACGATGTGATGGCGACGATAGAGGTGTTCAAAGCACAAGTGGCGACGCACGGATGGGAATGGGCGCAACGCCCGGAATTCGGGTTTATCTCCTTCGATCGCTGGTTGGTGAAAAAAGGCGATTATTTCTACCTGAATCAGGGTGCGCATCGTAATGAGTCGATTGAGTCGATGCTGCGTATCGACCGTTCGTACCTGGAGTGGATCGTCGATAAATGTCCTACGACGGATGACCAGACACGCGCCATCATTAACCCTTATATCGGTCGGTATGTATCGCCTTTCATGCCGACGGGCGCGAATCAAGCAAAGCCTTCTTCGCGAGGCAAAAAACGCTCCAAAGGAATCATTACGGACGCCGATTTAAGCCTTTTTTAGTGAAAAAACAAAGAAAAACGCATAAATATTTGCACATTTGAAAAATTTGTAGTACCTTTGCACCCGCTTTTCGAAAGAGAAGATATATCGCGGAGTAGAGCAGTGGTAGCTCGTCAGGCTCATAACCTGAAGGTCGGTGGTTCGATCCCGCCCTCCGCAACTACTATGAGAAAGCACTATTTATTACTACTCATTGCTCTTTACACGCTCTCCGTTTCGGCGGTGGAGCGTGTTTCGTTAGAGCAGTTACAGGCTGATTGGTCGCGCTATACCAATCAAATGGTTCAACTCACGACGCCGCTCGTGGTGTGCGGTAGTTTCTACGACTCTTTAATCCTTGCGCCCGAACGCCTCTATTGTCCGGAAGAACGCGCGGTGGGTTTGGCGGACGGCGACAGTACGAACTATTGGCAGATAGTAGCCTCGAATCGTGCCAATTCTATCTGCGTGCATTGCCGAAACAATTATTATAAGGTTCGCACGGGCGACCGCGTACGCGGGTTTCAGGCGCGCGTGGCGAGTGAGCGTCATTTTGTGACGGGGGCAGGTGTGAAGACTACGCATACCCGCGTCGCTCCTCTCCAACGAAAAGCGAAAGGAGCATTACGCGTAGTAGGCGCGAATGTGGAGAATATGTTTGCGGATCTCGGCGGATACGCTACGCGGAGAACGACGCCGGAGCAGAACGCGCTGAAAGTGAGCAAAGTGGCGAAAGGACTGAAGGCGATGAAGGGAGATCTCTATGCCTTATGCGAAGTGCAGGTGGGCGACAAAGCGCCGCAGATGCTCTTAGAGGCATTGAATAAAGGCGGTAAGAAATATGCGTATGTCTCGATGCCGATGGAGAATATCGACCGTATAGGCGGTTGCTTTATCTACCGTACGGACCGCGTGCAACCCTATGAAGCGCCGCTATCCGCTTATGCCGATACGAGCAGTCATTACCATTCGCGTATGTTCGCGCAGGGGTTTGAATGCATTGATAAGAAAGGTCAACCTTCCGGTGAGCGTTTCATTGTGAGTCTGAATCATTTGAAGTCCAAACGCGCTGGCCGCGGGAACTATGATACGCACCTGAAACGTATGTCGAATGTGGATTCGCTGTTGGCGATGTTGCCGCAAGCTGTTGCGCTTTATGGCGATTCGGATGTGTTGCTGTTGGGCGATTATAACTGCTATACGCAGGAGTTGCCGATTCAGACCATCGTGCGCGGTGGTTATCCGGACCAACTGATGCGCTTCTGTCCAAACGACTACTCGTATATCTTCAAAGGCGAGATGGGATATCTGGACCGTTGTTTCGCTTCGCCGTCTATGGAAACACAGGTCGTACATGTGCAACCCTGGCATGTCAATGCCGATTGGTACTACCAGCATGGCGCTTATAAGTTGAAAGACAAGAGTCTTCACCGCTACGCGGACCACGAACCTATTATCGTAGATATCAAACTTCAATAAGAAAAGAGCAGTCTTCGCGACTGCTCTTTCTGTGACCCCGCTGGGCGGGTTCTACCTTGCACCTGGCGGTGCGAGCTTCTGTGACCCCGCTGGGCGGGTTCTACCTTGCACCTGGCGGTGCGAGCTTCTGTGACCCCGCTGGGGCTCAAACCCAGAACCTTCAGAACCGGAATCTGACACTCTATTCAATTGAGCTACGGGGCCGATGAGGTTATCTGCGATTTCCTCCTAAAAATATCAATATGTAATACACCAGGGTGGCAAGTGACGAGAGGGCTGCTACCACATAAGTGTAGGCGGCGCTATGCAGCGCATCGGACGCCATCTCAGTAGTCTCGCGATCGGTGAGACCTGATTCTTGCAACCAGTTCACAGCACGCTGACTGGCATTGACCTCCACCGGTAAGGTGATAAAGGAGAAGAGGGTCGTCAGTGCGAAGAGGCATATTCCTGCCAATAATATCTGCGGGAAGGTCTCTATCATCAGCATTCCTGCCAGCAAGATCCATGTCATCCAGTTGCTGGCAAAAGACACGACGGGCACCAAGGCCGAACGCATCTTCAGCGGCGCATAAGCGGTAGCATGTTGTACGGCGTGACCGCATTCATGAGCTGCCACCGCTGCGGCTGCTACGTTCGTGCCGTAATACACGTCTCTCGACAGATTGACGGTCTTGGTAGCGGGATTATAATGATCGGTGAGTTGACCGTCGATATGCGTAATCTGCACATCGGTGATGCCGTGGTCGCGCAGCATTTTTGCCGCCACGTCCCGACCGTTCATCGGCAAGGCTTCTTTGCTGTATTGCTCGAACTTACGCTTGAGCGAATACGAAACGAGCCAACTCGCCAAGGCGATAGCGATGAAGATGATCCAATATATAGTCATTGTACTCATGCTTTTGCTTTCTTTTTTGCTTTTGCTTCCAACACTTTACATCTGCGGCATTCGCCATAAATCAAGAGCGTATAGTGCTGCATGAAAAAACTCTGTGTCTTCTGCTCTCGGATCATATAGTCGATGGCCGGTGAGCGGAAATTGGTAGTACGCCCGCATTTCTGGCATATGCGTTGCATTCGGATTGGATTGCCGGTAATCAGTTCGTACTCTGTTGCCTGATGTCCTTTTTGGCGCTTGGTGGCATGGATGATATTGGCATCCAGAAAAAGTTTCAAACAGTTATAAATCGTTCCCGACGATATACTTTCCGACTGACACGCCTCCTCCAATTTTTCTGCTGTGAAGGGTTGGGGTAACAAGCACGCTTGCTCTAACACCCTTTCTCGGACGGCCGAATAGCGACCTCCGTGCTCCTGCAGGTAGGTATTCATACGCTCCAGGGCTGCACCGAAGATTTTAAAGACCTTACTCATTAGATCGCTTTTATGTACGCGCGGTGACGCTTATGTTGCTTATGGTCGAATTGCATGAAGAACGACAGCACTTTGGTGTTGGTCTCCAGCATATTGGTGGTCTCTAATTTGCGAATCCCGTAGCGGTTGATGATAGGTATCTGGTCCTGCAAGAAGAGTGCATTGATGCCTTTGTCCTGATAATCCGGGCGCACCGCGATAAGCAGGAAACTGAAGGAGTCCATCTTCTTTGCATTCAGCGCGCGCAGCAGGTAATACCAGCCGAAGGGGAAGAGTTTGCCGCCGCACTTGCGTAACGCCGGTGCCAAATCCGGCATGCCCAAACCGACGCCCACCAGTTCCTCGTTCTCGTTTACCACCAGGGTCACGAAATCGAAGTTCAGGAACTGGAAATACATGTCCTTGTAGTAGTTCTTCTGCTTTTCGGTCATGGGTTGGAAGTTATACAACTTCTGATAGGCTGCATCAATCACGTCCATGTACTCGATGCCGAAGCGTTTCACTACCTCGCGGGAGTTTTTCACTTTGACCGTGCGTACATGATAGCGTTGCTTGACCATCTCTGCCAAGCGCTCTATGCGCTCCGGACAGGTCTTGGGCGGGAATACCTGCAGTTCAATCCAGTCCACCTCTTTGGTCAGCCCATATGCCTCCACATGCTTCACATAATACGGATAGTTATAGAGCGAAGCCATGACCGCCAAGTGGTCGTATCCTTCGAGCAACAGACCCTCGTGGTCGAAATCCGTAAATCCTACCGGACCATTCAGTGCATCCATGCCGCGTTCTTTGCCCCAAGCTACCACCGTATCCAACAGTGCGCGGCTCACCTCGAGGTCATCAATGAAATCGAACCAACCGAAGCGGACATGCTTGTAGCCCCATTTCTCATTGGCTCGATGATTGATGATACCGGCGACACGCCCGACGGCTTGTCCGTCACGGAAAGCCATCCATAACTGATACTCACACACCTCCAACGCAGGGTTTTTCTCCGCGTTGAAGCAGTTCATCTCATCGAAGAAGAGGGGAGGGCAATAGTACGGACAATCGGCATACAAATCATTAGCGAACTGAATGAATTGTTTCAGTTCGCGCTTTGTGTTGATTTGTCTGATTTCTATTGCCATTAAGTGGAGCATAGGGGAGTCGAACCCCTGACCTCAACATTGCGAACGTTGCGCTCTACCAACTGAGCTAATACCCCTTTTTAGTGGAGCTAGCGGGATTCGAACCCGCGTCCAAACAAGGAACAATTCCGCTTTCTACACGCTTATCTTGGCCTTCGTTTTCGTCCGGTAGCAAGACCCAAGCCACCAACTACCGGCTTAGCTGCTAAAGTTTCGATACCGCATCGCAGCCTGCGCTATCTATTCTGTGAATTCCCGCACCGCTATATCCTTTCAGCCCACAGACTCGGCTTGGAGCGATGTCTCGTTCAGGCGCCTTGCGCCCGAAAAAAGCTAATCTACTATACTTCGATTAGGCAGCGAGAGCATAACCATAGTTGTTGCCAGTTATGTTTCGAAGCGAGATTTACGAGCGTTGCCTCATTGCTCGGCGTGCTTACACAACCATTCTACCTGCTGTCAAAACCAAATAGCCCCCGGAGGTGTCCCCGTTAATCGGGGAAACCGGCCTCCGCCGGAAGGGGCATTATACCCCTTGATTGCTAAAAGCGAGCGCAAAATTACTGCTTTTTTTTGAATTATGCAAATATTTTTGAATTTTTATTCAAAAGAGAGGTAAGGAGCGAGGCGTTTGAGTTCCGTTTCCGTGAATTCCGGAAGGTGTTGCAAGTCCTCTATGCCGTTTAGCCGTGTGCGCTTTCTGCGCAGTGTATAAACAGCTTTTGCCTGCTGGTAGCGGATGTACGGATGACGTTGAAGTCGCTCTGCTGAGCTGCTGTTAACAGGAATCTGCTGTACCTCGTTGCTATCCGCCGTGAAATGGTTTAATAAGGTATCCAAACGCAGTTTGGCAAACTCTTCGTCTGTCAGTTGGGTCGGACTGATATACCCGCCTAACTGCTCCCTATATCGGATAATCTGCATGGCGGTATATCGGCCGATGCCGCGAATGAGTTGCAGCTCGGCAGTGTCCGTATGGTTGAGATCCAAGACGGTATCTTTCTTGATATGCCGCGCATAGCGCCAACCTACGGAGTCGCGCCAGAGAGAGTCGGCTACGCGAAACGAGTCATAGGCCAGTTGCCGCTCGCGTTTCCATTCGTCGCGACGCATCGAGTCTGCCAAGCGAAAGGAGTCATAGCGCTGTTCGCGTTCTTTGGACCACTGCGCATATCGTAACGAATCGACACGCCGCATCGAGTCCTTGCGCTGTTCCCACGTACGTTTGACGGGTTCTTGCGGAGCTTGCAGATCCGGTTCCTGCGAAGGCCACAAAGCCACGGTCAACCAAATGATCAGGAATATACCGAAGAGAATAAACGCGCCGATGCGTTGCTCTTTGGCCAGAATATGTCGGTCCTTCTTAACCATTGACTGTCATTTCTGCCGTGCCATCCGCGAGATGCGAAGTGACACTGTCTCCCGGTTGCAGTTCCGCGACAGAACGAATGATTTTTCCATCTTTGGTCAAGAGACTGTAGCCGCGTTGATAGATTCGCTCCGGGTTGCATGCCGTCAGGCGTTGCTCTAAGAGTTCTACGCGGTGTTGGCGAACGAGAATCTGTCGTTCGGCTGTGCGATGCAAGCGAACCAACAGGTCCGCGAGGCGATCCATTTGTGCGTCCATCCGATGGATAAGCCATTCGGCTACAGCCGTAGGCGTCTTGAGCGCTTCGTGCGCTACGAGATCCAATACCGATATATCGCGCGTGTGCCCGATTCCGGTGAGAACAGGCAGTTCGCATTGCGCACACACGGCGCAGAGGGTGTAGTCGTCAAAACAACTGAGGTCTGCTGTCGCTCCACCGCCGCGAATGATAACCACCGCGTCGAAGGCCTGACTGTCGATTTCATCCAACGCGGCGATGATAGAGGGCGCAGCGCCCTCTCCTTGCATCGTAGCCCCGAAAAGGGAAAGACGGAACGTATAAGGAGATGCTTCTAACTGATGCTTGAAGTCTTCGTAACCTGCCGCCTTCGGCGAAGAAATGACGGCAATACGACGGATAAGAGTGGGTAAGGGCAGTAACTGCTGGGCATCTAAGAGTCCGTCTTTCTGCAATTGGGCAATCGTCTGTTGACGTTGCCGCGCGAGGTCTCCAAGCGTGTAACTCGGGTCGATGCCGATGATGGACAAACTCAACCCATATACCGCGTGGTACTGTATCTCCGCTTCCACAAGCACCGACATGCCCGGTTGCAGGGACTGACCTGTCTCCGACTCGAAATAGGCAGTGAGTAGCTCTTTTGTTCCGGCCCAACAGGTTGCTCGCATCTTCGCGGACTTTCCTTCGATGAGGTCCAGATACATATGCCCCCCGCGTTCGCTGAGGCTGCTTATCTCGGCTTTCACCCAATAGGAAGCAGCCAGACTATCGTCCAGCGCTTCACCAATCAGGGCGCATAGTTCAGAGAGGGTTAGTGTCGCCACGGGTCACAAAGGATACAACGCTGCTGGGGTCGTAGACTAAAGAGAATCGTAAAGCGTACTCCGATCGTGAAATTGCGCACCCAGAGTTTGCTACCGTTAGCGACATCTGTCGTAAAGGCATGACTCATCTTAAACGTATGGAAGTCATACAATCCGCGTTGCTGTATCTCTATCTTTGACTGATCGTTCTCGGCTTCGTTGAAGTTGAGATCGTAGAGTTTGTTCGCACCTTTGGGGGCAATATTGGGCAGACTGATGTCTATAAAGGCCGAGATACGCATTCGGCAATCCGTATTATCGAGTTTGCTGGTACGGTATTGCTGAATAGCCTCGAAGGTGTTGAACTCGTAGCCGCCTTCGATATGACCGATGATATCGAGATTTTTGACACCGGTATTACCCAGGCGAATCGGCAACTGGCCTCCTGTGGAGGAAATAGGTACATCCTTGCGGAAGCCATGATTGTCCATCTCTTCGAAAATACCGATATATTTCTCAAAAACAGCACGGGAGGTACAGGTGGCATTAGAGCGCGTCTTACCGCCGAAGGCATAGTTGACTTGCGCACCGAGCATCACATATCCAACGCCACCCTGACCGGCGATATAATAGCCGAAGTTGATGGGCAGTTGGGCATAATAGAGTTCCGCCATATCGCTGCGGTCGCTGAATACTTGCTTCATGTGGAACTTCATACCGTCATACGGGTCGGTCATAGGATGTTGGCGTCCCAACTCCGGATCCGAGTATCCATTGAGGAACGTCGATGCCCGATCCGTCGTAGAACTCGACTTAAGTGGTGTCGTTACCTGTTGGATACCGACACCGACACCGGTCTGCAGGAAGAAGTTACCATTGTGGTACTCGTATAGAAACTTGCCGCTAGCGGTCCATCCGCCAGGCGTACTTTGTACTCCTTGGATATTGGATAGGAACGTGCTCCAACCTCCGTCCACAGAGAGACCGAGGTAGTGGCCTGAACCCGTGTAGGTCGAGGAATGCAGACCAAGGGCGTTCTTGGACTTATTGGCATCCTTATTGGAGAAACCTTTCACTTTCGAGAGGCTTCTCTCCGCTTTGGATGTAGCGGAATAGCGGTTCTGCCCCCATGTCGCAACAGAGGCGAGGCAGAGGCTTAGAACGATGATTTGTCGCAGTTTGGACATGTGTCTTTTACGATTACTTTAATAGCTCTATATGATTCTTTTGACTCTTTATCCGACGACCATACCTGAACGATGTACATTCCTTCTACGGAAGGCAAAGATGCAGGTAAGGACGTTCCTATGTGCTCGTGATTGTCGCCTTTGGAGATGAATTGACCGTCCACGGTGGTGATGCGGTACTCGATGTTGCTACTCTCATTGAGGAAGAGGATGTGTATGGAACCTCCGCGCGGAACACAGGTCGGCGTTACGGATAGATAGTCACTCGATGGACCATGGTCCTTATCGGGATTTGTCGGGGAGTTCGGCAGACCTGCTTTAACTACAATCGGACAGGTAGGCGCTGAACTGATAACATTGCCCAAGGCATCTGTCTCGGTGAGCACAGCATGGTATTCGGCAGTTTGCTCGTTTCCAACCAGAAGACCTTCCGGTATATAGAGATAGGGTTTGGTATAACCAGGTAACCTGCCTCCGTTTTTGAACCACTCGAAGCGATTCCATGCGTGACCGCCATTATAATCGGCATCCAACAATACAATCAGGTCGTTATGACGCTGCTCCATAACCCAAGCGGGGTAGTTCACCTTCATTTTGAAGTCGTAGGTCATCAGACTGCTTCCGGTGCAAACCTCGTTCTTGAAGCTGATGGATGCATGATATTCACCCGGCGTCGGATAATCCTTGCGTGTGTCAAGTCGTGGGAGTGGCAGGTTGAGCACATAGACAGAATCTGCTTTCCATTCGCTCTCCGGACGATTGATAGGTCTTTCTTCGATATCCACAAAGCCTATCGCCTGTGCATCTTCCTTGTAAGACACACTGTAACTCTTTGGATGATTACCTTTATACGAATAGCGTAGTGCGTAGGTGGCATCGATGTCAGCCTCGCCGAAACATACCAGCGCAGAGTCAACCTTGACCGTTGTCGCTTTCTCATCTACCGTGAGATAAAGCGTGGTCCGGGTCTTACACGGTTTACCTTCCTCCTGAATAAATCTTACATAGGTCCCCGGATCGGTTATAGTGGTGTCGCCGAATTCATATGTCTCGCCCTTGCATATCGTTCGTGTAATCGTTTGTTCCGGCATAGCTTCAATAATCTCATAGTTGAGCGTAAGCACGGAGTCGCAGAAACAGCCTACGGTCAGTAAACTGTCGCGAACGGTGTGGAATCCGAAGTCTAAGTCGGTCGGAACTTTGTTGTCCGGTATCTTATTGGTCAGATTTCCATCTGGGTCGGGATAGATGTTGTCTGGTACATCGTTTTTGTTCCCGTCATACTTATATAAGTATAAGTTGCTCTTTTTCGGATCCTGTGCCTTGCCGTCGCTCCGCACCCATTCGAAATTCTCCTCTTTATAGCAAGCAACCACGTCGTTGTATATATACGGTTCTACGTAGGTATAATGGTATTGATTATTATAACCTTTGTACGGTCGAACTCCATACGCAGGGTTGAAAATCACGTCGAGCGTATATACATCATAGCAATTGTGCTCATCGGAATCGTGCGGCCTGATGGTATCGCGTATCTGACCGGAAATAGGCGCATCGGCATCGTAATAAATAGAGTCCTTATTCCTCCATTTCCACACGGTGTCGTTGAAACAATGGTGGCGTTCCTGCGGGACGTTCGCGTTGCCGAAGACCGTTAGTTCCAATATACAGATCGAGTCCACGCAGATACCGCGATTCTCATAACGTTTGGCACACAAGGGGTGTTCTACTCTCGCTTGACGGTTGATTAAGGGGAGTTCGCTAACGACAACATCTTTGTGCCCTTCCCAATGATAGGTGTCGCTCGCGCACACTTCAACGGTTCCAAGACTTTCGCTTACGTTCGCATCTACCAAATAGGTAGGATAGACAATCACGTGTTGTACATAGACGTCTTGCGTACCATCGGCATTGAGCACGGTGTCAATCAGTAGATACGTACGAGTACCGTCATTGTTTTCGCTATAGTGATAGTCATGACTGGCTCGTCTGTTGTTCGGATCGTCGTCAGGATCGTAATAGTCAACTTCACCGATGACGTTCCCGTTCGCGTCGTAGTAGAAATGGAAATAATCTCCTGTCATATACGGGCAGGTGTGGTAGCGGGTGCCATCTTCGCGTGCTACCGTGGTATCGCCGCCGAACTTCCACTCATCGGTTGTACTTCCGTCTAATACATCGCCGTTATCGCCGAGATCTATAGGAGGTATGATTTTTGTCTTGAAAATCGTTAAATCCAAGAAGGTCGTACTGTCGCAAGACAGCGCATGTGTTCCGTCAGAGATTTGTATACCATGATAGATGCCGCCTCTGGAACCTTCGTCTCCTAATTCCGGTACTAAGGTCTCATCAATAACAAGTGCAGAATCCACTTTCGCAATCCGCTTGAGTTCCTCAAGGCTCTTGATATCCGGATGAACGTCCATGAAATCTCTGCCTACAAACAGGACTCTCGGGTTCGTAAAGAAGGATACCGTGTCATGCGAGTAGAACTCATGTTTGTAGGTAGAACGCTCTTTGTTAACAGCCTCCGTGTAGATAGGACGTACGAATAGGCGTACACCCTCGATACTGTCGCATTCTACTTTGACCAGCGGGTCCTCATCGGGACCGGCATCTGGCTTCGTCCAATACTTCGGTTGGGTCTTTAATTTGTTGCCGGCCACCAGTGTCGTGTCTTTGTCCAACGAGAAGGTCTTGCCTTTGAATACTACTGTTTTTCCCGGATCTTGGCACGCAGCGGAATCTTCCGTCGTAACATAAGCCGGATAAATCGTCAAGTCACGATAGAAATAGGCATCAATACCTGCTACCGGCCAAGGACTTGTAGTCCGCTTGGGGTCTTCCACAGTCTTACGATGCTCCTCTAAATAAATGGTTTTGGGCAGTCCTTGAGGTTTTCCATCAACAATTTGGTAGTGGTCCTCCAAGTTGATATAGATGATGGTATCGCCGGCCTTCCATTCATAGGGCGTTTCGTTGCTGCAGACCCATGCGTAGGTATGCTCTCTTTGTACATCCGCCACTCGAACTGCTAACTCCACGGTCGAGTCGCAAGGAGTAGTCAACGAGCCGTCGTCACGTTGGTACTGGCGGGTAGTCGTAGTGGTTGTCAGCGCAAAGAGGTTGTCGCCTTTGACATATGTCACCTTCCATCCTTCCGGTACTTGTTGACCGTATTCTTGAAGCACAACCACTTGCTTGCCGCCACTCGGAACCGTATCTGTATCCACTCTCTCTCCTGCCCAGATCACGTTATGCCACTCAAACCATTGCTCGGTCGAGATAGGCTCGCCTTTCTCCGAAGTGGAGTAGGGCGGCAGAAGAATAACCGTCTGACTGTAAACAATATGGCAAGGATTGCCCGGAATGGTATCTGCCAACTCATAGATAACACGGGTATCTTTCGTTTTATCAGCCTTCGGACGATCTATTCGCAACGGAGTGTTCGCATTATAATGTTTTGGCTTTTCGTTCGGCTTGCTTTTGTCGCGCGCCCAGAAGGAAGCGTGACCTTCCCATTTGTGCTCTACGCGTGAACCGTTATCATAGCAATATACAACGGTGTCGCGATGCATCTCCACCCGGTTGACTATTATCTTATACTGCATATAGTACGGACAGTCATCACTGTTGGTACATTCAATCTTTTCGCTGTAATATTCACCCGGTTCATGCTCTTTCGGATCAAAAATCCATTCGAATTCATCGTCTGCGATATCGGGATCGGATGTCTTGTTCACTACTAACGGGGCGCCGTCTTGGCATAACTCAACAACCTTGGGGCTGGTTTCATTGGCTTTAATGAAATTGATATGCAGGATATGCAGCTCGCGCTGACAATGATGAGTGAAATTCTGGGGTACACGACCACTTGGTGTATAAGGATACGGTATGTCGTGAGACCCGTATCCATATTGCGCTCTCGTGACGACCACCGTACGGGGGGTCGGGTTGTCATCGTTGTTAACGGTGAATGTCCAGGTATAACTATCCTTACATACTACCGCGGAGTATGGGTACGTGGTGATAGGCAATACGTGCAGTTTGACTGTTAGCGTGCGGTCGCAACCTACCGTAGCACGCGGGTAAGTAGCGCCGTACGTATTATGCCACCTCTCCATCTCGCTGTTACAATCCGTCGTGCGCCTGGTATCGGTATCCGTGAAGTCCCAGCGCCGTTGGACCGAATTCCATGACCATTTTCCGTCTCCTTGTTGATTGTCCTTGCAGGTTTGGAGCGTGCCATAGAAATCAGTATTTGGGAAGAATCCGTCGAGTTCGCTATGGATGCCTTCCAACTCGTCTTCGCAAAGATAAAATTCTTTTGTAGGTTTTACATCGCTCTCACAAAGCAGTACACGCAGCGTGACAATCGAGTCATTCTCACAGCCCTTGACGGTATTGTACTTGTGCGTCGGAATAGTCATGTTCTCGCCTACCGTTATCTCTGTGAGCTCCCAATCGGTCGCTCCGGGATTTTTGAAGAATTTGATATAATACTTGCCGTCTTTCGCGACAATGTCTTTGGTGTCATTTGTACAACGGATAAGCCACGTCGTGTCATTGTAACTGCGGTACGTGCGCACGATAGTACTCAACGTATCTTTCTGCCATTTTTCTTGGTTTGTCTCCTGGCACATAACAGGCTCGCGGTACAAAATAGCACGCACTTCAAAGTCCTCGTACGGATGACGTCTTCCAGCTGCCAGATTTTTCTCCGGTAATACAAAGAACTGCGTCTCAAGGAATGGGTTGGACAGCGTGCCTGTCTGACGCGCAGTGCCGTCATCCGTGTATTCCGTGCGCTTCTTGTTGCTCGGGTCAATACGCATCACTTCCCACTTGATATCATTCCATTTGTTGTGGAGAATAGCTGGGAAACGCAACTTGGTACTGTCGCAAATGAAAATCGTATCGTATTGCGTCGGTTGATTCGGCAACTCTACTTTGTCCAAATACCAACCTCCGCCGTTAGCCTTATCCGGATACTTGGCATTAAACTCGCCGCCGTGCACTTCCTTCGGCTCGTATTTCTTGGACAGGAACAGCGAGTCCTCTGCCGGTTGGAAGTCGTAGCCAATCGGATAGAGAACAGCTTGACCATTTTCCATTCCACATATATATCCGCCGAAGCCCTTTACCTTAGATGTGATGATTTGGTATCCTTCTTCCGCTTTCGGGATAGAAATACGGGCGTACTTATAGCCGGGATATACATTGCCCGGTAGGTTCTTGAATGAACTCGCAGGAATAACTTTCCCGTTGCGTTGAAGCGTTGAGATAGCGGATTCCTTAGCCCAAAGAACCAACTCATAACTCATCGGATCAACGTCCTTTAACTGATTGGCGTATGTCGTAAACACCGCTGTGTCTGTCAAAAACTCCAACGGCGAAATCATCGTCATGGAAGGATCGCCGTGATACTGGATATTTCTGTCAAGGTTATATACCGCACTGGAGCTGTGGAGATATACTTCCACCGGCTTGTTCGCTTTTACAAGAAGCACACTGTCTGCCAGGGTCTGGAAACTGCTTTCCTGTCCGTGGTACGCATCGACCAATCTCTCCCATTTTGCTCCGGACCCCAAAGTTTGAGTTTGTGGACCTTTGGAACTCGTGATCGTTACGCTCGTTCCTTCCTCTCGTGCGATGATATCGAGTTTGTTGAGTCGCGTACTAAGACCCGTCATCGGCACAATGAATTGCGAACCCCAACGGTCGATAGGCAACAACTGGTCAAACGCATGATCGGCCGTTGCGTTACCTAAGTCGGTGGTAAAACGTGCGGCTTGGTTACCGCTCCATACGGCTATCGGACGGTCAGAACAAATCTTTGCTCCGGACAAATCAATCGGGTTGTTCGGTTTCTCCGGATCGGCTGACGCACGAACGATATAAATTTGGTAAGCTTGGTTAAACTTGGCTGTGATGGTACCGGTGTGGCCCAAACTTGTCTTTACATTGTCCGGCAACTGGATTTTGGCCTCTGTGCCGGCCGCTGTGGACATAATCACAAACTCGGTAGCGATATTGTCTTCGCGGTTACATGCTACGATATACTCGTGTCCCAACGCTTGCTTAGGTAGCAGATGTGAACCGTCCAAAGAGAGTGTCGTCTTATCGGTACCGATTTGGTTGAGGGCATAAACGGTCATCTTCACGCCGTTCTTGCTGTATATATGCACACCCAAAGTGAGCGGCTTTTCTACCTGTTCTTTCTCGTTAGCGATGTCCCAATACGCAAGGTCCGGTTTGATCTCTATAGGCAGCGTACTGTTAACCGGCACATGATAATCATAACGGAACGTACCGCATTGCACAGTGACAACGTTCTCGGTAATCTCAGGATGACCGGGAACAGCACGGGAACTGACCAAAAACTGCAACTTCAAGTCTAGAGCGTTTCGCTGGGCAGTACCGTTCGGCAAGAAAGTTGCATAGAAATCATAACCCTCTGTACTCGTTACCGGCGATACCGTTGTTTGGGCTTGCATTACAACAGCCAAACAAAGGGCATATATCATTACTAATAATTGACGTGTGTGTCTCATATTCGTCTAATAATTTCGTTTAGGGCGCAAAGATATAAATAATTTTGCATCTACACAAATAAAAATACAATTTTTATGCCGTTTTAACGATTTTTTATAAGAAAAGTACTAAAAAGAATAAAAAACAGGAAATATACAACCACCATTCCGAGGCCGATATGCACTGAGACGGTACTGCCCGGCAGACTCTCTATCCATCCTGTCGAATGATTCATTGCCCAGGCTAAACCGTACGTGATTTTGCCCATCATTGTTCCCAACAAACTACCGCCCAAAACGATTGTCGCCAACCCGCATGGAACCAACAACGTCGCGAGTGGCAAAACAATCAGATTCGTCAGCAGAAAATAGCAACTGATCTGCCCGAAATAGTACATCGTGATAGGTAAAGTCCCTATCTGCGCCGCTAAAGAGATAATAATGGTTCCTATTAACCAACTAAAAACTCGCCCGTACCATTTATGGTCGAAATCTCTGCTGTGAATATATTTCTCGCTTTCTCTGGCCGTTATTACTATCGCTGTCGTGGCCGCAAAACTCAACTGAAAACTGACGCTCCATAAATCCGTCGGACGTACCGCCAAAATCAGTACCGCCGCTGCGGCAATCGTATTCAGACTGAAGGCCTGCCGGTATACCATTCGCCCTACTTCAAAAATAGTTACCATCGTCACCGCCCTTACTACCGAAGGTGTCATGCCCGTCAACCACGCATACCCCCACATGACCGCAATGACCACCCCACTAATCGCACATCGCCCGAATCGGTTCTCGTACAGCGGCTTGAAGCGCCCGCCTAAGGTCAAAAGCCACAACACCAACCCGTATAAAATACCCGTGTGCAAACCACTCACAGCCAGTACATGCGCCGCGCCGGAAACCTGAAAATGCCGCCTCACTTCCGGGTCAATGTCATCTTTGTAACCCAAGGTCAAAGCACCCGTCGTCGCCAACTCATCCCCGCTCAATCCTGCATCAGCCAAACGCCGGTACAATCGCACTTGCAGCGGTATTGGATGTCCCTTTGCCGACAAAATAGTGTACCGCGCCGCGAACGCTCTGCCCGTCCTTCGCGACCATTCGATCTGCGTCTTGGCTACCACCGTATCACCCCAACTCGGCAAAGCCCGCGTGCTGTCCCGCAGCAGATATAAATATACCTCTAACCCTCTAACTTCTAACCCTCTAACCCCTATCACTTTCGTCTCAAATCGCTCGCACTTCGCCGTGGATTTCGGCGCGCTCTCGATCACAAATCCGTACGTCTTAACCTCTTCCCGCTGCGCTTCTGTACCCGTTTCTTCTGTCTGCGGCACAAAGGATCGAAAATGGTCGAAAAGAAGTATTGCTGCTACCAGCGGCAACAGCAATACAACCATCGGGTATGCACGTATTTTGCTTAGCATGTCCTTATCATCTCGGGGTAATCACGTATCCTACCCCTCCTTATAATATACAAAGTATATTATTCTGTGATTTTCATTTTATGGATAATCTCTTCGGGGTTTGGCGCTCCGAAGACGGCGCTTCCGGCTACCAGCACATCTGCGCCGGCATCGAACAAGGCATGGGCATTCTCTGCATTCACACCTCCGTCAATCTCAATCAAAGTCTTCAGTCCCCGCTTGTCGATCTCCGCCTTGATAAAGCGGATCTTATCCATCGTCTCGGGAATGAATTTCTGACCTCCGAAACCCGCAAAAACGGACATCAGCAATACCATATCAACCTTGTCCAGATACGGGACTAAACGCTTCACATCGATATCCGGATTGATGGTCAGACACGTCCTCACGCCCTTCGCCTTGATCAGATCCAGGATAGGCAACGGATCGTCCACGGCTTCCAAATGAAAACCTACCGACCAGGCACCCGCATCGCAAAATCGCTCCACGTATTTCTCCGGATGAATGATCATCAGATGCACGTCCAGCGGCTTCGTGCAATACTTGCGCATCGGTTCCATCAGCGGAAAACCAAACGAGATATTCGGCACAAACGTGCCGTCCATCACATCCACATGCAACCAGTCTGCCTCGCTGCGGTTAATCATTTCCAAATCCTGTGCCAGATGACCGAAATCGGCCGACAAGACACTCGGTGCAATCAGTCTCATATTTTTTACTTTAAACGCTAAACTTTAAACGTTCAACTGCTCGTTACGAACGAGCTTGTATCCTTTGCCTCTCACCGCCGCAATCGTGTATCCGGCGGGTTCTACAAATCGGCGTAAGTGATTGATATACACGCCCATAGAGCGCGAAGTGAAGGCATTGTCCTCCTTCCATAACGAGGCTAAAATACGGTGTCGGTCCACCACCTCGTCTTCGTTCCGGCAGAGCATCAATAAAAGGTCACTTTCGCGTCCCGACAGATGCGCTCCGTCGAAGGTCTGACGCGTTGCATCGAAAGCATGTCCGTTGAGGTTGAAAATCCGCTGTTTGCTTTCTTCCTGCTTCCTCACACGGCGCAGAATAGCCTCTATGCGATAAATCAAAATATCCATAGAGAAGGGCTTGAACTGATAGTCGTCGCAACCTAACTGGAACGCCCGCATCTGACTCTCGCGGTCGGTGCGCGTCGTCAAAACGACGATTGGCAACTCTGGCTGGCGATGATGAATCTCGCGTAACAAATCATACCCGTTCATCCCGACGCCCTGAATCTCCATCAGCACGAGATCGGCGTACGTCGCCGAGAGAAAATCCAATCCCTCTTTGCCTGAACTGACCGCTTCACTCGCATAGCCGCGACTACAAAAGTAGTCGCTCAGCACCGTGGAGAGGCTGATATCGCCGTCTATGATGAGAATTTTCGCATTCATACCAACAAATTCGCTGCAAAGGTACAAAAAAATTTGCATATGTCCAAAAAAAAATGTAATTTTGCAGCGCAAAATTGAAAACATTTGCAACTCGTACCATGAGTAAAATTCTTTTAATATCGACGGGCGGAACCATTACGATGGTTCGTGACACGGCATCGGGCGCGCTCGTTCCGGCGGATATGGAGACCTTTAAGGCCTTTATGCCCGAACTCTCTGCCGGGGATTTCCAAGTGGAGATCCTGGCCTTCGCGCCACTCATTGACTCCTCGGATATCGGTCCCGCCAGTTGGGAACAGATGGCGCGCACGGTCTATGACCATTATGCCGAATACGACGGCTTCGTCATCCTGCACGGCACCGACACCATGTCTTACTCTGCCTCTGCCCTCTCGTTCATGCTCGAGAACCTCGGTAAACCCGTCGTTTTTACCGGCTCGCAACTGCCGGTCGGCGTACTTCGTTCGGACGCGAAGGAAAACCTCTTGACGGCTATCGAGATAGCGGCCGCAAAAGATGAAGAAGACAATCCGATTGTGCCTGAAGTGACCATCTATTTTGAGGATCGGCTCTTCCGTGCCAACCGTACTACCAAGCGTAATGCCGAGCATTTCTCGGCGTTCAACAGTTATAACTATCCCGCGCTCGCGAAAGCCGGTGTGCATATCACGTACCTGCCGCACCTCGTGCGTTATTCCGATCCGTCCAAACCCCTCACGCTCCACACGGCCTTTGATACGAACGTGGCGGTGCTCAAACTCTTTCCGGGCATCCAGCCTTCCGTCGTGCGCGCGCTCTTGCGTACACGCGGTCTTAAAGGAGTAGTTCTCGAGACTTTCGGCGCAGGAAACGCACCTTCCGACAAATGGCTGTACCGCGAACTCAAAGCAGCGGTGGACCGCGGCATCATCATCGTCAACAAGACGCAGTGTAACACCGGTTCCGTGGAGATGGGACTCTATGCCGTCTCGCTCAACCTCATGAAAGCCGGCGTACTCTCTGGCCATGATATCACGACCGAAGCGCTGCTCACCAAGATGATGCTTCTTCTCGGCGAACAACCCGAGAATGCCAAAGAACTGCTTTCCCAAGACCTCTGCGGCGAAATGACCATCGACTGAAAACGGAACTGAATACTGATTACTGATAACTAATATGAAAAATCTCTCTCCCCAAGGCCTGTGGTCCAGTTTCTACAGCCTTACCCAAATCCCGCGTCCAAGCGGCAAGCGCAAAGAGATCGCGGACTTCTTAGTGAACTACGGTAAATCGCTCGGTCTGGAGACCCTCCAGGACGAGATAGGAAACGTTCTTATTCGCAAACCCGCCTCGCCGGGCTACGAGAACCATCCGGGTGTCATCCTTCAGGGACACATGGACATGGTACCTCAGAAGAACTCCGACAAAGTCTTTGACTTTGAGAAAGATCCGATTGAGGCATATATCGAAGACAACGGCGAATGGGTAACAGCCGACGGCACGACCCTCGGTGCTGACAACGGTATCGGCGTTGCAACAGCTATGGCCATTCTCGCCGACAAGAATGCCGTGCATCCTCCTTTGGAGGCCTTCTTCACCATCGACGAAGAAACCGGTATGTACGGAGCCAATGACCTCAAGTCCGGTTGGCTCAAAGGCAAATACTTGCTGAATCTCGACTCCGAGACCGAAGGCGAGTTATATGTTGGATGCGCCGGAGGTATCGATATCAACGCTACGTTCGCCTATCAGGAGGTAGAGACCGAGAATGGCGATATTGCGCTACGCGTAGAGGTAAAAGGCTGCAAGGGCGGTCACTCGGGTTGCGATATCCATTTGCAGCGCGCCAATGCCATCAAACTGCTGTTCCGTTTCCTTAAGGATGCAGTTACCAACTACGAGGCGCGTCTGGCATATGTAGAAGGAGGGTCGCTGCGCAACGCTATCCCGCGTGAGGCGGCAGCGGTGATCACTATTCCCGAAGAGAGTTATCAGGACGTTCAAGACCTCGTGGATCGTTACGAAGACCTGTTCCTGCGCGAATACGA
>ONUF01000047.1 GCA_900321005.1 uncultured Bacteroidales bacterium | reverse complement strand
GAAGTGTTGTTATAACTGAAGGTACCGTACTGCGACGTCGGCGTTATCGTAAATACGGAGCCGGACGCGATATCATAAGTCAGGCTGTCGAATACGAACGCGCCGTCCGCGCCCGTGACCATGCTTCGCGTGAGACCGTTGCCACTCAGGCTGACCGTCACTCCCGCCATGCCTGTGTTGTCGGTCTGTGTTACTACACCGCGTATCTCGCCGAACTCGGTACGCCATCCTATCGCCGTAGCATTGTTGTCGGTTCGCCGGCCGTTGCACTCATAGCGCGCTACGATGGTATACTCATAGTGTTGACCCGGCACGGCGGTTTGGTCAAACCATGTAACCTCTGCGCCTCGATAAATCGTATCCGGCGTACTGCTGCTGCCTTGCGGGATACGAAGCAATATAAACTCATCCACAGAAGGCGCGGAAGCCGTCCAACGCAACTGCACGCCGCGTTTGTTCTCTCCGTCCGTCAGTCCCTGCGAAGCGGTAAAGGAAGTTATCGTAGCCGCCTCATCGAAATAGAGCGACGGTCCGTTGATGGCTACCGGCGCCGTGGAATTCGGGTTCTGGAAGCGCAACTCGGCGTCCGACGGATCAATTTGTGCGGTGTAGGTATAGTGCGTACAAGCCATGTTCGCTATATCCGTGAAGTGCGCTGTCCAACTGCCGTCCTCGTTGCGGCGAATGCTGTCTTGCGGAACGATGAACTCTATCTCGCTTCCCGACTCTACGGACCTGCGCGTCAGCACCAGTTTCGCGCCGCGGTCCCATGTACAGCGGCCATAGGCCGTCGTGCGGTACTTCTCCGTCAGTTTCTCGAACATCATCTGTTTCACCGTATCCTTCACCTCGTTCCAGCGATCGGTTACGACGGCAGGTATCACTTTCGTTCCTTGGTTGGGGGTAAAATCCGCATGGCCCTCATATACCCATCCGCCACTATAACGATCTCGGCTATCAAGGATGAACGTATATAGACCGCCGTCCATCTCAACCATCTTCTGCTCAGTCAGTCTGATAATTTCCAAGTAAAAATCATTGCCGCATCCGTTAAACAAATAGGTATTGTACCATCTACCTTTTATTTGAATCTCTAAGAACCCGGAACGACAGTACGGCAGCTTGATGGTTTGCATGCCTTCATTCCACACATTAACTTCGTGTCGGTTGTCGACTTTGAACTTGATGTAGCTAACTGCCTCATGGAATGCCGGTGTAACATTTACATTGAGCGTAATCGAATCGATCGGCATCTTATTCTCCACGAACTCAGGAGTAAGCTCGCAGTCTGCGGGTACAATAGGCGCATCGGTTATCTGAGCATTGTCAATTTTGATATTGAAATGTACCTTACGGTTGTTCTCAAAATCAGGGTCAAGCGTGTAGTTCGGCTGCGTGAGTGCCAACGGCGCAAGATAGCTGTGCTGCTGCAATGTCGTCTGCTGGGCGAAAGGATGATTCCAGTCCCATGCCGAGGCGGAAGCACGACGTACGCGGTAGTAAATAGGCTGCGCCGGTTGAGTCTTCGTCTTCGCTACCAATTGCAGATTCATCGAATAGAGCGGTTCGCCTTCTTCAGACTTGAGCACATAGTTTTTATAGTCTATATTGTAGTATCGTTGGAGTGAGTCTTCTGTCACAGCTGTTCCTGCCGGTACGGTCGTCTCGTCTACGTAGGTGTATGTACTGCTATCCGGAGTCATGGGCAGCAATTGAATCGTTTGCGCATCCGAATAATCTTCTTTCTGCGCACGCTGTATCTCGAAATAGTCGGTACTCATCAGATCCTCCGCCTGCGGATTGCGTATCGTCCAACTCAGCGTCTTGGCGCCCGTGTAACTACCCTGCGCATCCTTGCCCTCTTTCACTGCGAAATCATATATTCGGTGATACGCAGGGATATTGATGGCGTTTGTCGAACGCTCCACCGTAGTCGATACATCCGAGTTGGGCTGCACCGTAAAGGTCGCCTTGAAATTGCGCTGGATAGTGTCGGCGGTAGGTACGATGATCGAACCGGCGCGATTGCTTACCGTCACAGACTGCGAGTTGAACGTCGTCGTATAGGACTTAGGCGTCTGATATACCACGTATGGAATCGCCGCCTTGCCTTCGCGTACCGGATTGCCTTCTTCGTCCATGAAATACAGATAGGGAGACTGCAACTCCGGTGCTATCAGATCATCCGCGCCGTCCAACCTATCCGGGAAACAATACCATATATTCATTTCCTGTATTTCCGATTTATCATTCGCATCATATTTGTAGATCAATCCGTCTACGCCGGCATAGAAAGTCGTAGTCGACAGGTCTTGGGGCACATACCAGTCAAATTCGAGGAACACGACGCGTTGATAACTGCCGTCCATCGATTTCTGAGCCGGGAGTTCCACGCGCTGATAGTCCGTACCCGAATCTATCTGCTTCGTGCCGCCGTCCGCCGTCTTGGTCACTTTCACGGTTCCCTTGCTCACTCTGATCTCCGCCGTACTGTTCTTATCGGGGTCAGAGGTGTTCTGCGTGTCCGTACTGCGGATATATATAAAATGGGTTACACCTGACGTCTTGGTCTTGTTGTACGTACCGGAATACCAGAGCGAAGTTCCGTAGCCCAGACGATAGTTGTTCACGCGGCCATACGCCCAGATAGGGATTTTGAAATGCACTACGCCGTTACCTTTCGGCGTTACGCTGTAATTCTGGGTTTCTTCCAGAAAACTGTTCGTAGCGAAAGCGCTTCCTACGAAAATAGCGAGCAGTCCTATGATGACTGTCAAACGGTTAAAAATGTGTTTCATATGTGTTAGTTATGTATTTACTTTGTGTTATTCATTGGAGTCCCCTTCATCACCTATCGGGGGGGGGGCATTTTGCAAGTACGCGAGGTAATCAGCCTCGCATACCCGATGCACCACCGATTATTGGCAGTCGCTTTTGCTCTTGGAAGTGGACTCACGATGGATCTGGTTGGCACCCGCCTGATGCATGAGCTCCAACTGAGCATCTGCTTCATCTCCGGAACCGTAGAAATACATCTCCTGCGTCTTACCGCTCGGGAAAGTCGCCTTCAATAACCAACACTGGGTCTTATTCGGATTACAAGACACCAAACCGGCAACTACCACCATCATGGTGATAACCGCAAAACTCATCAACATTTTCTTCATAATAAAATATAATTAAAAGTTCAACAAATAGTATTCACCTACAAAAAGTGCGCAAAGATACAAAATATTTTTCATATACGCAACGCTCGTGCGAAAAAATTTACGAATTGTATAG
>ONUF01000048.1 GCA_900321005.1 uncultured Bacteroidales bacterium | reverse complement strand
AAATAGCAAAAAATTGCAACTGTTGCCAAGCTAAAGGCACTTCCTTTACATTGTGCTTGCAACCCAAGTACGGATTGTGTAAGACTGCTGACTCATAACGAGCCGGCAGTTTTCTTTCATATCTACCTACGGTCTGCCGTTTTTCTGTCACGTTTGTTCGCCCTGACCAAGCAGCTGTGCCCTTCCAAATCCCTAACGCGTATGAAAGTTGTTATAGGTGAACCCTCCGAAAGTACGTTATATATCCTGCAAATGGCAAATTTATGTAAAAAAATTTGCCCATTTCGAAAAAAAGTAGTAACTTTGTGCCAAGTTTCGGGAATTACGCAAGCGATGGATATAAAACGATTTAAGGACATAGTGGTGACCAGTGACCTGAATGACCTTCTGTTAGAAAACGGTTCGGCGTTCGGGCGGTCGTATATGTGGCAATGTCTTGCTGGAGAGATCACTTTTGAGTATGCCGGAACCACATATTCCATGCAACCAAACGACCTGCTTTTCAGCCCTGCCAACCGTTTGCCGCGGGTTCTCTCGCAGTCGCCGGACTACCGCTGTGTGATCTTTGCGCTGGACGGAAAGAAAGTAGAAGACATATTGTACGCTTGTCTGCGCGATGAAGACGACTGGATTGAGAAACTGCATTTTATCCTGCGGCATCCTATTATCCATCTCTCGCCACGGCAATTAAAACTCATCACAGCATACCGTGGTCTTGTGCCGCTTTACTCGGAGGAGACAGGACGTTACCGCCGGCGCGTTGCCTTCCTGCAAGGACAATCGATTATTTACGAATTATTATCGTGGGTGGACGAGGTAATGCGTCCTTCCGGGGATTCTCATACCATCGTCTCGTCCCGGATGAATCAACTGTATGTGGCCTTTCTGAAACTGCTGGATGAGAACGGCGGTACACAGCGGCAAGTGAGTTGGTACGCCGCACAATTACAGATTTCCTCCGCCTATCTGAACCAAGTCTGCCGCACTTGTATCGGCAAGTCGCCGCAAGCGATGATTCAAGATATCTTGTGCAAGGAAAGCAAACGCTTGCTACTCTCCACCGACTTCAATATCAAGCAAATAGCATACCGCTTGCAGTTTGCCACGGAGGCTGCTTTCTGCAAGTTCTTCCGCAAGCAGACAGGTCTTTCACCTGCCCAATTCCGCAACAATAAATAGTTATCCAAATCACAACAAACATTTTCCATGTTTTAAATAGATTTGGACTATTCCAAAAGATTTTGTACCTTTGCACCCGATTTGATTTCGGATGTAAAATGGAGCCCATTACTCAATACAAACACTATGTGGAAATAGCAGATGTAGATGCTTCGCTGCACTTGCGTCTGCCGGATTTGCTGAACTATATGCTTCATGCGAGTGCTCAAGGCGAGGACGAGTTGGGAACCGGTGTTGAATTCATGCGCAAGGCGTACGGAGCCGGATGGGTCTTGGAACGCTTTGCGGTTCAGATAGACCGTCTGCCGCTCTATCACGACACCTTGGTAATACAGACATGGCCAACCACCGTAGCGCATAACATGGTCTTTCGCGCGTACGAGTTGTCAATAGAACATGCAGGCGGGTTGCAGCCTATAGGTCAAGCAACCGGCATATGGACAATCATTGACTTGCAGACGCGCGGTATTGCTGCTTTACCGTTTGCGGACAGCTATCTATGGATGAACCATACTTCCGACCGGACGGTCTCGCTCGCCCGTTTACGGCATCCCACAGCGATAGAGCGCGTCACGCACTGCCTGACGCATAAGATTCATTATACCGACCTTGACCTGAACAACCACTGCAATTCCGCCAAATACCTGCAGTTCATGCTCAATGCCTGCGATGTGCTAACCGGCGTTGCGCCGATACAGATAGACTTGCGGTATGCACATGAATTAGGTCCCGAGGACACGATTACCGTGGAAGCCGAGGCTACGGACAGGCAGGTCTGTTATATCCTCAAAACAGCAGACGGTCAGCTATCCTGTACCGCCGTTATGAAGGCATAGTAATCAATCTCGAATCATACTATGGCAATACCAACCAAACACATGTTTTCGTACATCAACCGCTCTATCCGGGAGGGTTGGAACAATCCCGCATTGACCAACTACGGGGAATTGTTCACTTACACATACGGTGCGATGGCAACCGAAATGGCGCGGTTGCATCTTTTTTATGAGCAACTCGGGCTTCATGAGGGGGATAAGATTGCGCTCTGCGGGGCTAACTCCGCTCGTTGGGCAATCGCGCTAATGAGTGCTTTCTCCTATGGGGCGGTCGCCGTCAGTATTCTGCCGGATTTCACGGGAGCAGATATTGAGCGGCTGGTCAACCATTCCGACGCACAAGTGCTGTTTGTCGGTCCGGCGGTGGAGCAGAAAGTCAACCCGGCTAATATGCCGGCTCTCAAAGCCGTGATTTCTACGGTGGATTTTCATCCGGTCTATACTGCCGATCCTGCTTATCGCAGGGAATATGAGCAGCTGAATACCTCTTTTAAGGAACGCTACCCGAAAGGCTTCCGACCGGAAGATGTGCACTACCGCGAAGACAATCTTGACGACCTCGCTTTGATTAACTACTCGTCCGGCACAACAGGAAACCCCAAAGGTGTTATGCTTTCTTATCGTGCCTTGTCTTCCAACGTGCAGTATTCAATAGATAACATGGAATGTCACCCCGGTGTCAATCTCGTTTCCATGCTGCCTCTGGCGCACATGTTCGGTATGATGATAGAGTTGATTTACCAGATAGCCGGAGGATCGCATGTATATTTTGTGACACGCCTGACTACGCCGACGCTGATGAAGGCATTCCGCGAATGTCAACCGCTAATTATTCTCGTCGTGCCCATGGTCTTGGAAAAGATTTATGAGAAGAAGATTCGTCCTGTTGTCAGCAAACCGATTGTCCGGTTGCTATGGAATACACCCATTGCAGGCAGGCTTGTCCGAAACCGTATTCGTCAGGGACTGATGGACGCTTTCGGCGGCAAACTCAAAAGCCTCATCTCCGGTGGAGCGGCCCTCAATCCCGAAGTGGAGAAATGCCTTATGGACATCCGTTTTCCCTATCTGTCAGCCGTGGCAGCAGTTCAAGGCGCACAGCTGCGGACGACTCGTCGATCGGATGGAGATACGCATAGACTCGTCCGATCCGGCTACTGTTCCCGGAGAGATTTTGCTCCGTGGAGACAATATCATGCTGGGCTACTATAAGAATCCTGAAGCAACGCAAGAGGCTTTTACCGCCGATGGTTGGATGCGGACAGGAGACCTCGGAACTATCGACAAAGAAGGGAATATCTTCCTGCGCGGACGGTGCAAAACGATGATTCTCGGACCTTCCGGTCAGAATATCTATCCCGAGGAGATTGAGTCACTGCTGAATGCCCAACCGGCGATAGACGAAGCGCTGGTGGTGAGCCGCGACAACAAACTCCACGCACTCATCTATCTGGCCGACGAACATGTGGAACAAATGCGAGAGGATGGTATGAATCTGCAAGAAGCGATCTTGCAGGCAGTGGAGGATGTCAATCGGCAATTACCCTCTTATAGCCGCATTGCTAACTTTGAATTTATGTTCAAGGAGTTCGAGAAAACGCCAAAGCGCTCAATCAAGCGCTATCTCTATCAATAAAATAGCAACTCCTCTCATGGGGCGATTCCGAACACTGATATGATTACTCCTAACAACCAATACGTACATCATTATTCGATCACGGCGGCAGATATGGACACGCGCTACCGCATGACGCCGAGTGCCGTGCTGCTTTATTTTCAGGATTGTTCAACGCGGTTCATGGCTTGTTTGCACCTCGCGCCGTTTGATGTGGCTCCTATCAACCGCATCTGGATCATTACCGAGTTTAACGCGTGGTTCGAACAGCAGACCGCACTCTGGTCCGACGACATCGAAGTGACCATCTGGAATAGCGAACTGACCGCACTAAGGCTGTACACCGAGTTCCGTATCCGCAGGTCGGATGGCGTCGAAGTGGCACACGGCTACGGCTGCTGGTCACATCTGGATATAGACACACACCGGCTTGTGCCGTTTACTCCTTTCGTTGACCGGATTCCTATTGTGCCCGAAAGAACTTCCGAGAGCCATAAGAAACGCCGGTTTGGCACCGATGGCATACTTCTTCAGCAGGTCGAGCACCGTGTCAATCCGATTAATCTTGATTTCAATGGGCATGTCAACAACCGCACGTACGTCTCTATCGCCATGCAATCCGCAGAACAGGCGTTCATGGACGCATACGCCATCCGTTGTTTAAGCGTTCATTGGCTCAACGAATCTTTTCTGGGCGATACTCTTACCTGCCGTCTGAACTTGCTGCCCAACGACACCACCGAAACGATTTACCATTACCTGCATTCCATTACCTGCAATGATTCCGTTACCTGCAATGATTCCAAAACCGCCGCACAAATCTATTCCGAATGGATTCCCCGCGCATCCGCTCCTGACATCTCACTCCGCGCCTCGCGCTGCTAATCTTTGCAGAAAATCTTTGCATAAAATGGACTATTT
>ONUF01000050.1 GCA_900321005.1 uncultured Bacteroidales bacterium | reverse complement strand
TCCAGTAAAGCGTTTCATGAACGAAGCATAGCAATATTTGCAAGCGTGTGTACACCCCACATACGGGTTCACCGAGTAACCGCCCACGGGCAGTGACGATTTGGTCATCACACTCTGCACTTGCTTCTCGGAAATAAGTATTTCACTCATATTATTCTTTTGATAATCACGACAAGTTCAATTACCAGTTCAGCGGCTCATTGAGGATGTTGCCATCCGTCATGGGGCTGTCTGCATCGGTGAAAGCATTCGCTTTGTATTGGATGCAAAGCATAGTCAGGTTCTCTTTGCCGGTGTTCTTCAATGCACGTTTGCCTTCCGGTGCAACACGTACCACAGCTCCTTCCTTAACAGGGAATTGCTCGCCGTCCACTTGGTACGTGCCTTCACCACGAAGGATGAAATACAACTCCTCGTGCGTTTTGTGCGTATGAAGGAAACCGCTATCTTGTCCTGGAACAAGCGTCTGGAAAGACAGTTCCGCTCCGGTAGCACCCAAAGCCTGGCCTAAAAAGACTTTGCCTTTGAGGGTGAAACAGAAGTTTCTATACATGTAACAAATCATGTGCCAAAGACGCTACTGCCCTTATTTTGTTATCTCCTCAAAATGCTCCAGAGCCCAGCCGATAAGGGCGGAGACATGGGGCATAAGGGACTGACCGCGGGCGGTGAGGCTGTACTCAACTCTCGGCGGCACTTCGGGATAACCCTTTCTAATGCGACTGCAAATTTACAGCTTTTTGGGCAATTATGCAAATAAAAGAGAGATTTTTTTAGAAAAAGTGGCACAAAAAAACAAAGTCCGGCTTCCCAGTCGGACTTTTGCTTCGTTTCCATAGAAGGAAACTATCTACTTACTCACTTATTTATATAAATAGCGCTTGATAGAGCGCTTTGGCGTTTTCTCGAACTCCTTGAACATAAATTCGTAGTTCACGATATGGCTATAAGGCGGTAATTGCCGATTGACATCATCCACTGCCTGCAAAACCGCTTCTTGAAGATTCATGCCTTCCTCCCGCATCTGTTCCACATGCTCGTCGGTCAGATAGATGAGTGCGTGGAGTTTGTTGTCGCGGCTCACCACCAGTGCTTCGTCTATCGCAGGTTGGGCATTCAGCAGAGACTCTATCTCCTCGGGATAGATATTCTGACCGGAAGGTCCGAGAATCATCGTTTTGCATCGCCCGCGCAGGAAAACATTGCCCTGCGCATCGATACACCCAAGGTCGCCCGTGTGCATCCATCCGTCTTCCGTGAACGCCGCCTTGGTCGCTTCGGGGTTCTTATAATACCCGACCATGCAGTTGTCGCCGCGCAGTTGAATCTCGCCTACGATTTCGCTCTGCATAGCCTTTCCGGCTCCGGAGCCTCTCCGGTCGGGCGAGTCGATACGCAGCTCCATTCTGTCCACCAGCCGTCCGCAACTATGCGCCTTGAACTGCTGCCACGGCACATAGCACACCAGCGGTCCGCACTCGGTCATGCCGTAGCCGGTCAAGTAGGGGAAATGGATGTCCATGAGGCATTTCTCTACTTCGGGATTAATTGCCGCACCTCCAGAGATAAGGACGCGTATGTTGCCACCCAATGCGTCCATCAGTCCTTTGCGGATACGCTTTTTTATGAGCGTTCCGATGCCCGGGATATGCCATAGCACACGTACCAGCGGCTTGCGTACAACAGGGCTTATCTGTTTCTGATAGATTTTCTCCAACACCATCGGCACAACCATGATAATAATCGGCTTGCACTCGCGCAGCGCCTGCATCAGCACCGGCGTGGTGAGGCGTGTGATGAACCAGACATGCGAACCGCCTGCCATCTGGTAGATGAGCTCGATCATCATTCCGAACATGTGCGCCAGTGGCAACAGCGACACGAGATTGATACCCGGATGGCACTCCATGTTCTCCATCGAGTACTGCACGTTGGATGAGAGCGAACGGTAGGTGAGCATGACACCCTTGGGATTGCTGGTTGTGCCGGAGGTGTAGTTGATAAGCGCAAGGTCATCGAGATTGTCTTCGCGGTAGTGTACATGTTCGGGCTTAAAGCCCTGCGGGTAGATGGCTTGGAACGTGTCGTCTAGCATCTCGTACGCCTCGCGGAACTTGGGCTGCGCAGCATAGACCAGATGGAAGTCCGCCGTGGAGATGACGGCTTTGAGTGCGGGCATGTGGCTGATATTGATTTTCTTCTCCACCATCGGTCCGACGAACAGCACCTGCGCATCGGAGTGATTGACCAGTTTCTCAATGTCCGCGCCTGTGAAGTCCGCCAGCACGCTCACCGCCACGGCATTATACGAGAGGATACTTAGGAAACCGACCGCCCAGTTGGACGAGTTGACACCGCACACAGCAATCTTGTCGCCTGCATGGAGACCGAGCTGCTCATAATAGAGATGCAGGCGCGCCATCTGCGTGGCGACGTCGCCGTAGGTGTAGGTGCGGTCTGTGCCGTAGTCCGTCAGTGCAGGGCTGTCCCAACCCTCACGGAAAGAATGGTTGATGTACGAAAATAGGTGTTTAAGTGTTGCCATAGACTAATAGATTTAGTTGTCCGAAATCAAATCGGATGCAAAGGTACTAAATCTATTTAATTTATCCAAATCAAACCAAGACGAAGAAAATGTTTATTGCGATTTGGACAACTATTTGTTTGCGCGGAACTGAGCCGGAGAAACACCTGCCTGCTTGCGGAAG
>ONUF01000051.1 GCA_900321005.1 uncultured Bacteroidales bacterium | reverse complement strand
CGCTGAGCAAGTCTTTCAGACTGCAATAGTTTGCCCAAACCTTTTTGAAGAATGAAAAAAGAAGTGCCGTTATTGTACAAAGTTCATATAATATGTTTGATAACGGCACTTTTGCCTCTTCGTCTCACTGATTTGATGAGGCTAATCTATCCAAAAGAGGCTGTCAGAACCACCATTTCCTATGGCCTCATCAAGCAAGGCTGCTTACCGGTTGTGCCGCTTTCACTAATCGTTTGCCTAACTCATAGGCAGCTTCCATGTCCTTGGGAAACTGTGTGGCGCGCACCTCAGCCTTGTGGCGCTCGTCGAACATGGCGGCATCGTAGCGGTCGTAGTTGTTAAACTGGTAGGTGTCGTAGCTCCGCAGAATCTCTGTAGGACCGAAGACACCCAACTCGTTGGCGTTGGTATCCATCAGATACTGGTAGTTCATCTTATGGTAGAACTCATCATTAGGACAGTTCATCGTGTAGATGGTGGCCGTATGGATTTTCTTCAGTACGGTGGGCTTGCTGTAGTCGGAATAGTTCACTGTTGGGAAGATCATCCGTTCCATGAACGCGCGAAGCAAAGCGGTGGGATAACCGCAATAGTTGGGTGAGCCGCACACCAGCACATCGGCTTCGACGGCTTTCTGAAGGATGGGCAGCAGGTCGTCCTTGAAGGAGCAGACGCCCTTCTTGCCGCCTTTGATTTTGCAGGCAAAACAGCTCATACAGCCTTTGTAGTTGATGCCGTAGAGATGGATCATCTCCACTTCTGCTCCTGCTTCCTGCGCGCCTTTCATGGCGGCTTCCAACATCTGCGCGGTATTTTTGTTCTTGCGCGGAGAACCATTGATAAAAATTGCTCTCATGATTTTAGAAATATTTGCGAGTGCAAAATTACAACTTTTTTCGGAAACATGCAAGTATTTGGGCGAAAAACTATGGCAAAATCCACTTAGTCGTCTATGCGAACAAACTCATATTTGCTGTTAAACTCGAGGTCAAGGCCAGAGTTAAGTTCGGCTTTCCACCTGCGGTCATCTTTGCCCCACTCGGTAATGAAGGCGTTGGGGAAATTGGCTTTCACATACTGACGTACCAACTCTGGAATGAGGGCAGAAGGCACTTCTGTTTGTTGGCAATCCACTTTGGTAAGTTCGCCCGCCTTGTTGAATTCCAAAGAACGACCATCGTTGAACTTGACATCGTAGTCTGCGTCCAGCAGGCCTCTGTCCAACGTAACATAAGCGATTTGGGAAGCATCAAAATGTGCTGCAACGATGGCTTTTGCCGGTTCCGGCACTTGGTCGTACGCGATTACTTGTTCTTTTGCGCAAGCCGTCAGGCTGCAGAGTGCCATAAGCACTACGGAAAAATACTTTTTCATAATAGTTGAATTTAAAAATTATTATTAAATTGCGGTTGTCTCGTAGAGATTGTCCGCATATGTAGTGTTAATGCTGTGTTAATCCTGTGTTAATCCTGTGTTGGAATAACGCGGTTTATATTGTTTTATTGCAGGTCGCGAATGGTCTTCGCCACATTGATGAGGTGGTCGGCAACACGTTCGGAGTTCTGGGCAAGGGAGATATACTCGGTTCCGGCTTGCGGTTTGCAGATACCCAACGAGAGCCGCTGGATATGATTGCGCTCCATCTCGTCGGTCAGACGGTCGATCTCGTCCTCAATCTGGTTCGCACGCCCGAGTGCGGACATATCCATCTTATGGTACGCCTGCATGGTGGCTTCGTGGAGTTGGGCGATGAGAGTATTCATCTGGTCTATCTCATTGAGGGCGTAGTCGGAGAAACGTACCTCTTGTTGCCGCAAGCTGTCGGCGTACTCGACGATGTTCTTCGCGTAGTCGCCGATACGCTCCAAGTCGCTGACCGTGCGGATAGTGGAGACGAGATATTGGTGGTCGAACTGGCTGAGTTGGCTATTAGAGAGTAGCAAGGCATAGTGGACTAATTCGCGGTTGAGATAGTTGAGTTGGCGCTCCGTGCGGTTGAACTCGTCGCGTTCGGAATCATCTAATGTCGTGACGTCCCGGATGGCGCGTTGGTAGTTCTGCAACGCCATTTGCGCCATGTTCTCGATCTCCTCTTTGAGCTGGCGGATAGCAACTACCGGCGTGCGTAACATCTGCGGGTCAAGGAAATAAAGATGCGGTTCGTCGGTCTGCTGTGCAGGCTGGTCTTTGACGAGTTTGCAAGCGATGTTCACAAGGGCGTTGGTCAGCGGAAGGGCTACTAACATGGTCGTGACATTGAAGACCGTGTGGAACATAGCCAACTGGAGTTGCGGCGTGTGGAAGATGCGTTCGAAGAGGATTCCAAAGCTATATGTGCCGCCGGTGGTAAGTTTAATCAGACCTCCTGCGCAGAGGAAGAGCACGACACCCAAGATATTGAAAATGAGGTGGATCATCGCCGTGCGTTTGGCGGCTACGCCGCTGGTGAGACCTGCTATAATCGCCACGACGCACGAACCGATGTTACTTCCCATCGTGAGGTAGATACCTTGGTCGAGCGAGATAAGTCCCGTGACCGCCATCGTGATTGCGATGGAAGTCATGACGGACGAAGACTGGATGATGGCGGTTATGATGG
>ONUF01000052.1 GCA_900321005.1 uncultured Bacteroidales bacterium | reverse complement strand
AAAGGAAATCAGTGACCGTCTGGAATTTCCAAACCTTTCCTTCTTTGGCCGTTTCGTCAAGGAGCATTTCGGAGTATCGCCCATGAAATATAGGGAGAATCTACGTAGAGGACCTGACGGGACATAATAATACATTCATCCAGCATATTTTCAGTCAACTTAATCCCCAGCCCGTCTTTTTCTTCGTGCCAACCCAATTGGTCAGTTCCAACTACCGCTGCCAGCAGATTGGCTTTGCCTAGGAACGCAAATCACAACAACGAACTGTTATATGAGATTGGTTGCATTACTAGCAGACTCGAATTTCGGAGTATTACATGTGGAATCCACGGTTTCGGGTTTGCTGTCGTTCTTCTTTCATGTCCCGTACTATGCCTGATAGTTCATCCTTCACTCGCTCACACTCATCAGATTTCAAGAAAGGAAGTGAGGCCTTAAGCACAGTCCCTGCAGCTTCCTCCTTGTTGGGCTGGCTATTCATATAACGTTTGACATCGCACTCCTGACGATAGCTAAAGCTACGATACCCAGACTGAACGTAGTCAACAACAGCCTTGACAGCACCTCTTAGCAGTTCTGAAAGGGTTGACAGATAATGACCAAGCCTTTCGCGATAATCATTGATGATACCTTCCTATTCATTAATTACTTCCCAATGCCCACCTTTATCTGGACCAACACGCCTAATGATACCTTTCTCTTGTAAGGATTTGATGTGTTTGGCAACTGTTCGACGTATAATGCCAATGGCTTCAGCCATTTCCTGAGTAGTGACCTCTGGGTTGTTCTTAATCAGCTCAAGTATCTTCAATGTACTTTTCTGTGTACTTTTCTGTGTACTTTTCTGTGTACTTTTCTGTGTAGTCCCCACATTACTTCCCTGTAAAGTCGGAATATATGGTATCTCGATACGATACACATCCTGCTCTTCTATGACTGGTTCCTTGCCGTTGGCATAAAGCGGAGTGTACTTAAACATCTTTCTGGTACCACTACCCAATTCCTCGACAATACCCATTTGTGAGAACACATTGGCAATCGTTGGGTTCTTGCGATGGGGCTTCATCGTCTCCAGGTTGATGGGGCCATATACATAAGGGATGTTCCAATTCTCCGTAACGATACTATTACGATAGATGGTGAACGTTGCAGGATAAGAACTGCTGTACTCACGGTGGATAAGCAAGTTCAAGACCACTTCACGAAGAATCTTGTCACGCAAGGCGGCGGAATTGCCGGGGCAATGGCGGGAGGCACATTGGGACAGATTTTAATTCCAATTCCAATTGTTGGTGCCTGTATTGGGAGTTGGGTTGGTGGCAAGCTAGGCAAGACAGTAGCTGGAGGCGTTGCAGAAGGCTTTGGAGAAGATGATGCCGTAGTTGTTAGAAGAGGATTGATGGAGGTTTTTCAATTCCTTTCCGTACGATATTGCCTTAAACATGCCGAGATGGATATATTGTTCAATGCGGTTGAAGCGACGAACACAAAGGAATACGTGGAAGAAGTCGTGTCGAGCGAGGATGGAGTGAGACCACACATTGCAAAGACGCTCTTGCCAGTTATCAATCGAATTGTACGAAAAAGCGCTTGCCCTATGACACTAAAAGATGGAGGCCGAAAGATGGCGGACGCAGGAACCGCGTTCGTGGCCGCGCCTCCGCCGGCGGCGAGGTCGTCCATGATTCCCTCGTAGACGAGCCGCGCGAGCGCGTGGAAGCGAACACCCCGCATTGAGCCGCCTACGGCGCTCAGTCGCTACGCTCCTTCGGGGGATATTCCTGCGAGGGGGACAGCGTTCCCTCCGCGACCAGCGACTCGATCTTGTTCGAGACCGCGCACCCTCTTGCGATTTTGCTTCGCAAAGCTCCTCGCTTCGCTCGTCGGGGAACCTGACGGCGCGGGGCCTTGCGGCGCCACTCTAGCGACTGCCTTCGGCAGCGACCTTCGGTCGGTGGATACGCTTTGCAGTTCGCTTCGCTCACCCAACCTGACCGCTTCGCGGCAGGCGCATCTCGCCGCAGGTGCATTTCGCGTCCGCCGAGGTCGTAGGCGGTCTGGATGACCGTGGCGATGTTCTGCCTGCGCGAACCTCCACCAAGGGACGAGCAGCCGATGATGGCCGCTCGGGCTCTTGCGACCCTGCGGGCTCACTTCGTTCGGCCAGCCCGACGCCTTCGGCGAGGGCGCGGTCATGACGAAGAATGTCGCGCCCAGAACAGTCGTCGCCGGCGTTCCTGCCCGTACCATAAAGGAATTGTAAGCAAGTGACGATTGGCAGTCGGACCAAAAGCTGACTCGGAGTCATTGACTTGGGGTCGGTGATGTGCTATAATACCCGCCGTATTTCACCTCATAGGAGGCTTTCAAGTGACAAAGCGGCAGGAGAACGCACAGGAAACGCGCCACAAAATATACACGACGGCCTGTTCTCTCATCGAGAAGAACGGGTTTGCCAACGTGTCCGTCGAAGACATCACGCACGCCTGCGGCGTGGCGAAAGGCACCTTCTACGTCTATTTCAAG
>ONUF01000053.1 GCA_900321005.1 uncultured Bacteroidales bacterium | reverse complement strand
CCGGAGAAGCGCGGGGCGGGGCCGCAAGTGGCCGTAGCACCAGCCTGTCAATATATGCGGCGAAATGGTATAATATGCGCCGTCTAAGGGAAACATGCAATGAACGATCTGACAGTTGTTGAACCTACAAGTGCCGACATTATCCGCTCGCGAATCCTCACGATTCGCGGCGTACAGGTAATGCTTGACCGTGACCTTGCGGAACTATACGGAGTGCCGACGAAGGTTCTCAATCAGGCGGTAAAGCGTAACATAGAGCGCTTCCCTGAACGATTCATGTTCCAGTTGACCAAAGACGAAGTCCCAGACTTAAGGTCACAAATCGTGACCTTAAATGCGAACACCAGTTTAAGGTCACAAATCGTGACCTTAAACAAGAGGCAAGGGCAACACCTAAAATACATGCCATATGCGTTCACGGAGCAAGGAATAGCTATGCTTTCAGCCGTGCTCAAAAGCGAAACCGCTATTGCCGTGAGCATTCTCATAATGGATGTGTTCGTTGCGATGCGTCGCTCGCTTGCCTCGCTTGCGCCTTTGCTGTCTCGTATCGAAGCCACGGAACGCCGTCAGCTGAAACAGGAAGACGCGCAGGCCCGCAACGAGGAACGCTTCAAGTTGATTCTCGACGCGATGCAGGACAAGAAGTTTCCGCCGCAGAAGGTGTTCTTTGACGGGCAGGTATACGACGCGTTCGAGCAGATGAAGAAGTTCGTGCGCATGGCCAAGACGGAGCTGATTGTCATAGACCCGTACTTCGACGACTCCGTTCTGCCGCTCATCGCGCAGAAACGGCCAAACGTATCGATCCTTGTGGTGAAGAACACGCGCAAGAATCTCCTTCATGCCGTCGATGTGGCGCAGTTCAATGCGCAATACAACAACACGCTAACAGTCAAGGAGTCCGTCAAGTTCCATGACCGATTCCTCATCATCGACAAGACAACCCTCATTCATGTTGGTGCGTCGCTCAACCATCTTGGCAAGAAGTGTTTCGCGTTTTCATCCCTCGACAAGTCAAATATCCCCGACATACTGGCGAAGATATAACAGGACGTGGGAAAGGTCGCTCACCATTCAATAGGGTTTCGCGGGGACCGTTCTCGTGCGTTCAGAGGTGTGGTGGGGATGGGATGTAGCGTGTAGTGCCGCCTGATGCCGGGGCTGCCGGAGAAGCGCGAGGCGGGAGGGGGGCGTAAGGTTGGCCGCCCGCTTTGGAAGAAAATATGATATAATACACACGCTTTCTCCGAAGTTGATACGGTCCAAAAAATCGTGCAGGAGGGCCATCGGAAATGATGCTGATTTAATCGCGGTGAGAAAAGCGTTGGAGCTACGGTGTTGAAGGCGTGAATCCGCGATACCTACGGGCTGTCGTGGCAGGGGCAATTCAACCAGCGGGGAGGAACCGCGAGGGGTTACTGCTGAAAGACAGGATAATTGTACTCGGAGGTTGTAATGAGAATCAGCAAGAAACAATCATGCAAAAACGCTAGCTCGCAAATAATCGTCTCGGAATATTCGCCATGTGGACGGATTGGCGCTCGGATCATTCAGGTTCGCGGCAAATACGTTATGGTGGATCGCGATCTTGCCGAGCTGTATAAAGTGCCGACTAAGGCGTTAAATCAGGCTGTCAAGCGCAATTCAGAACGATTCCCCGAACGGTTTCGTTTCGCGTTGACGCCACTCGAAAAAGAGGAGGTGGTCACAAATTGTGACCACCTTAAATCCTTGCGGTTCTCCCATGTTCCGATTTATGCTTTTACCGAACAAGGCGTGGCGATGCTGGCAACGGTGTTGAAAAGTGATATTGCCGTAAAAACCAGCATAGACATAATGGACGCATTTGTTGCGATGAGGAGCTTCCTGATGTCAAGCGCAGGGCTTCTTCAGCGCGTGGGTGCCATTGAAATTAAGCAGCTCGAAACGGACAAGCGGATTGACACGGTGTTCGATGCGCTCGACCGTGGCAACCTTCTTCCAAATGGAATCCTGCCCGCAGAGTCGGAGTTTGACTCGATGCGGTATGTATCGCGCCTGATTGAAAGCGCGAAGTCGGAGATTGTACTCATTGACCCGTATTCGGATGCAGTCACGCTGGAGGTTCTTTCGAAGAAGCGTCCTGGCGTAACGGTGCGGCTCGTATGCAAGAATCGCGGCAAGCCGACACCGACCGAAGTCGCGAAATTCAACCGCCAGTACCAGGGGCTCGCCGTCACCTACTCAGACGACTTCCACGACAGGTTCCTCATCATCGACAACGAGGAGTTGCACGGGCTAGGCTCGTCCATAAA
>ONUF01000054.1 GCA_900321005.1 uncultured Bacteroidales bacterium | reverse complement strand
ATGTTCTTTGTCTTCTTGCAGAGTATCTATCCTTTGAGCATCACCATGCCGGGCTATCTACAGTGGGAACGTATGTGGCGCTACGCTTTGCCGGTAATCGTCCTCGGCGTCATCTACGGTGTCCTGACCTTCCTGGGAATGACATCGCCCAACTATTACACGTGGCAAGAACTGGGCAACGCCTTCTTCACCCTTGACATGTTCCTTCGGTTGGCCATGCTGGCTCTCAGCGCATACTATATCATCAACATCTTCCGCCTGCCGCGTACGATGTTGCGCTATCCCCATGTGCCGCGTTACCTGCAGGTTTATGCCTTCTGTCTGGGACTGAGCTCCTGCCTCTATTTCTGGACGATTGTCCGTTTCTCCGTCTTGGCGTTTGAGATATGGCTCATCCTGTTCTCGCTCGCGAACATTTATATGTGTTTGCGTTCGCTCGAGACCATAGCCCTCAGCTTGCCGCAGCCCGAGATCCAAGTGGTGGAGGTCGAACCGTCCATCGTCAGCGACGACGAAGAGCAGGAGGACTTCAACGAGGCCAACCTTCGACGCTTCGAGCGTGCCGAGTTCTGGATGCAACACAATCGCGATGCGTGGAAGGATAATACCTTCGGACGCGACCAGCTGTGCGAAGCCATCGGCATCAACCGCCATCTGCTCCTGCAAAGCGTACGCAGCCAAGGGCACAACAATATTCACGACTACATCAACGTCTATCGCGTCAAGGAACTACAGCGCATGATTGCATCGGGAGAGACGCGCACCCTCACGGCATGTCTCGATGCCGGTTTCGGCACCATCAAGACGGCAAGATCTTGCTACGAAAAGGTCACTGGAGAAAGTTTGGACGACCGATTGGCAAGGTATAAATCCTAAATATAATAATAAGGAACGCGCGCGAGACATTTGACTTGTGTCAAGGTCGCGAAAGATTTTTTGCAAAAAAGTTCATGAAACGTTTGGCGGTTCGGAAAAATCGCCGTACCTTTGCAGCCGCAAACGAGAAAGGGACACCCCTGTGTGGCAGGGGTTGTAAGTCACGCTCGCTCTGCATATGGTCTTTGAAAGATTGACAAACAAGACAAAGTAGTACAGGAAGCAAGAAATTGCGACCGTCATTTCTGATCCGATACAGGTCACTCCATTGTTCAAGGCGTCTTTGAAAACAGACAAGTGTTTGCAGTTTGGCGATGTGACAATTGTAAGATTGTAAATTGCCAGATTGTGAAATACAATACTTATTTTACAATGAAGAGTTTGATCCTGGCTCAGGATGAACGCTAGCTACAGGCTTAACACATGCAAGTCGAGGGGCAGCATGATCAAAGCTTGCTTTGATTGATGGCGACCGGCGCACGGGTGCGTAACGCGTATCCAACCTGCCATGTACTCCGGGATAGCCCTCTGAAAGGAGGATTAATACCGGATGTGGTTGTTCGAGGACATCCTCTTACAATTAAAGATTCATCGGTACATCGATGGGGATGCGTACGATTAGTTAGTCGGCGGGGTAACGGCCCACCGAGACGACGATCGTTAGGGGTTCTGAGAGGAAGGTCCCCCACATAGGAACTGAGACACGGTCCTAACTCCTACGGGAGGCAGCAGTGAGGAATATTGGTCAATGGGCGAGAGCCTGAACCCATGAATAAGCATCGGCTAATTCCGTGCCAGCAGCCGCGGTAATACGGAAGATGCGAGCGTTATCCGGATTTATTGGGTTTAAAGGGAGCGTAGGCGGGAGCTTAAGCCTGCGGTAAAATGTCGGCGCTCAACGCCGGCCTGCCGTGGGAACTGGGTTCCTTGAATGTGCACAAGGAAGGTGGAATTCGTGGTGTAGCGGTGAAATGCTTAGATATCACGAAGAACTCCGATTGCGAAGGCAGCCTTCTGGGGCATGATTGACGCTGAGGCTCGAAAGCGCGGGAATCAAACAGGATTAGATACCCTGGTAGTCCGCGCCGTAAACGATGAATACCCGTCGTTGGCGACACACTGTCAGCGACCAAGCGAAAGCATTAAGTATTCCACCTGGGGAGTACGCCGGCAACGGTGAAACTCAAAGGAATTGACGGGGGCCCGCACAAGCGGAGGAACATGTGGTT